>CAKVGK010000004.1 GCA_934747385.1 uncultured Clostridia bacterium | reverse complement strand
ATGGAGCTGGTGACGGGAATCGGACCCGTGACCCCCACCTTACCAAGGTGGTGCTCTACCGCTGAGCCACACCAGCATAGTGCTGTTTTTGAATGATTTTTGCGGCGAAATTTAGTGGTTAAAAAGTGCTGCTTTTGTTTTACCAAGGTGGTGCTCTACCGCTGAGCCACACCAGCACGAACCAAATGTTCGACGATTTTTGATTGATATTTTTGTTTGCAAATTATACTGTTTTTGTTTTACCAAGGCAGTGCTCTACCGCTGAGCCACAGTAGCATATTCACAACTTTTGAATAGTGTTGTTAACTATTTAAATGATCGGCATGTGTATAAAACTGACAACCTAATTTTACATTTTTATTACACTTTTACAAATTGCTTAATATTTATAACACGATAGCTTGTTTGTTTTTAATACTTTCGAGCAAATTCGTAAACTGGTAAATAATATAATTACCAAGGCGGTGCTCTACCGCTGAGCCACAGCAGCATATCTATAAAAATAGGCTAATTTATTAAGTTTTTAAGTCGGCAATTTTAGGCATTTCAAATCTTACCAAGGTGGTGCTCTACCGCTGAGCCACAGTAGCATATGATTTTTAGAGCTTTGGGAACGTAAGGCACTCAAGTACACACGCTGACAAGCTGATAATTTGACAATTATCTTTGGTTATTATATTAATAAACAATGGCTTTGTCAAGGGAAATGGTTGTTGTTTTTGATTAATTTAAAATTTGAAGAATCAAAAAGACATTGAATTTAACGAACAAACTTTAAATATCAAAATTAAAGCAACAACAAATTTTTATGTAAAAATCAATGGGCAAGAAGAGATTGAAGGCGGGGCTAGTGGTGAAAATTTTGAACTGGTGAGTTTTAATTTGAGGTTTGAAAAGCGAAACATGGTTTGTGTTTATTCCAATCAAGAGGTGCAAATAGTAGAAATGCATTTTTCTTAAAATTTGTTAATAGGCAAACAAAAATCTTGACAAATTAAAAACTAATATTTATAATTTGTTTAAGATGTTGAGAAAGAGAGTAACCATGCTCAACGTGGTAAAGTGAGATGAGGATAGTGAGAACTTATCGCACGCGCATGGTGAAAGACACTTTTGAGTCTTTATCATCACCGAAAGGTGGCAGTTTGGCAAAGTGGCTGAGCAATCAGCAAATTAGGTGGCACCGCGGGGAGTTTTTCCTCGTCCTAATGCAGTTTGCATTAGGTTTTTTTGTTTTTTAAGGAGTGTTTATGGATTTTGTTAGACCAAGACCAAATTTCCCCAAAAGGGCTGTTGTGACTGGTGGAATGCCATATGGCAACAAGTTATTGCATTTTGGGCATGTGGGCATGGCTGTGCGTGCAGATATTTTTGCACGTTTCCTTCGAGATAGAATTGGCAAGGAAAATGTTGTGTTTGTTTCAGGCACCGATTGTTATGGCTCTCCAGCAGTTGAGGCTTTCCGCAAACTTCAACAGGCAGGTCAGTTTAAGGACAAAACAATTCGCGATTTTATTCAAATTAATCACGATAAGCAACACGAAACTTTCAAAAATTTTGAGGTGAGTTTCAATCTCTATGGGGCTTCAGCGCTTGGCAGAAGTGGTGAAATTCACAATCAAGTTAGCGATTGGTTTGTGCGCGCGCTTGACAATGCAAATATGGTCAGCAAACATGGCAGTTTGCAGTTTTTTGACACAAAACACAATTGCTTGCTTAATGGCAGGCAGGTTGTTGGCAAGTGCCCAATTCAGGGTTGCCAAAGCGAAAAAGGTTATGCAGATGAGTGTGATTTAGGTCACCAATATTTGCCTCAGGACTTGATTGACCCAGTTAGTACATTGAGTGGTGAAACGCCAGAACTTGTGAAAGTGGAAAACCTATATTTTAACCTTGAAAATTGTTTGCCAGAGTTGAAAGAATGGATTGCTTCCATTGAAAGAAATCCAGACACTGCACCTTTCATGGTTAAAGAAATTAAAGAGTTTTTTAAAGACCCAGAAATTTACATTAAACGCGAATATTTTGAAAGTTTAAAGCAGATTGAAAACCAACTTCCAGCGCACACTCAAACTGAGGTTAATGAAAAATCTCCAAACACAACTTTGATATTCTCTCGCTTGGCTGATCGTGAAATTGCTTGCGAAATTTTGGCAAAACATGGTATTCATTATCGCACTGGCAAATGCATGACACCTTTCCGTTTAACAGGTGACATTGCTTGGGGCGTGCCTTGCCCAGACATTCAGGGCATTAAAGGTCAAACTTTCTACGTTTGGCCAGAAAGTTTGTGGGCGCCAATCAGTTTTACAAAAACCTACCTTGAAAGCATTGGAAAAGATGAGAATGAATGGAAAAAATATTGGTGCAGCAAAGACGCACAAGTTTATCAATTCCTTGGGGAAGACAATATTTACTTTTATGGCCCAGCACAACAAATGCTGTTCCTTGCCACTCAGGGCAAAGATTGGAAATTTAATGCACCAGAGGGCTGTTTGCAAGTTACAAAAATTTGCCCAATCAAGTCCATTTTGTATATGAACCAAAAGGCAAGTTCATCAGGTGCAGTTAAGCCACCTATGGCAGATGAATTTTTGAATTACTACACACCAGAGCAATTCCGTTTGCACCTTATGGCGATGAATTTGACAAACAACAACGTTGGTTTAAGCCCTAAGGCATTCAATCCGGACGCAAAACCAGAAGATGCGGACCCAATGGTTATTGAAGGCAATTTGTTAACAAATGTTTATAACCGTGTGCTTAGAACCATGTTTTACACTTTGCAAAATAATTTTGACGCAACCATTCCAACTGCCGAAATTGACGATAGCACAATGGAAATTTGCCGCAAAGCAATTTTGGACGTTGAAACATTTATGTACAATAAAAAGTTCAATCAGGTTTTCAACACCATTGATGTGTTCATTCGCAATATTAACAAATATTGGGTTAAAGAATTTAATTTAGCACAGACACGCGAAAAACTTGCGCAACTTGTTGCAAACACAATGCAGTTTATTTCGGTGGCGGACGTGCTTATTCACCCAGTTGCTCCAAGCGGCGCTGAGCGTGTGGCAGACATGATTGGGTTAAATAAAGACATAGCATTCAATTGGGACAATATTTTTGACAAATTCTACACTTGGCTAAATAAGAACAAGCAAGGCAAAATTGTTCCAATCAAAGAAAAGGAAGACTTCTTCAAGCGTCACCCATGGCAATTAGAGCAAATGTACGGGACAAGTGAAAAATAAAAGGAGAAAATTATGACAACAGAAATTAATAAATTAGAACCAGGACGTGTTGTGATTCAAGGCATGATTGACACAATTCGTGACAAAAAAAATATGCAATTCATTGTGCTTAAAGATTTTTCTGGCAAAATTCAACTTTTTGTTGATAAAATTAAATATCCAGAGATTGGCGAAACATTTTCAAAGTTAGTGCCAGGCGCAACTGTTAAAGTTGAAGGCGAACTTGTGCTTAGCGAATATGTTAAAATGGGCGGCAGAGAGGTGCTCCTTGACAAAGTTGAAGTTACCAGTTTTGCTGAACCAAACCCAATTGCAGAAGACAGCACAATCGACCAAAGAATTGAACACAGATGGCTTGATTTACGCACAGAACGCAATTCTTTGATATTTGCTTTCCAAAGTTATTTGGTTAACGCAATGCGTGAATATTTAATCAATAACGAATTTATTGAAATTCACACTCCAAAATTCATTAGCACAGCAAGTGAAAGTGGCAGCGAAGTTTTTGAAGTTAAGTATTTTGACCGCAAAGCATATCTTGCACAAAGCCCTCAATTTTACAAACAAATGGCAATGGCTGCTGGCTTTGGCAGAGTTTTTGAACTTGCACCATGCTTTAGGGCAGAAAAATCTTACACCAAAAAACATGCCACAGAATTCACAAGTTTCGACGTGGAATTTAGTTATATAGACTCTTTCCAAGACGTTATGAACCTTGAGGCAGAAATGATTGCTTATGGTCTTGAAAAAACAAAAGAAAAGTTTGGCGATAAGGTTAAAGAAGTGTTTGGTGTGGATATTGTTGTTCCAACTCTTCCATTCCCACAAATGAAATTGCGTGATATTTATGATGAACTTGAAGCCCGATATGGCTACACAGTTCCAGAGCAAGAAAAAACAGATTTAACCACAGAGGCAGAAAGATTGTGTGAAAAACTTGCTCATGATAAGTTCAACCATGAATTCTTGTTTGTAACCGATTACCCACCTCAAAAGCGCGCATTTTATCACATGCGCAAAAACGGCATTTTGCAAGGTTATGATCTTATTTGGAAAGGCATAGAAATCACTTCTGGTGCACAACGTGAACACAGACTTGAAGAATTAAAAAAGAATGTTGCTGAAAAAGGTCTTACGAATGACGTGCAATATTATTTGCATTTCTTTGAAAACGGCATGCCACCTCACGGCGGATTTGCAATTGGTGTGGACAGGCTTACAATGTTGCTTTTGAATTTGACCTCAATCAAAGAAGCACAATTCTTGTTCCGTGGTCCAGATAGGCTTGACCCATAGTTAAAGGAGAAAAATATGCAAAAAATTGACATTAAAGAATTAAAACAGGACTATAAAAAATTTGAAGATAAAACCATAGATTTAATGGGCTGGGTTAAGAGTGTTAGAGATATGAAAAACTTTGGTTTCATAGACATGGGCGACGGCACAAGTTTCAAAGGCACTCAAGTTGTTATTTCAGCGGATAAGTTGGCTAATTACGACAAACTTTCTCATCTAAACACTGGTTCAACAATCATTGTTACTGGCAAAGTTGTTTTAACTCCACAAATGAAACAGCCTTTTGAAGTTCAAGCAGAAAAAGTTGAGGTTTTCAACGAAACTGACGCAACCTACCCTCTTCAAAAGAAAGGTCATTCACTTGAATATTTGCGTGAAATGGCATATCTTCGCCCACGCACAAACTTGTTTAGTGCAGTTTTCCGTATTAGAAGCGTTGCTGCAATGGGCATTCACAAATATTTTCAAGAACATGGCTATGTTTATGTTCACACTCCACTCATCACAACAACCGACTGTGAGGGTAGTGACCAAATGTTTAAAATCACCACTTTGAACTTTGAAAAACCACCTCTTACAAAAGATGGGGCGTTGGACACAAGCAAAGACTTGTTTGGCAAAAAAGCATATATAACAGGTTCGGGGCAACTTCATGGCGAGGCTTTTGCTTTGGCATTCAACAAAATTTACACTTTTGGCCCAACTTTTAGAACAGAAAACAGCAACACCAAAACCCACGCAAACGAATTTTGGATGATTGAACCCGAAATGAGTTTTTGCGACCTTGAAGAGCTTATGGACGTTGAAGAAGAAATGTTAAAATACGTAATTAAATACGTGCTTGACACGTGCCCAGAAGAAATGGAATTCTTAAACAGTTTTGTTGAAAAAGGTTTGATTGAAAAACTCAACAAAGTTGTTAACAGCCATTTTGTTCGTATTGACCATGCCGATGTTATCAAATTGCTTAAACAAGCCCCTGTTAAATGGGAATTTGAGCCAGAAGAGGGCGGCGACATTGCCAAAGAGCACGAAAAATATTTGACCGAACATTTTGGCGGCCCAGTGTTTGTTAAAAACTGGCCAAAAGATATTAAGGCATATTACATGAAACTGAACCCAGATGGTAAAACTGTTGCAGCGGTGGACTTGGAAGTCCCAGGCGCTGGTGAACTTATGGGCGGCAGTCAACGTGAAGAGAATTATGAAAAAATTGTTGCTCGCTGCAAGGAAATGGGTGTGGATACCGTTCCAATTGATTGGTTCTTGAATTTGCGCAAATTTGGCAGTTGCGTTCACTCAGGCTTTGGCATGGGCTTTGAACGTTTGGTTATGTATTTAACAGGCGTTGAAAACATTCGTGATGCTATTCCATTCCCACGCACACCAAACAACTGCGAATATTAACAACAACTTTTAAGCAGGCTATTGACATTTGCTTTTGTGGTGGTAATATCAAAGCATTATGAATAAAAAATTGGAAAGAGTTGCAATGTTGGTGATAAACAATGGCAACAAAGTTGATTTTAAATTTACTAAAGACAAACAAGAAAGTTTAATTGTGAATTTTTGCAAAAAACAAACTATGTCTTGTTTTGTTGTTAAAGATGACAAAGTTAAAAAAGTGGCAACACTAACCTATTTAATCAACAAAAAGAACAAGTCTGTTTTTGTGGAAAAATTAGAAATAATCAAAGATTATCAATTCATAAGTATTGGGTCAAACATGCTGGAATGTTTGCAAAATTATTCAAGAAATCTTGGACTTAAAAAAATGGAATTAATCAGTTTAGAGCCTTCAGTAAAGTTTTATCAAAAGTTAGGCTTTGACGAGGTTGTTATTGCTGAAGATTTTGTTTATTCTTGCAATATTGAACTTTAATTATCAAATTTATGTAAATATCAAGTTTTTCATGCTTGTAAAAAAATCTAGTAAAATTGTTTTGTTTTTGGTCTTGACAAATCAATTCTTTATGCTATAATTATGACATGGGAAAAAATTATAGTAAAAAATTTAAGATTTGCGCAGAAGCAGCAGAAAAAAACGGATACAAAACTTATATAGGCAAAACAAATAAAAATATTCAATGTTTGCTTGTTTCAAAATTGGGTGAGCACACTATAGATGCTTATGTTTTGTTTGAAAACAATTTGGTTTGTGTTGGCAAATTGGTTTTGGGTTTTGATAACGATGATACTTCAACAATATTTTTGTCAACATTAGTAGTAAAGCAAGACTTTCAAAACAATGGAATTGGCAGTTTTATGATGAAATACTTCATTAAACTTGCAAAGCAGCTGGACTATTCAACAATCCAAATTACATGTTTCAAAAAGCATATCAATTTTTTGAACAGATTTGGTTTTGAAGCAAAAAATTTGGAGTCTCAAGTTGTTGAAATGAACTTGCCATTGCTTAATAACGAAGCTAATAACAATTTGTAATTACTTAAATGCAAGTGTGTGAAACCTAAATTTTACCATTTGCATTTTTTTGTTTTGGAGTAAATTAAAAGGAAAGATATGGATAAACGTTTTGAAATGTTAATTTCAAATGCAAAAAACAATCACTATTGCTGTTATAATGCAAAAATTAAGGACGGAACAGACTGCTTGCTGATTGTTCGCCAAGAAACTGGCGTTATGTTCGCTTACATAATTGAAAATGACCAAATTGAAAAAGTCGGAGAATGCCGCTTTATTATAAGGAAAAGTCATAGAACTTTACGTGTTGATTTGTTAAGGGTGAGAAAAGATTTAAGAAGTAATGGCATAGGCTCAAAACTTTTGGAGTGTTTGGCAGATTTTGCTCAATCAGTTGACTGCGAAAAAATATTTTTAATTTCTTCAATAAGCGCAACAGGTTTTTATGAAAAAATTGGTTACGAAAGAATAAGTTCGGCTGATGACGTCAGGAATTTGATATATATCAAAAGGATAGAAAGCCAAAAATTTAACACGGACGATTTAACTAACGGCTAATTTTTTATAAATATTTTACAAATTTTTTAATCTTAGGCAAAAAGATTGATTTTATTGAATATATTTTATATAATAAATACAATTAAGGAGGGTTTATGGCTTTTGTAAATTGGATGGATAAATTACCACTTTGGGCGAAAATTATTTTTGCTTTGCCAGGTTTGGACATTATTTGGGCAATTTACCGCATTGTTAAAGGGGCTGTTAAAGGCAACACCGGCATTTTACTTGGTGGTATTCTTTGGTTGTTGCTTGGTTGGGCAATCCTTTGGGTTATTGACATTGTAAGCATCTGTATGGCTAAAAAACCTACAGTGCTCGCGTAGGTTAATTAAAAAACACCATAATATGGTGTTTTTTTAATGTGCTTTATTAGTTTGCAAAATTTAAAATAGACTAGCGAATTGTTTGTTTCTTTGTTTTTTTGTAATCCTTTAAAAAGTGTTCAAAATCATAATTCACGTCTGTTTGATTTATCACATAAGGTAGTTCTATCAATACGCCAGGCTCTTCTCCATTATCAATGTAAGAGAATGGTGTAACTTTTCTGCTTTTTAGAGATTCTTTCATTTGAGGTTGTGCTTTGACTTTTGTAGTGTGTGCAATTTTTTCCATTAAATTGTTTCTACCAAATGAAAAGTGCGAAGTTTCGTTAAATATAATATGGTCAGTTAGGTACTTATACATCGTGTTACAAACTGACATAATCGTTTCAGTTGTGGTTATGTCTTCAAAGCTTGGTGAAACTTGACCATATGGGTGGGTATGGAAAACCAAAACAGAAACAACGTTGGAATCATTAATGAATTCGCTAAATTTTTTTGTGTCAATATTCACTTGAACGCCGCTCTCACCTTCCAGTTGTTCGTATTTAACAACTTGGTTGCCAGAATTTAAACATATAACGTAAAAAGTTTCAACTTTACGAATTTCAAATTTGCTTCTAAAAAATCTAATGCAATCAGCAATGGTGTTCAAAACATCTAATTTGCCTTCGCTTGAACTTTCTTTGTAAATGCTAAAAAGTTCAGGTAAACAGGTTAAAAACATTGAAGAACGTTTGCCAACTCCCTTAATTTTTTGTAAATATTTCGGGTCGGCGTCAATAACATTCGCAATTGTGCCAAACTTTTCAATCAAAGCGTGACCAATTTTGTTGGTGTCCTTTCTTGGAATTGTGTACCACAACAAATATTCCAACAATTCATGAGGTTCAAGTGAGCGTAAACCATATTTATAAACTTTTTCTTGTACACGTTGCCTGTGACCTTCGTGATAATTGGTTTTTATGCAATTTTCATTTGTTTTCTTCATAATTATTCCTGATTATAGAATAGCATAAATTGATTTTATTTCAAACAAAATAAATTTATATTTCCAAATTTTGAAAATTAAATTTTAGTTTTGTGAATATTATCAATGGGAAAAATAAGTTATTAAAAAAATATCAATTAAAAACGCTATAATTCGGCAGATTGTGTGCTATAATAACTTTAGGTGACAATATGAAAAAATTTTTTAAATGTTTAAGTTTAATATTTTTAATTATTCCTGCATGCTTTATGTTTTCAGCGTGCAACTCGGTTACTATTGTGGACATTAAAAAAACAAACACAACTGAAAGCTCAACGATCTACACAGTATATTATTCGGACGGCACGACGTCAAGCATGACTGTGGAAAACGGCAAAGATGGTGAAAGTTTGAATGTGGAAGAGTTGTTTAACCTTGGCGTTTCAATGGGGAATTATACCAACGATTTGGAAGGTTATCAAAAATTTTTAACAGACTTGGTTGGCAAAGGCAGTTCAACTCAAACTACAAATAAAGGTGTTAACCTTGCGCTTCAATCGGTGGTTACAATCTACTCAAAATTCCCAGTTAACAGCCATGTGTTCCCTTACAACGAAAGCGAAGTCCCTTGCGGAGCAGGCGTGATTTACAAAATGGACAGCGATTTCAGTTATATAGTCACAAATTATCATGTTATTTACGATAGTAACACCACACTAGAAAGCAAGTTAAGTCAAGATATTTACATTTTCCAATATGGTGTGGATTGGTCTGTGAGCAAAGTTTCCACAACAAGAAATACAAACGATTATGAAATTGGTGGAGATTATGTTAAAGGAACACTCGTTGGCGGAGCAATGAGTTACGATTTGGCAATTATTAAAGTAAATACTGCAGATTTGATTAAAAATAATCCCAATGCAGTTGCCGCAAAATTAGCTGATAGCTATAAAGTTAGCCAAACAATATATGCGATTGGCAATCCAGAAGGTTCGGGTGTTAGCATAACCAAGGGTATTGTGTCAGTAGATAGTGAAGATTTGCAAATTACTGGGCCAGACAATTCAACCAATCTCAACCTGCGTGTTATTCGTATTGATGCGGCAGTGAACGGAGGCAATTCTGGTGGCGGAATTTTCAACGAAAATGGCGAACTTGTTGGCATTGTAAACGCAAAACGTGTTTATGAAAATGATAGTTCAACTCCAGCACTTGGCATTTGTTATGCTTTGCCAATTGATAATGTCAATTCTGTTTTTGAAAACCTAATGTATTATTACAATGAAACAAATGAGTATACATTAGCGTATAAATTATATCTTGGCATATATGTTAAAAATGTGGACACAAATTCCAGCCAAACATATAATCCAATAACTGGTGAAATTGTGGTGGAAGATAATGTTGTTTTGGCAAACGACGTTGCAGAAAACTCAATAGCATATGGCTTCACAGTACAGCCAGAGGGGGAGGAAAAATCTCATTTAAAGGCTGGCGACATTTTTACTCATTTCATTATTAACAACAAAGTTTATAAATTGGATCGTTCCTTTAAACTTGGTGACATTTTGCTTATGGTTCGCCCAGGTGACAATGTCGCTTTAAAAATTAATCGCAACAATACAATTTTAACAACTGGGGCAATAACAATTGAGGCAAGCCAATTAACTCAAATTAAATAATTAAAATTGTTAAAAAATAATAATCAAAATAATAAATTAATTAAAAAAATAAAAAAATTTATAAAAATAATATAATCATAGTAAAAAAATGCAACAATTACGCTGCATTTTTTTAATTTTCAAATAATTTTTTTATTTTTCAGTATTAATTATTAATAATTTACATTTCTTTTAATGTTTCAATACAAATAAGTTTAAATCCGGTTGCCAAGCATTCTTTTAAACTCTTAACCAAATTTATTTTTGCTTTGGTTGTGTTTTTGTTTCCGTCAAGCACTTTGGTTGTTGTGTAAAAATGGTTAAAGGTTTTGCACAATTCCATCACACGTTTTGCAATAATGCTGGAGTCGCGTTTTTCAAGAGCAAGGGTCAATGTTTGTTTAAAATTGTTTATCATTTTAACAAGTTCAAACGCTTCTGTGTTAAAGCAGGAATAGTCCGGTGTTACGTCGGTTGTTTCACTTTTCCTTAAAATGCTTTCAAGGCGGGTGAAAGTGTATTGCATATAAGGGGCTGTTTCGCCCTCAAAAGAGAATGCTTTTTCCATATCGAACACGCAATCTTTTGTTCTTTCAACTTTAAGCACACTAAAATTCAAAACTGCACTTGTAACTTTGTTTGCCACGTCGGCAGGATTTTCCAGTTCAAATTTTCTGTCCTTAATTATGTCCACTGCTTTGTTATGCGCGTATTCAATCAAATCCACCAAGACGGCTTGTTTGCCACGGCGAGAACTGATTTTTCCGTTTGGCAAACTAAATCTGCCATACGCCACATGTTCAAGTTTGTTTGCATAACTTAAACCCAACAATTCAACAATTTTAAACCATTGTTTAAAGTGCAAACTTTGTGCCACGTCTGTCACGTAAAAGATTTTATCAAATTTGTAATCTTCAAATCTGTCCATAACAGCGGCAAGGTCACGACTAGCGTAAAGAGAAGTGCCGTCGTTTTTGATAATCACGCTTGGTGCCATGTCATAAGCGGACAAATCCACAATTTGTGCACCTTGACTTTCGGTTAATAGATTTGCCTTTTTAAGTTTTGCCACAACTTGAGGCACAAACTGGTTATAATAATTTTCACCGCGGTTGTCGTCAAAATTTACTCCAAGCAAATTGAACATGCGCTGACTATCTTTCAATGCGATTTCCACAATTTGTTGATAAATAGGGTAGATTTCTGGGTCTTTTTCCTCTATCTTTTTAAAAATATCTCGTGCAAGTTGGCTGTAACTCTCGTCCTCTGCTTCCATTTGATTGAATTTAACATAATATTCTTGCAGTGCATCGTTGCCACGAGTTCTAACGTCTTCAATGCTTCCCCATTTTTGCATGCCACCAATCATTTTACCAAAAGGTGTGCCGTAATCGCCTGCAAAGTCCAAGCGCTTAACATTATAGCCAAACTGCTCGCACAAACGGCATAAACTTTCGCCAACAATCAGGGACTTTAAATGCCCAATATGAAGATATTTTGCAAGGTTAGGGCTGCCATAATCCACGCAGATAGTTTTTCCTTCTCCAATGTTGGATTTAAAATTATCGCTGTTCTTATACTCATTCAAAACCTGTTCAGCAACTGCTGCTTTGTTTAAAAAGAAATTAACATAGCCAGCCAAAACTTCAACATGGTCTATAATAGGATTTTTTTGCAAGTTTAAAACAATGTCATTTGCAATGTCCATAGGACTTTTATGCAAAATCTTTGCAAAAGAAAAACAAGGCAGACTATAATCGCCTTTGTCTGTACTTATGCTTTCAACAATCAAGTTTTCAATGTCGATATCTGCATCAATTTTAATGCAGTTTGCAATCAATTTTTTAATATTCATACGGCAATAATAGCATAATTACAAAAATTTAGCAATAGTTTGATAATTAAAAAACAAGCACAACATTAAAAGTGTGCTTGTGTGTTGCAAGAGTTAACAAATTTTGAAAATTGTTTTGTTGTAACTCCACTTAACTTTTACGAGTGAGAAGTTAATTGTCTTTTTCCGTTTTATCGTCCAAAACGCTGGCGGCTGCTTTTGTGTATGCCCTTGTTAAACCACCTGCGCCAAGTTTAATTCCTCCAAAATATCTAACAACGGCAACCATAGTGTTTGTTAAATTTTTCTTTTTCAAAACATTTAAAATTGGGTAGCCAGCTGTTCCGTTGGGTTCTCCGTCGTCAGCCGCTCGTTCGCTTACACATTCTTTGTTGTAAACATAAGCCCAACAAACATGATTTGCTTTTTTATGTTCCTTTTTCAATTCTTGAATGTGAGCTTTAACTTGCTCTAAGTTTTCCAATTTAAACTTGTACGCAATAAAGCGAGATTTGTTAATAACAATTTCTTTCATGTGTTTATTTTATATTTTTTTTAATGTGTTGTCAAAGAAAAAATTAAATTAAAAATAATAAAATAATTTAAAATTATTAAAAAATTAATTAAATTTATGATTTTTTAATGTTTTTTATTAAAAACTAAGTATATTTTATTATTTTTTATTTTATTAACATTATTAAAAATAATTTCATAAAAATAATCATGCAAAAATTAAAAGTTGGTGTTGTGGGTTATGGCAACCTCGGCAAACAGGTTGCAAAGCAATTAAAAACAAATGAGCAATTTGAACTTGTGGCTGTTTTTTCACGCCGTAAAATTTTAGGTTGCGAGGCGTACGAAAAAATATCAAGTTACAAAGAAAAAATTGATTTAATGTTTTTGTGTGTAGGTTCTCAAACCGATTTAGAAAGCACTGCGCACAAACTGATAAAATATTTTAACACCATAGATTGTTATGATAATCACAACAGAATAAAAGCGTATATTGAAAAACAAAACACATTGGCAAAACAAAATAAAAAAGTTGCACTTTGTGCTTTTGGATGGGACCCCGGGCTGTTTAGTTTAATGCGTGCTTTGTTTGATTGTTTGAATCTCAATTACACAACTTTTTGGGGCAAGGGTTTAAGCCAAGGGCACACACAGGCAGTTAAAAACATTGCAAATGTAATAGATGCCATTCAATTTACAATTCCCAACAAAAAGGCAATCAAAAAAATTAAAAATGGTGAAGCGGTTAATAATGGTTTTGATTTGCACAAGCGTGTTTGCTATGTGGTTTGCAAAAAGGAATATCAAAACGAAATTAAAAATCAAATTGTTTCAATGCCAGATTATTTTAATGGTTACAAAACAATAGTCAAGTTTGTAAGTCTTGCCAAATTAAACAAGTTGAAATCCTTTGCTCACACTGGTGAAGTTTTAACGTTGGGAGAAGAGGCGAAATTTGAATTGAAATTAAAATCCAATCCCGCATTCACAGCAAACGTTTTGGTTAGTTACGCATCGTCCATTGCTAAGCTTGTTTCAAAACAGGAATATGGTGCTTTCACGATTTTGGATTTGTCACTAAACATGGTTTTGAAAAAAGAAAAATTCCACTTCATTTAAAGCGGAATTTTTTAAAATTAATTAAAATATTTAATTTTTAATATGTTTTTATAATTATTTTTGTTAACTTTTTAATATTTATTTATTTTTTAACAGAATTTCTTTTTGATTTTGGCTTTTCAACAATTGGTTTCCAATTTGCGTCAATCAAACGATTTTCATCAAAATATGCAACGTTTGGACATTGTTTTCGGTGAACAATAACACCACGTCCAGTTGAAACAAAACCAACAATTTCGTCACCATACATAGGTTTGCAGCAGCCTGCAAATTTCATAAGTATGTTGTTTAATCCTTTTAAAGTGACTTGATTTTCTTGTGGCGCAGCAAATGAAATTGTGTTGTGTATTTCAATTTTTTGTTGCTCGGCTTTAAATTGTTTTTGGAATGCGGAAATCAATTTGGTTGCAATCACTGTCGGCTTAATAGCGTTTGTTCCAACCAAAGCATAAAACTCGTCCAAATCTGCAACGTTGTAGTAGTTTAAAATTTCTTGCATTGTGTCTGTGCTGATAAGTTTGTTAACAGCATAACCTTTGTCTTTAATTGCATTTTCAAGCATGCTTTTGCCAAGTTTAATATTTTCTTCTTTCATGTTGCGCTTGAAAAATTCATTAATTTTTTTTCTTGCTTCACTAGATTTGCAAATTTTAAGCCAGTCCCTAGAAGGACCTTTTGAATTTGGGTTGGTTATAATCTCAACAACGTCGCCATTGTTAAGGCTGTCCGTAATAGGGCACATTTTACCATTAACTTTGGCACCAACGCACCTGTTGCCAATTTCACTATGAATGTTGTAAGCAAAATCAATAGGGGTTGAACCAGTTGGCAAATATATCACTTTTCCGCGTGGAGTTTGAACGAATATTTCATTGTTGTAAATGTCCTGATTAAGGGATTTTGCCAAATCTTCAATGCTGACATTTTCATTTTCCATCATCTGCCTTAGCCATGCTAAGCGGACGTCCAAATTGTCTTGAGTGTTTCGCTTTTCTTTATACAACCAGTGCGCCGCCACACCATATTCTGCGTATTTGTGCATTTCCTTGGTTCTAATTTGAATTTCAACAGGGAAACCTTCAAACATAACAGTTGTGTGAAGGGATTGATAACCGTTTGGCTTTGGAATGGCTATGTAATCTTTAAATCTTTTTGGAATAGGCTCAACTTCGCTGTGCAACTTTCCAAGCAGAGCGTAACACTCTGCAACAGTGTTAACAATTGCTCGCACGGCAATCAGGTCGTAAATTTGGTCCATAGGGTGATCTTGCAACTTTTTGTAAATAGAGTATATATGCTTTTTTCTGCCCATAACTTTGCCGTCAATGCCAAGTTCGTCCATACATTTTTTTGTTAAATCTTTCAATCTTTCAACAATAGGCTGCCTTTTGTGGAAGCGTTTGTCAACGTCCACTTGAATTTCCAAATATTTTTTAGGCTCCGCAATTAAAAATGCGCCGTTTTCAAGTTCTGTTTTGAAGTTGGACATGCCCAAACGTGCCGCCAAAGGGGCAAACAGCAAAAAAATAGCTTTAGCCATGCTTTGTTTTTGATCGTTGCTTAAATCTTGTTGAAATCTGACGTCTGTTACAACCAAAGCAATTTTTGCCATAATAATTCTAATGTCTTTGGTTATTGCAAAAAACATTTTACGAATATTTTCAGCGTCGTCGTTGCTGGCGGAAAAACTGAGTTTTTCAAGTTTGTCCAAAATCTTAACAAAGTTTTCAGCCTCTGGGTGATTTTCTTGAATAAATTCAAAACTGATTGCTTTGTTAAACATTAAAAAGTAAAGCAAACTTTGCGCTTTAATTTCATCCCCCAACTGCATTTCGTCAAGGATGGATAAATATGTGTTTGCCTTTTCATCTAAATTAGTAGGTATTAAGGTTTTTATTTCTTCTATTTCCATACTGTTATATATTCTAGCACAATAAATTTTATTTTTCAATGCTTACTGAAAGTTTTGTTGAAATTAGTAAAAAAATTACATTTTTCTCAAAAAAGCAAACTTACAACTTTGTTATATTATTCCTTTCCTCACAATAAGATTATAGAGAGGAAATATGTTTAAATTAAGTGTTGAAGAAACGTTAAAAAAATTGAATTCAAATCTCAAAGGGCTGAGTCAAAAACAGGTAGAGCAATTAAAAAAAGAGTATGGAGTAAACGAACTTAAAAAAGCAAAGAAGCAATCGTTTATTAAATGCTTTTTTAAGCAGTTTTTAAATATAATGGTTGCAATATTGTTAGTGTCCGCCGTTGTTTCAATTTCGATTGCGCTGGTGCACAAGCAATATGGCGACTTGTTTGAAGGATTTGTTATTTTATTTATCGTCTTCATGAATGCAATTATTGGTGTGTTGCAAGAAAGCAAAGCGCAAGCCTGCATTGACGATTTGCAAAAGTTTTGCAAAACTAATGTTAAAGTTTGGCGTGGAGGCGTGATTATTAACATTGACAGCACCCTCCTTGTTCCAGGCGATATTGTAGAACTTGAAGCAGGCAACATTGCACAGGCAGATATTAGGCTGATTTATGACAACAATTTGGCATGTGATGAAAGTTTACTGACTGGCGAAAGCGTGCCTGTTGAAAAGAATTCAAATGTGATTTTGCCAGAGGGAACACCTTTGGCAGAACGTAAAAACATGGTTTATTCGGGAAGTATGATTGTGCGTGGGAAAGCAACAGGCGTTGTGGTTGCAACAGCAAACAACACTGAAATTGGCAAGATTGCAAACATTTTGTTCAACACAAAAAAAGAAACCACTCCATTACAAAAATCCATAGATAAAATTGGCAAAATCATAACTTGGACAGTTTTGGCAATTTGTGCTTTAATTTTAGTTTTTGAATTGATTGTTGGCAATGGAGTGATGAATGCGATTATGATATCTGTTTCCTTGGCGGTGGCGGCAATCCCTGAAAGTTTGCCTGCTGTTATAACAATCATTTTGGCTCTGGGTGTTCAGCAATTAGCTAAGCGAAAATGTATCATTCGTCACTTAAATGCTGTGGAAACTTTGGGCAGTTGCGAGGTTATTTGTACGGACAAAACTGGCACATTAACAATGAACAAAATACAGGTTGTGGAAACTTATTCAAATTGGCAAACAAATGAAAAGTCTAGCCGCGCTTTTGAGGAAATGCTTAAGTGTATGGTTAATTGTAACGACGCAAAGTTGGAAAATAAAAAGGTGGTGGGTGAGCCAACAGAGGCTGCCATATATGAGTTTGCTTTGTCTTGCAACAAAATGACAAAAATGAAAATTGTTCATGAAATACCATTCAATTCCAACCGCAAAATGATGAGCGTTATTGTTAACGAAGACGGGTTAAAAAGTTATGTTAAAGGTGCTCCAGAAGTTGTTTTAAACAAGTGCACAAAAATTATGATTGACGGAAAAATTCAACCGTTAACCAAGCAACTTCGTGAAAAATTGAACATTGTTAACAACGATATGAGCGACAAAGCCTACCGCGTTATGGCGTTTGCTTGCAAAACTTTTGACGTGTTTAATCCAAACATCGACATTGAAGAAGAATTAGTGTTTTTGGGTTTGTCTGGCATGATGGATAATCCTCGTCCAGAGGTTGAGGCAAGTATTGAAAAATGTGTTAAGGCGGGTTTGAAACCAGTTATGATAACAGGTGACCATAAACGCACTGCTTTTGCAATTGCAAAACAATTGGGCATTGCTTCCTGCATTAACGAGGTAATGACGGGTGCGGAAATTGATAAATTAACAAACTCAGAACTTGTTAAAGTGTGTGGACATTATTCTGTTTTTGCGCGTGTTAGCCCAGAGCATAAAGTTAGGATTGTTCAAGCCTTCAAAAACTTAAAGAAAATTGTTGCAATGACGGGCGATGGCGTTAACGATGCACCAAGTTTAAAGATTGCAGACATTGGTGTTGGAATGGGCAAATCCGGCACAGACGTGGTTAAAAATGTGGCAGACATGGTGGTTACAGATGACAATTTTTCGTCAATAATTATTGCAGTGGAAGAGGGTAGAAAAGTTTATAGCAACATTCAAAAGGCTTTGCAATTTTTGATTTCCACCAATTGCGTTGAAGTGTTTGGAATGCTGATTTCGTTGATGATTTTTCCTCATTTCACATTTTTGTTGCCTGTTCAAATGTTGTTTATAAACCTGGTAACCGACAGCTTGCCCGCATTCGCTTTGGGCATGGAAAAGGTTGAACCTGAAGTTATGCTTTCTCCGCCAAGAGATAAGCGAAATGGGCTGTTTAGTGGAAAAGTAGGCGTTGCAATAATTTATCAGTCAATTTTGCAAACATTTATTGTTATGGTTGTGTTTGTTGTTGGGGTTTTGTGTTATGCACCAGAAAAGGCTAGCACAATGGTTTTCTTCACAATCATTTTCATGCAAACATTGCATAGCATTAACTGCAAAACAAACAACAACTTGAGCAGAAAAAACCTTTTTGACAACAAAGTTTTCAATTTGTGTTTCAGCATAACAATGATTTTGAATTTGTTTGTTGCTTGCGTTCCATTTGTCTATCCTTTGTTTGGGTTGACCCCTTTAAATGCTTCTCAATGGATTTTGGTTATAATAGCTTCAATATTAATTATTCCTGCGTGCGAACTTTTCAAATGCGTTTTGTCAAATCAGTCAGGCCCAAGAAAAAGATATTTCAAAAATAGATTGGCATTCAAATAAGATTAAAAAACAGCCTTTTGAATAAAAACACTCAACTTGTGAAAAATATTACAAGGAGGTTAAAATGAGTGTTTTCAATAAAAAGATATTGTCAATAATTGTCTATTACACTTTAGTGGCTTTGGCAATTGGGGCATCTGGTTTCTTTGTGTTTGCCTTGGTTATTAACGGTCTTCCAGTTTGGGCAAAAATCATTTATTACGCTTGGGTAGGCCTTGTTATTGGTGTTATTGTATTTGACATAATTTGCACATGCACACGCCAAGCAAAAACAATATCTGGCTTTATCGTTTATGTTTTAAGTTTGCTTGCAGCTTTGATGACTATGCTTTTGTACTGCTTAAACGCAACAACAGCTGGCATCAATCCCGCTTTCTTTAACACATACCTTTCAACAGCAATCATTTCGCTCATCTCATCTGGTTACATGATAGCATGCTGGTTTGCTGGTGAATCTGTTGTTAAACATAGCACAGAGCAAGAAGAAATTGAACAAAAATAATTAATGAAAAAAGCAGGGAAAAGCCTGCTTTTTTATGTAAATTTTTATAATGTCCAACCGCCGTCCACTCTTATAATTTGACCAGTTATAAAAGAGGATTTTCTGGAAATCAAAAATTCAACCAAACCAGCAATGTCTTTAGGTTTACCCAAACGCTGCAGAGGTGTTTCGTTTGCAACTAATTTTTTGTCTTGCTCTGAAAACATGCTATTCATTTTTGTGTCAATAAACCCAGGGCAAATTGCATTAACAGCAATTCCACTTAATCCTAACTCTTTTGCTAGTGACAAAGTTAAAGCGTTGATTGCACCTTTTGATGCAGAATACAAACTTTCAGTGCTTGCACCAACAATGCCCCAGACAGATGAAATGTTGATAATTTTGCCTGATTTTTCACTTATCATGTGTGGAACAACAGCTTTGATAACATTCACGGTTGTTTTGACGTTGTTGTTAAAAATATAATCAAAATCCTGTTCGGTTATATCTTGAATTTGTTGAACCTTGCTCACGCCAGCACAATTGATTAAGCAGTCAATTTTGTGGTTGCTTGCAATAATTCCTTCGACAAGGGTGTTAACGCTATTTTCGTTTGTTAGGTCGCATTTAAAAATTTGAATTTTGCAATTTTTTGATTTTGTTTTTTTAAGCATTTTCAATTCAGCATCGTTTTGATGGTAAATCAAAAATAACTTATTGTTGTTCTTTGCAAGTTGGCTTGCAATTTCAATCCCTATGCCGCCACTTGCTCCTGTTATTAAAATATTTTTCATGATCTAATTGTAACATTTATTTTTTTAATTTTCAAATAAAATTTTTAAAATGTTAAAAAAATGTTAATTTTTATCAGTTTTTTGCCATATTTTTAAAAATTTTCAATATTTTTTTAATAAAGTATTTTTTAATGTTTGACTTTGAGACAAAAAAAATTATAAAATTTTAATCAAGGAGGAAGTGTTATGGCAGAAAAGAAAAACACAAAAACAACCAAAACTAACACAACAAAAAGTTCCGCTTGGGGCATTAACAAAATTTCACTTTATGTTATTGTTGCTGTTGCTATTTTGTATTTAGTTTCTTTGATTCTTGCATTGGTCGGTGTTAATGCAAAAATCATCGTAGCTTTGCAAGGTGTTGCAACTGCAATCATGATTTGCATTGTTGCTGTTTTGGCTTGGCGTTATGTTGCCAAAAAGCAACCAGTGTGGAAAGTTTTATACGTACTCAGTTTGCTTGTTGTTGTTATTGGCGTAATCATTCCATTAATAAAACTTTAAAGCGAAAAGCCGAATGCAAAAGCACTCGGTTTTTTCTTTTGCTTTAATTTTTAAATTTGAAAATATTACTTAATTAATATTTGACAACCAAAGCTATTAATTATATAATTAAAAATATGAGGAAAGCATTAAAAACAATTTTTATAATAATTTTGTGTTTGGCTGCCGTTGGCGGAACAAGTTATTTGTTTTTTGTCAATTTGAACAAGGCAGATTCTGCTTTTAAATCTGTCAATCAATTTGTGTATGGTGCTTCTCAAAAAGAATTGGTCATTAACATGCGCAACATTGCCACAACTGGCGGTGATCGCTTTAATCTTATCATAAATAGTTATCAAGACATGCAAGATTCTTTGTTTTGCATTAATTCATATTTGCTTAATTTCAAAAACTCCAGTGCAGAACGCAAGATTTGTGACAAAATTACAAGTCTCAATTCCAGCAGTGCCAATTTGAAGTTGATGATTGAAGAATACAACATTAAAAGTCAAACTGACGCGTTTGACAAAGTTCTAGGAGCGGACGATTTGTATGAAGCATTTGCAGACCATGTTGCTCAAAGTGCAGAACTTGTTTTGCTTGTTAAAGATAACGTGGTGAATGAAACCAACACGTCTTCAATTGACGTCAAGTTTTCGGTTATTGACGTTTATGCAAATGTTGTTAAGTTGAGTTTGAAAGGGCTTAAAATTGAAAACTCAAATAATTTAGAAAATTTAAGTTACATGCAAAGCCATTTCACCCTGACAAACGGCTATTTGCAAACAGTGAATGTGGGCGGAAATTTTGCAAGCGTAACAAATAAATTTATTGAAAAATATGCTTCTTGCAATAAAAATGAATTTGCGGCAAACTTAAAATCAAATTTGAATGTTGCAAACTCAAATTCTTCAACCAATGAATTGATTGCAAGTTATTATCTCTTGCAGATTTTAGGAATTTAAACAAAGGAAAATATGAAAAAATTTTTGTCAGCAGTTTTGGTTTGTGCGTTAACACTTTTGAGTGTTGTTTGTTTTTCGGCGTGCAGCAAAAAGAAAGATTATAACCTTTCAAATTTAAAACCAACATATGAAACTGTGGCTGATGGGTGTGCCTCTGCAACACTTTCTGCAGACAAAATTGTTTTCAATTATGGTAACTATAAAAAAGATGGTTATGCTTATCTTGAAAATGTTATCAACACAGTGGAGCCTTACACTCGCTTGAATGATTTTTACAATCCATTGTTGCAATATTCCATGAGTTTTGCGTATTCTTACCTTGATTTATGCTCAAAACAAGCTATCAAAGTGGATGAGGCAACCAAGCAAACAATTGACAACGATTTCAAAACATTCAAACAAGCGGTTAAAAATGTTGATGACCATGTTGGTTCTTTGGCAAGAATTGTTCAATTTGAATACGATAGTAACCAAGAATATAACTTAAATTATTGTGTTGAAGCGTATAAAGCGCTGTTCAATTCTTACGATTGGTTAATCACTGCTGCGTTAAAATATAATTTCGATTTGGCAAACATTTATTTTAACAACGCTTTAACAGGGGCTTTTGACGACTATTCAAAATACTCTCTTGAAACTTTTGACGCAAATAAAACCATGGTTAACTTCAAAAGTCAAACAGATTATCAAGCATTGAATTTAACTCGTGCTTATTTCAACACTTATGTTAGAGGCAATGTTTTAACAGAATATTTCTTGAGTAAGTCAGGCTCAAATTATAACAAGCCAGACGCTAACTTCCGCAGTTTTTTGGCAGCCATTTCAAGCATTACGTTGGACAGCACTTTTGATGAACAATTGCCAACTAAAATGGCAGTTATCAACAGCAATGCAAACTTAAAACTCAAATTTTATGAGGAAAGTGTTGCAATGTCTAACATTCAAATAATAATGAACAACGACCTTGCAATTTATCACACAGCAATTAACGAAGTTGTATATGCGGAAAAGAGGGTTGATCCAAATGCAACTGATTACGAAAAGTTTTGTGTAAAAATGATTGAAAACCACAACTATATTGTTAGTGAATATAGCAAAGTTTTAATTAATATTATCAACATTATTAATAATGCAGGAGTTTAAAATGACAGAGCAAGAATTTAGCGAATTGGCAGATTTGTTGTATCCTAATGTTTTGGATACAACTTTTTACTTAAACAAATATAAGCCACGCAATGTCGCAGGCGAAGTAACACGTTTGGCACCAAGCCCAACAGGATATTTGCATATTGGTCAACTTTATCAGGCGGTTGTGCATTCATCTTTGGCAAGAGCAACAAATGGAGTGTTTTATTTACGTTTGGAGGATACGGACAATAAGCGTGAAGTTGAAAACGCGGGGCAAATTGCTTATGATATGTTAAACAAATTCGGGCTTGTGGCAGATGAGGGTTATAGAGGTGACAATTTGCCAGAATTGGGCGAATATGGACCATATGTTCAATCTAAAAGACTTGAAATTTATCGTGCTTTTGCTCATGAACTTGTTAAACGAGGCGGAGCATTCCCTTGCTTTTGTGGCGCGTTGGCAGACAAAGCGGAAATTTTAAAGAAACGCGAAGAAGAGTTGGAAGAAAACTCAGATTTGGAAGTTAAAGACCCATGCAGAAATTTGAGTTTGGAAGAAATTAAGCAGAATTTAAGAGAGGGCAAACCTTTTGCTTTGAGGTTACTTTCAACTGGTGACGCAAACGTTACTCACCAAGTGAACGACCGCATTAAGGGCAAAAAAGAAGTGCGCGAAAATGCCAAAGATGATGTACTTATTAAATCAAATGGCATTCCTGTTTATGCTTTTGCGCATGTTGTGGACGACACTCTTATGGGAACAACAACAGTCATTCGTGGGCAGGAATGGTTCCAATCTCTGCCTGTACATTTGGAAATCGCTCACAAATTTGGGTTTAAACCTTTTAAATATGCACACACTCCAAACATTTGTGTGCTTGATGAAAATGGTAATAAACGCAAGATAAGCAAGCGTAAAGACCCATTTGCGGATGTGCGTTTCTTTCTTAAAAAAGGCTATCCAACCAATGCTGTTGTTGAATATCTTTTAAATTTGCTCAACAGCGATTTTGAGTTGTGGCGCAAACAAAACCCTACTCTGCCATACACTGATTTCCCGTTCAGTTTAAGCAAAATTGGTGTAACAAATCCTATGTTTGACTTTGCAAAAATTGATGATATTTCAAAAACGATAATTTCTCGCATGAGTGCGGAACAGGTTTATGAAAATGCACTGAATTGGGCAAAAGAGTGGAATGAAAATGATTATGAAATCATAAAAAACAACAAAAACATTTTGATTGCCATTTTGTCAATCGACCGCGGCGGAGAGCGCCCTCGTAAAGACATAACTTATTTCAGTGAAATTGTGGAATTGTATAATTATATTTTGCCTTCTTTTAAGCCAAATTTTGAAAATTTGAACTATGACTCAGTCAAACGCGGCAATTTGGTGGAATTCTTAAAAGAATATTGTGCAAATTATTGCGAACAGGAAAACAATCAAGCATGGTTTGAAAACTTAAAACAACTTGCGCTTAAACATTTGTTTGTTGACAACAAAACTTACAAACAACAACCAGACGCATATGCGGGCAGTGTTAGTGATTGCGCAAAATTTGTGCGCATTGCAATCACTGGGCGCGAAAATAGCCCAGAACTATACTCAATTATGAAAGTACTTGGCGTTGACGAATGCAAAAAACGCTTGCAAAATTTAATTGAGGTTGTGACAGCGTCATTTTAATAAAGATAAGAAATGAATTCTAGTAATACTTAAAACAACCAAAGCAAAAATATTTTGGTTAAAAATTCCAAAACAATTTGAATTCATTTCTTTTTTTGTGCTTTTATTGCTAGAATATAACCATAAAAGGGGTAACAATGGCAACAAGAAAGACCGCGTCAAAAACAACACAAAAGGCAAAATTAAATTTGGACTTTGGCTTAGACAAACAGCCAAAACAAACAAAAAAATCAAGCAAGCGAACTCAAAACAAAGTTAAAAAGTCGGTTAAAAAAGTTGGATTTGTGCCAATAATTTTGGCATTGCTATTTTTGGCAGTTGGTGCAGGCGCTGGCTGGCTCACAACAAAAATTATATGTAAAAACGATTGCTTTGAACTTATTGGCAAAGATGAAATTTCAGTTGAAATTGGATCATCGTATTACGACCAAGGCGTAAAGATTATATCCTTTGGCAAAGACCAACAAGAAAGCATTGAAATTGAAACCAATTTAACAAAAAATGCAGACGGTAGTTACACGTCCAACGAAGAGGGCACTTTTTATATCAAATACAAATCTAATAGTTTTAAATATGGCAAATTTTTCAAAGTTGAACGCATAAGGCTAATTTCGTTTGTTGAGGCAAGCGAACCTGGCGAAATGGTACCAGACGAGGAGGTGTAAAATGAAGAAAAAAGCATTGAGCATTTTGTTAAGCATTGTTGCACTTGTATTGGGTTTGGCAGGCGGTGCATTTGGCTTCACATATGTAACCATTCCAGACACGGAAGTTTTAACAGCAAGTGAGGAAGTTTATTATTCATATAACGACGCAGCATTAACCGATGGTCAACTCACTGGTGCAGTGGGCGAATTGTCCGTGCATTTTTTGGAACTTGGCAACAAATACACTGGCGACTGCACCTATATCAAATATAAAGGCGCGGATAAGGACTACGACATTTTGATTGACTGCGGCTCAAAGGCTAGCAGCATTCCAACTGTAACAAGTTATTTAAACAACTATGTCACCGACGGCGTGCTTGAATTTGTTATTGTAACGCATGCTCACCTTGACCATTATGCGGGCTTTGCAACAAGCGGCAAAACAAAGGGCATTTTTGATTTGTACAAATGTGAAAAAATTATTGACTTTGGCGGAAACAACGAAACTGACAATAACAAAAAGGGCACAAACCAAACAACAGGCGTAACTTATCAAAATTATTTGTCAAAACGTCAAAATGAAATTGACAACGATGGAGCAACTTATTATCCAGCCCAGTTGACAACGCTTGGCAACAACAAAGAGTTTGTTATTGACAATGGCTCCACCACTGGCAGTGAGTTTAAATTTGAAGTACTTTATAATTTTTATTACGACCACAAAGCAGCAACCGAAAACGATTATTCTGTTTGCACGCTTTTCAGCCACAACAACAAAAAGTTTTTGTTCACTGGCGACCTTGAAAAAAGCGGCGAAGATATGCTTGTTCAAAACAATCAAGTGTTGAAAGATGGCTTTGACAATGGCACTCTTCAAGTGGATTTGTACAAGGCTGGTCACCACGGCAGCAAAACCAGTTCAAATGAAAACCTTTTAAAAGCAATTCAACCAAAATTGGTTTGCATTTGTTGTTGCGCTGGCAGCAGTGAATATTCTTCCAATCCATTAAACCAATTCCCAACACAGGACTTCATCAATCGCATAAGCAAGTACACAACAAATATTTATGTAACAACTTTGTGCATAGATTATAAAAACAACGAGTTTACATCAATGAACGGCAACATTATGGTTATTTCTGTCATCACCAAATCAGAAGTTAGCCTTGCATTCAGCAACAACTCCACAAAACTTAAAGATACCAACTGGTTTAAAGCCAACCGCACCTGGCCAGAAAATTAGGTTAAATTAATCATGGTGAATACTGTATGAAAAGAGAAACTATTGCTGAAAATCCAAAATTGTTTAAATTATGGAATTATAAAAAAAACATTAACTTAAACCCATATGAAATAACATGTGGAATGGCAAAAAAAGTGTGGTGGATTTGTTCTCGTGGCCATGAGTGGCTGGCAAACATTTATTCATTAAACAATGATTGGGAATCATGTCCAATTTGTATAAAAGAGTATAGGACATCGTTACCAGAAAGAATTATTTATTATTATCTTAAGCAAATATTTGAAGATTGTATTGAGAATTATAAAGATATTGACAAAGGAATTAGCGAGTTAGATATCTTTGTTCCAAGATTCAACTTTGCAATAGAATATGATGGACAAAGATTTCACAAAGATGAAAAAGACATTGAAAAAAATAAAATATGTAAACATTGTAATATTGATTTATTAAGAATCAGAGAACCTGGACTTAACAAATTAGATGATTGTTATAACTACATTATGAAAACTCCGACAGACTATGAAAATATGGTCAAATATGTTTTTGAGTTTATTAAGCATAAATATAATTACGACATTGATTGTAGTGTGGATCTAAAAAGAGACATGAATAAGATTCATGAATTGATAGACTATAAAAATAAAGAAAATTCTTTAAAAAATATGTTTCCAAATTTGGTAAATGAGTGGAGTGCAAAAAATTTAAAATTGTTACCTGAAAATGTTACACCCAATAGTCATAAGATTGTATGGTGGGAAGGAAAGTGTGGGCACAGTTTTCAATCAAGAATAGCGGACAGAACTAAAGGAAATAAATGTCCTTATTGTGCTGGGAAACAAGTTTTGATAGGGTTTAATGACTTAAAAACTATTTATCCAGAATTAGCAAAAGAATTTTCAAATAAGAATAAAAATACAGTAGATAATTATACAAAAAAATCCGGTAAAAAAGTTTGGTGGAAGTGCCCAAAAGGACACGAATATGAAGAAATAATTTCGAATAGGGTAAAAGGGAGTAATTGTCCTTATTGTTCAAATCATAAAGTTATGACAGGCTACAATGATTTAGCGACTACTCATCCACAATTATTAGAGGAATGGAATTATGAAAAGAATGCAAATTTAAAACCAACTAATATAGTTGCGGGTACATCAAAAAAATTATGGTGGAAATGTAAAAAATGTGGAAATGAGTGGCAAGCGACAGGTAACAAACGAATTAATGGACGAGGGTGTCCTAAGTGTCGATATGTAACTGTGAGTGAAAAAGCGAAGGAGCGCTATAGTAGAAAAAAACTCTCAAGTGATTGAGAGTTTTTTGTTGGGTTTATGCAAATGATAATTTATTTAACTTTAATCAAAAGGTAGTTCTTTTTGCCTTTTTTGAAGAGTTTGCCGTCAGTTAGGTCTGCTTTGCTGAGTTGCATATATGGGTCGGTGATTGTTTCGCCGTCCATGCTTAAACCGTTTTGTTCAATGAGTCTGCGTGCTTCGCCTTTGCTGGCAACAAATTTCTATCTTTAAGTGTTTCGTATAGTGCCATTTTATCTGTTCTCCCATAAATTATCAATCCAAGTTTGGATCATTTTTCCTTCAATCACGTATTTGCCAATAAAGTAGTCTGTTTTTTCATAAATAACTTTTTCAATTTTGGTGTTGTCTTGAACAACTGGTTTGATAACAGAATTGTTAATCACAGGCACAAGTGACAATGC
Organism: uncultured Clostridia bacterium; assembly: GCA_934747385.1. GTDB lineage: Bacteria > Bacillota > Clostridia > Christensenellales > UBA1242 > Onthoplasma. Next base: position 33,882 of record CAKVGK010000004.1, on the reverse strand, counting down.
CACCATAATAATGTTAACAATGATAACCAAGCAGCCGCCTTTCACAAGCCCAAACACAAAGCCCAACACGCGATTTAAGCCGCCCAAAATTTTTGTTCTGGCAATGTTATCAAACATTTTGCCAAGGATTGCCAACACAATTTTAATGATGACGAACAACAAAATTGCAGAGATTGCCAACACGCAAATGTGAGCAACGCCCGCACCTGCCACGTCTGCCACAGCACTTTCCGAAGCAAAATCAACATTGCTTGAAGAGAAAATCATGTTGATTAATTGTTTCAGTATGCCATTCATTCCGGCACAAGCGTTCATAATGGCATCTTTGCTGCCAAAACTTGCCACAGAATTGCCAAGTTCGCTGTTAACGCCAATTATAGAACTTGAAATTTTGCCAGCGATTGCATTTTCCATGCCAAACCAACTTCCAACCCAGTTTGCAACATACTTTGCCAACCATATTGAAACAGCCAAGCATACAACCCAGTTAAAAAGTGAAAGTAAAGACTTTAAAAATCCTTTTTTTATGCCAATCAAACCAGTTATAAGCAGAACCAGCACAATTAAAACGTCAATAATAATGCCAACAACACTCATGTTTGTTCCTCCCATAATACATAACTATATGCTAAGCGTTGATATATTTTATGCAAAATATAATTATTCACTTGTCTAATGATAGCACACTTTGCAAAAAAGTAAAACTAATTTGGCAATCAAATAATAAATAATTATGAATAATAATACCCTGAAATGTGTTTAAATATTATGCATTGGAAATTATAATTAAATGTTATAATTTGGTTGTTAATATTTTTTTGTTATGATATAATAAACCATACTGAGGTGAATATGGAGAAAAAGAAAAATTCAGGTTGGAAAACAGCATTGTTTTATATCATTACCTTAATTTTGGTTGTGATTATGATATACGTTATAGTTGCAAAAAACAATTCCAGCAAAAAGGTTAGTTACACCGAATTTGAAAATATGGTACAAACAGGCCAGGTTGCTGAAATTGACGTGTATGGCTACACGGTTCGCATTCGCAAAATTGACGGAATTGATGAAAAGCGCTTCCCAAAATCAGTTGATGCTTATTGCACAATAACTGAAAATTGCGACGTTGCAGCGCTTATAACAAAATATAACGATGACAATTCGGAAACAGATGGAGTTGACGCAAGCGGCAATCCTATAATTAGATATGACGAAGATGGCAAACGTGTTATGAAAGAGGGCAAGGTTTGCATTGAGGCTAATTATAGTTACAAAACCGAAAGTTGGTTCAGCAGATTGTTGCCATATGCAAGTCTGCTTATCATTGTTGTTATGGGCATTTTCTTGTTTAGAAGTATGTCCGGCAGCAGCAAAGGCTTTGGCTTTGGCAAATCAAAGGCAAAATTGGTTGTTAGTTCAAGTGTTAAGTTCACAGATGTTGCAGGTGCAGACGAAGAAAAGCAAGAGTTAAAGGAAATTGTTGAATTCCTTAAAAATCCATCAAGATTTACAGAACTTGGTGCGCGCATTCCAAAAGGTGTGCTTTTGGTTGGCCCACCGGGAACAGGCAAAACCTTGCTTGCAAAAGCCGTTGCAGGGGAAAGCAAAGTACCATTTTTCAGCATTTCAGGCAGTGATTTTGTTGAGTTGTATGTAGGTGTTGGTGCAAGCCGTGTGCGCGATTTGTTTGAAAGCGCCAAACAAAATGCACCTTGTATTATATTTATTGATGAAATCGATGCGGTTGGTCGTCAACGTGGCGCAGGTTTGGGTGGCGGTAATGACGAACGCGAACAAACCTTGAACCAATTGCTGGTTGAAATGGACGGCTTTGAAACAAACAGCGGCATTATTGTGCTTGCTGCTACAAACCGTGCAGACGTTCTTGACCCAGCGCTCACACGTCCGGGTCGTTTTGACAGGCAAGTTTATGTTCACCTTCCAGACGTTAAGGGTAGGGAAGAAATAATTAAAGTTCATGCAAGAAACAAACCTTTGAGTGAAGACGTTGACATCAAGCGTATCGCCCGTTTAACAAGCGGTCTTGCAGGTGCGGACATTGAAAATGTACTTAACGAAGCAGCGTTGCTTGCTGCACGTGACGGCAGATACAAAATCACAATGATAGACATTCAAGAGGGCTTAAACAAAGCACTCATGGGACCAAAAAAGGTTTCTCGTGTTATAACAGATAACGACAAATATATCACAGCAGTGCACGAAGCCGGCCACGCAATCGTTAGCCAAGCGCTTCCAAACTGCGACAATGTTCAAGAAATTTCCATCATCCCACGTGGTATGGCTGGAGGCTACACTTTAACTTTCGATGAAAAAGATAGTTCACATATGCCAAAAGCAAAACTGCTTGACAGCCTTGCAATGATGCTTGGTGGAAGAAGCAGCGAAGAAGTTATGCTTGCTGACATTACAACCGGTGCCTCAAACGACATTGAACGCGCAACAAAACTTGCTCGACGTATGGTAACCGAATGGGGTATGACAGACAAAATTGGTCTTGTTTCATTTGGCGAGGGCGAAGAAGTGTTTGTTGGCAGAAATTATCAAAAACAAATTCCTTACAGCCAAGAGTTGGCTTTCACAATTGATGAGGAAGTTAAAAAGATTATCGACGCTGCACACAAAACAGCAAAAGACATTTTAACAAATAAAAAAGACATTATTGACAAGGTTGTTAAAATTTTAATAGATAAGGAAACAATTTACAAAGAAGAATTCGAAATGCTTTATAATGGTGCAACTGTTGAAGAGGTTGAACAAGCCATTGATAAAAAAGAGCAAGAAAAGCGCGATTATCAAGAAAAGGCAAAACAACAAGCGTTGGTCGAACATAAAGCACGCGACATAAAATCTAGAATCGAAACCGCACAAGCACTTGCAAAAGCAGGTGTTATCAGCAAACAAGACTTTGAAAAAATTAAAGCTGAGGCAGAAAAAGAAATTTCAGTTGCAACCCAAGGTGCCGACCCTGCAGACCTAGGTAAGCAAGAAGAAAATAAACCTTCTGCACAAGAGTCTTCAAATCAAGAAAAACCACAAGATGAAGACAAATCTAACAACTAACATAATTTAGAGTGGTTCAAATGCTTGATTAAAATTTAAAAAAGTTGTAAAATATCGCTATAAATCAAAATAAAACGCAAAAGGAGCATATTGTGGCAAAAAAAATAGGAGCAATTGTTAGTTTATCAATTATTGGTTTGTTAATTATTCTTACAATCATTTTTGCAAATGTTAAAATTGATTATAGTATCAAATGTAATAAACCAGACAGAATTTATATTCAAAAAACAACAAGTTCTCGCGTTGTTGTTGATGATGACAATACTTATAACAAAATCAAAGAAATTGTTGACGGTGCAAGCAAGGAAGTTTTCATTTCTGCAATGTTCAATGGCAGATTGAATCAAAAAGCAAACATTGTTAGTGTTAGCGAAACAGGCAAAACAATGCCAACAGCAGAGGCTTATTATGTAACTTATGTTTATGACGCACCTCAATTATTGAAAGACGGCAAAAAGGATTATAAGGACAGCGAAGGCAACAAATATTATTACCGCGAACTGGTTTTTGACATAACAAAAACAGAAGGTGAAGCAACCGTTAAAGTTTATATCAAACCTTATTACACTCTTTCAGGTGAAATTTCAACAGAAAATAAGTACACTAAGTATTATGAATTGAAAGCAGATTTAAGCGAACTTTACACTTTCTTGAGCGACAATTATAAATTTTAATAAGTTCATATAAAGAGAAACAAAAAAACAACTCAAACGAGTTGTTTTTTTAAAATCAGGTAGATTTAAAACCACAAAATTTCTATTTTTTAACTTTTTGGTCTATGTAACTTATCACGTCCTTAATGGTTTTCATCTTTTCAACTTCCTCATCTGGAAGGCTAATCCCAAATTCATCTTCAAAAGCCATAATAAGTTCAACAATATCAAGGCTGTCTGCGCCCAAATCTTCAACTAATCTTGAATTCAAGTTAATGTCCGCAACTTTTTTGTTAAGTTTTTCGGCAATAAGTGCAATAATTTTTTCTTGCATAAATCCTCCTAGTTTCATTTTATCTAAATTGAACTTAAAAGTAAAGCAAAAATTTTTAATTGCGACATTTTTTCAATTCTTTCCTTATATTAAGCGCAAATTTTTGCTTTTTGGTTTGTTTTGTTGTGGTAAAATATATATTATGATTACAAAATTCAATGAAAACAAGTTGGCAGAGATGGTTGAAAAACATGCTAAATACCAAAAAGTAATGCTGATTTATGATAAATTTACAAGCACACTACAAATCAATGCGGTTTACGAGAAAATAAAAAGTATTTGCATCTTCAACAAAATGGACATTTCAAGCCCAGATAAAGATGAAATTTATAATGGCTACAAAATGCTGATATTTTTAACGGAGGTGGACAATTTTTTGCAATTCAGTTTCAATCCAACAGAGTTCGTTGTGGCAGTTGTTGGGCAAAAAACTGACATTCTGCCTTATGTTTTGAACCAAGAAAACCTAAAAACAAACACTGAAGTGTTGATTTTTGCTGATAATAATTTTTTAGACAAACCTGCTTTTTGTAGTTTGTTTTTCAATTTGTTTTATAATTATCTGTTAAACATATATTCTCAATCTAATTTCAACACAGATTTTGAAATTGAAGAGATTTCACCAAGAAATTTGCTTAGCATTTTAAACGCTCTGCCACAAAATTTTCAGTTTGTGGACGTGGACATTTTGCGTAAATATAATTTGCCATATAACTGCTTACCAATTGTGGATTTTGTTTTGATAGCCAGTTTTAATGCTTTTGTAATAGCTGCAAAACAACACACTCTAACAATGTGCGATATTTATAAATCGTTCAAGGAAAATGAATTGCAAATCAACAAATATTATTCTTTAATGCACCAAGATGCAATGTTAACTATGATTGAGCTGAATTTTTCTTCTCTTCTTGCAAAGGCGAAACAAACGTATGCAAAAGTTTTGCAATTTTTGCCCACTGATTTGGCGCAAAACGAACTTCAAAATGTTATAGAACAAGTTAAGAATTACTCAAAAAACAGTAATGGTATATTGAATTATCTGTACCTATACAACGCTTTTGGGGAATAAGTTAAAATATAAGTCGTTTGCTGGCGCAAAAATACAAGTTTAAAACAATTGATTTGGTCAAATATAAGAATATGAAAAAAATTTGGATTATGATTTTCATATTCGCTTTTTTATTGGCGGGGCAAAAGGTTAAAGACTTCTCATTGCTCAACTATTTTGACGGTGAATATGTTGCATACACAAACTCAAACAATTTTGGCGGCACCAATTTAGGAATTTGTTACATGACCGAAAACAAAAAGGTTAAATCCAAGATTGGTGAAAGCATGGTTATCAAAAATTTTGAGGCGGGTGCGGCAATCAAGTCACTGCAAGCAAAAGTAATTAAAACTGAATATTTGCCAACTGGTGCTTCTGTAATATATGCTTATTCAAACCTTATTCCACAGCATATTTCGGTTGACGGGCAAAAATCAAATCTACAAATTGCGTGTTATGAAGATTATGTTGTAATTGGCTGGCCTGCAATATTGGGAAGCTTTTAAGAATCCCTGATTTTGGCTTATAAAGGACAAAATTTTAAAATTTAGTGTTTAAAAATTCATTAATTGGTCACCATTGGTGTGAAGGAGGGAAAAATGGACAATTCAAACACCTCACGAAAGAAAAATATTATTATGAATTATGTTTACGCAAGTTTGGTTGCTTTGCTTGTGATTGCTTGCGCTGTGACCATTGCCATGACCGCAAACGCAAAGGTTAAATCCAGCGGAGACATTGGCGGTGGTGATTTGCCTGTTGCTGCAGCTGTTTATGTTGTTCCTATGAAAAATGCCACAATCCAAAAGAACTTTTCAAGCACGGAACTTCAGTTTAACGATACCATGAAGCAATGGGAAATGCACAAGGCAATTGATTTTGTTGCAGGGGAAGAGGCAAATGTTTATGCAGTAGCTGACGGAACAGTTTCAAACGTTTACACAAACTACCTTGAAGGCACAGTTGTGGAAATTACTCATAAAAATGGATTAGTTTCCATATATAAATCTCTTGACCAAAAACTCAGCGTTGCCAACGGCGACAAAGTCACCGCAGGTCAAGTTATTGGCAGTGCAAGTGCAACCATGTCACAAGAATTGAACACCGGCAATCATTTGCATTTTGAAATGAAATTGAATGGCGCAAAAGTTGATCCAAACAAATACATTGACCTTGGCAACAAGTAAAATGTAAACAAATTGGCTTTACATTCAAATAAATGCCGTGTTAGCGCGCAATAAAAAAGACCACCAAATGGTGGTTTTTTTTAGCCTGCAGCGGTTGGTGAGTATGTCGCTAACCAATCAGTTGGGGCAGTTGTCCAAGTTGCATTTGCTGCGTTGTTTGCCTTTTGAATGGCTTCAACAACAATTGCAATGTTATAAGTTTTGTTTGCGTCAGCATTTGTTAAACTGGTTGGAACGGTGATTGAAGTAACAAAGTCTGCTTTGCCACTTGCTGTCAAAGTACCTTTGTAATAATAGTAATCATCTTCACCTTTTTGCCAACTGTCAGTTGTTGCTGCGTCAACTGCTGTGCTTGCCCCTTCTGCGTTGGTGATTGTAAGTTTTGCTCTCACCAAAGCTTCAGTTGTGTTTGCTGGTGCGCTGATGCCAATTGCTTGGTCATACACAGTACCTGGCAATGCTTTGCCAGAGAAAGTGAGTGCAGAAACTGATGCACCTCCTTGTGTAATGCTGATTGTTACAGGATCACCCAAGGTGATATCACCAGTAACATTTGCAGTGCCTGTGAAGAATGCCAAAGCAACTCCAATAGCAATAGCGGCAATTAATAATACCGATAAGGTAACAATTGCAACTGTGGAAGCATTTGCTTTCCTTCTTGTCTGTGTGTTTGCCATAAATTTCTCCTTTTCGAAATACATTTGTATTTTGTGGAAGGAAAAAGATTTTATTCAAACTTTAAAAAAATTTATTTTTTGGGTTGCTGATTTCGTCTATAATTAATAAACAAAGTACTTTTCATTATTAAAAGAAAAATAAAGCAAAAAAAGACCTAAATGTTTAACACTTAGGTCTAATTAATTTACAAACTTGATTTTGTTGCTTTAAGCTTTGTTTCAAACACTTTAACAGGGTTGGATTTGCGAATTTCTTGAATGATTGCATCTTCTTTTGCGTCGTAACCAGTTGAACTAGCGTAACTTTCAGAACTGCTTGTTGCTGGGTAAACTTTATCAAACAACATGTCAAAATACGTTTCGTGAGTTAAAGGATTGATTTCTTTCAAGTATAAATTGTAGTTATTTCCGGCTTTGTTTCTTGTTGAAATGTAAGCGTCTTCAATTTCGCCAAATGGAATGTCGAACATGTTAACTTCGCCAATGTAATACAGGAAGTGAATGCCATAAGAAGTTATGCACATTGTAACGCCATTTTTGCTGTCTGTGTTTGTTGTGGCTGGGGTCATGTCGCCAGGGTTGCCTTCGGTCATCAATCGTACGGCTTCGTCAGTGAAGGCGGTTTCCATTGCGCTGTTTCCGTTTGTGCCAACAACGTAAGGCATGCCTTGTTTCAATGTTGCAGTGTCTTCACTAAAACGGAACATAAAACTGATGAATTGGTCCAAGTTTTCAACTTTGCGATATTCTTCCAAAATTTTGTTCAAATCGTATGGATTGTCTGTTGCGTCTTTTTCAACTGTCACCAAACCTGTTGTTGAGTCACGTTCCACAGCTTTTGTTTTTTCAATAATTGAATAATATGCGTCGTTATAAGCGTCATCTGTCATTGTTGGGTTAGCTTTTTTATAGTTTTCCAAGCTCTTAATGTTCGCGGTTTGATTGTCGTCAAACTTAATCAAGCAATGAACAAAGTATCCAAATTTTGCGTCGTCAAGTACTGGGTGATAAAGAATATCATCAGCGTTTGTGCTTGCGTTCTTCATATCGTTTTTGTAAGAAGAAGCAAAGTTCGCATATTTGTTGTAACTTGTTTCAACCAAAGAAACATATTTATCCAGCAATGCGTTGATTGACAATTCGTCAGTTGCGTTTTTAAGGTAGTTTGTTCTAACATTTGTTAAATACAATGTTTTGATTTTGTCATTGTACATTTTGCGGAAATATCTTGTTAACAAATCTTTTGTCACAGTATTGTAAGCCTTGCCTTTTGAATCACGCAAGTATTTTTCGCTTGAAATCAAGTCTTGTGCAAGCAAAGAAATTGCTTTGTTGTAAATTGCGTCTTGACTTTTTTCTTCTTCCAAAGATTTATAGAATTTTGCAAGATAACTGTCAATAATCAATTCAAGAGTTTCTTCTGCTTCAAAATTTGTTAAAGCGTCTTCATGTTCACTGCCCAACACGCAAGCAAAACTTGGTTCATCTTTTTCAACATAAGCAATGTAGTCAACCAATTCACTATATTCAGTTGGTGTGGCAGAAATTATTGTTTTTTCAGCGGTGGTGTAATACACAGTCTTTGTTCTAAGTTCTGCGCGCTTGCCAACAAGGCGAGTGTCGTAATCAGCATATTTATATGCGGTTTCTTTGTCGCTATCATCAGTTGAATCAGTGATTTTTATGTTCAAAACGCGTTTTGCTTGTTTAACATATGTTTCCATTGAACTGTCCATAGAACTAAACAATTCTTCAATGGCAGTGTTGACTTGATAAGCAGTTGGTTTATATTCAGTTTTGCCATGAGCGTATTGATAAAGAGACTCTCTATCCATCAAGACGTCAAGAGTTTCAGCAAAAGCCTCTTCTTCCGACTTGCCCAACTGACTGACATAATAACTGTTTCCGTAGCTGTTGTAAGCGGTTAACAAATCATATCTAGTTATGTTTGTTGTGCCAACTGTTGCAATCACTTCGTTGTAATACTTCACACGATTAACAGAAAAACCAGCGCAGCCAGCAAAGCCGCAAGTAATTAAAAATAAAAAGCAAAGAATAATAGCAGAAAATTTTTTCATTATAACTCCAAATAAATGTGTGTTGGCAAAATGCTTGCCGGCAATTGTAATAAAATCAAATTACATTTCTTGCTGTTTTATATTATATATAAATCAACAACAAAAAGCAAGTATTTGAACTGAGTAAATTGCAATTTTAGTGTGTATTGACAGGTTTTAGCGGCTAAACTGACAAAAATTCTGTAATGTAACCAAGAGCGGTTTGCACGCTAAATTCGTTTGTGTTCAAACTTATTGTTGGGTTGAATGTGTTTTCGAATTTGAAATGTGCATATTTCCCAACTTTTTTAATCAAGGCTTTTAAGTCAACATCGTCATAATAAATTATTGACATTTTGGTTTTGTTTATAATAATTTGTTTCACTTTTTGCTTAATGGCCAGTGCTTTTGCAAGTGCAATGTTGGTTAAATTGTAAATTTCTTTTGGCAGTTTTCCGTAATTAACAAGCAATTCGTTTATAACTTCACGAGCCTTATCTTTGTTGTCAATATTAGAAATTTTTGCAATAATTTTAAGCCTTTCAGCCTCGTCGGCAACAAATTCACTTGGTATGTTCGATGGCAAGGCAATGTCCAGTTTAATTTCACGTTCAATTGCCACATTTTCACCTCTTAAACGGCGCAAAGTGTCGTTAAGCAGTTTGCTGTACATGTCATAACCAATTTTAATCATGTGACCATGCTGAGTTTTGCCAAGCAATTCCCCAGCACCTCTAATTGCCAAATCTCTCATTGCAATTTTAAAGCCGCTTCCAAGTTCAGTGTTTTCAGCAATCGCTTGCAAACGTGCCATGCTTTCTTCAGTTAAAATTTTGCCTTTAGAATAGGTAAAGTATGCGTATGCTTGCTCGGTGTTGCGTCCAACGCGTCCACGCAGTTGATACATTTGGCTCAAACCCAACTTGTCACTGTCAATAACAATCAAAGTGTTGGCTTTTGGCAGGTCTATGCCGTTTTCAATAAGTGTTGTGGAAACAAAAACATTAGTTTCTCGGTCGTAAAGGCGCTTAACTGCGTTTTCCAAAGCGACCTCACTCATTTGCCCATGAGCAGTGTCAAAAACGGCATTTGGATTGTTTAATTTTTTTCGCAGGTTGTTGGCAAATTCGGGAAGTTTTTCAATATTGTTGTAAACAACCAAAACTTGACCTCCGCGGGCAATTTCGTCATTGATGGCGTTCAAAACAACCTCTTCATTATAACCCAAAACATATGTTTTAACAGGCAGGCGATTGACTGGCGCTGTGCTTATAATTGAAATATCGCGAATTGACATAAGCGACATGCTCAATGTTCTAGGAATAGGGGTGGCGGAAAGAGTAAGCACGTCAACATTGTTTTTAAGTTGTTTAATTTTTTCCTTGTGTTTAACGCCAAAACGCTGTTCCTCGTCCAAAATAAGCAGCCCAATGTCAAAAAATCTTACGTCTGCAGAAAGCAACCTGTGCGTGCCGCAAATCACATTGATTTTGCCTTTTGCCAAATCGTCCAAAATTTGTTTTTGCTGTTTGGTTGACCTGAATCTATTTAGCATTTCAACATTGACACCAAAATCCTTTGTTCTTGCCTTTGCGGTCAGATAATGCTGCAAACTTAAAATAGTCGTTGGGGCAAGAATTGCAACTTGTTTGCCGTTTTCAACCGCTTTAAACATTGCACGCATAGCCACTTCTGTTTTGCCAAATCCAACGTCACCGCAAATGAGCCTGTCCATAACTTTGCCAGAAATCATATCATTTTTAACGTCTGCAATGGCTTGCAATTGGTCTGCAGTTTCAGTGTATTCAAAAGCGTTTTCAAACTCAGTGTAAAGGTAATCATCAGCGGAATAAGTAACCCCTTTTTCAACTTTGCGTTTTGCATAAAGTTCAATCAGTTCTTTGCTCATGTCTTCAATGGCCTTTATTGCTTTTTGTTTTTGGTTAAAAAATTCTTTTCCGCCCAGTTTGTTTAAACTCACATTGCTGTCGTCTGCCAAATAAAGTGACAAACAATCCGCGTTTTCACTTGGCACGTAAAGCGTGTCACCTCCGCGATAAGTTAACTTAAAAAACTCTTTTTCAACGCCCTGAACTTTCATTGTAACAACGCCGTCACAGCGCCCAATACCATGCGTTGCATGCACAACATATTCACCCGCTTTTGGCAAATATTTAACCTGTGTTTTGGCTTTGCCTGTTGCGGTTTTTTTATGTGCAAAATTTGTTGTGCCAATGTAAATTTTTTGTTCATCGGCAAAGCAAATATTGTAAGGGATTTTAAGTTCTGTAACAATAAGCCCAAAACCATTTTTGTTTGTTGTGAAAGGAATGTGTGTTTCATCAAAAATTTTGCAAACAGCGTGAAGCGTGTCAGTTGATTGTAAACATAAATAAATTTGCTTGCCTTTGTTTGTTTCTAAAATCTTTTTAATGTCTTGCAAATTGTGTAAAAGAGAATCAAAATGTAAGCAATTAAATTTAATTTCATAAATATTTTTTGCATCAAATTTATTTATTAATTCTGTTGTATCAATATCAAAATTTTCTAAAAAAATTAATTTTTTTGCATTTTTTTCGCAAATTTCATCAAAATTTAAGTATTTTTCATTAAATTTTTTAATATTTTTAAAATAATTTTCTTTAAATAAATTTTCATATTTATTTTTAATCAATTCATAAATCTTATTTGTTGAACTTTCAACAACCATTGAATTTGAAATTACAATTGGTAAATCAAGTTCAAATATGTTTTGAATACTATTGCAAAAAGGGGCAATAAATTCAAGCGGAATGTCGTCACCGCGTTCCAAACTCAAAGTTAAATCTGTGAATGTTTGTTCTGTTTTTATTTTTGAAATTTCTGCAACAATTTTTTGTTTTTCTTCCTCACTTAATAACAATAATTTGTTTGGCAAAATTTCAGCTTTTTGTTGTTGAATATTTTTTTCAAAAGTCAAAAAATCGAACTTGTAAATGTATTCAAGATTTGTGTCAAAAAAATCAAAACGAGTTGGCATGTTGTCGGTTGAATTAAACACGTCCAAAATGTCCCCGCGCAGGGCAAATTCACCAGGAGCGGTTACAGTTTCAACTTTCTTGTAACCAAGCTCAACAAGTCGCTTTTCAATTTCTGCAATGTCATAGTCTTTTTTTACTTCCAAATTCAAGATTGAATTTTTAAAATTTTCAAAATTTGGCAACAAAGAAAAAAACAAATGCTCGGTTGAAATTAACACCGAGTTAGTTGTTGCTATTTTTGCAATCGCGTTCAATAAATCAACCTTATGTTCGCTACTTTGAAATGTGGAAAGGGTAAAAGGCTTGTCAAAGTCGTCAATAACATAACAATCCTTACCTAATGCCTCAAGTTGCTCTTTCATCTGCCTTGCATTATCGGTTGAATTTGTTATGTAAATAGCTTTGTTAAGGTGAGAAAGCACCACGCCAGTTTCACCAAATCCAAGATTTGAACAAAAAATTGTTTTGCTGCCTATTGCTTGTTTTATATCGTCGTATCTTGACATAAATCACCATCAATGAAAGATTGAATTAAATTGCAAACTTTCAAGTAAGACTCGTTTAAAATTTGTTTTGAATTTTCATCAATATTACTTAAAACATAATCAGCAAGGTTCATGCGTTCATCTCTTCCAATGCCAACCCTAACTCTTGGTGTTTCGCCAACTTTTGCAACAATATCTCTCATGCCATTGTGTGTTCCAGCAGATCCAGAAGTGCGGAACCTGATTTTCCCTTTTGGCATGTCAATGTCGTCAACAATAATCAAAATTTCGTTTAGCGGAGTTTTAAAATATTTGCGCAATTCATAAACTGCATTTCCACTTAAATTCATATATGTGTTTGGCTTTGCCAAAATAAAGCCGTCGCCTTTTGCAATCTCTGCTTGGCATTTTGTTGTTGTAAACTTTAATCCATTTTGCTTTGCAAAAAGGTCCACAATGCTAAATCCAACATTGTGATATGTGTTTTTATATTTACCATCTGGGTTGCCTAAACCAACTATTATTTTCATATAAGCTCCTTTAAAGTGAAGATATCCAGCAATTAGTTATGAATTGCTGCTATGTGTTTTTTATACAAGCAAAATGAAGAGCAGAGCGAAACATTTTGGTTATATTTACCATCTGGGTTGCCTAAACCAACTATTATTTTCATATAGCCCCATATTTTATTGCTGTTAAATGCTACTTTAAGTATAACACATTTATAAGATTTTTCAACACTTATTTCTAATTTTATTTTTTGATGGTTTTTTAAAATAATCAGCGAAATTTTATGAAATTCATGCAAATTAAGGTGTAAAATTAACTTTTTATAAAATTTTGGTATTGACAAGTTGTATATTTGGTGCTAACGTAATAAAAAAGAAGGAAATATGTCAAAAAAAATAGAAAAAGCATTGGTTGATGCAACAATAGAAAGAATGAGAACAAACTTGCAAAAAGGTTCAATTATAAATCCTTGCGGTTATAATGAAAAAGAAGTTGGTTATATAATTGCTGAACAACCAAATCATGAATCATTTGTTAATTTTCCAAACCTGATGAATGATGAGGAATTTGTGTTGGAGTTGGCTCAAACAAGCTTAAATCCACTTGATTGTGAAAATTATTTTTATGATTATGTAAATGAAAATTTAAAAAGGAATGCGCGTTTCAAATACAATTATGTGATTGCATTGTTTATTAATGATGAGATTTACAAACTTGATGATTTGCTTAAAATTGTTGAGGCTTTGGATTTGCTTAAATATTTCCACAAAGCACTTGAAGATAAAAATGCAAAACAAATTATTGTTGATAGATTGGCACAAGCTCAAGCAAACCCATGTGCTGCTAAATTCAACGGCATTGATGATAGCAAACTTTTAAAGTTAAGACGCAATCAAGAAGTGATGCGTAATAAAAGCAAGATAATAGGGCTTGAAAAAATTGCAAAAATGTTCACTTGTTTAACCGATGACGAACAAGCAAAAATTGATGAGGAAGAAAGATTTATGGAAGAAATTCGTCAACCACAGCCAGGTGTTTGTTATTAAAAAAAGTGAAAAAACACTAAAAAATATGTAAAAAAACGAGAAAATTATCTCGTTTTTTTGTTTTTTTATTTAATTTTTTAAAATTTAATTTAAGATTTGTGTTAAGTTATAAATTTGTTTTACAACTAAATTTTATCCAACTCATCAGTGATTGATTGCTTGTTTATATGCTGAACTATGAACACGAGTTAATAAACTGACTTGTTTCACTGCGTCAGTTTGTTAAACTCAACAAGTTAAATTTTGTCCAACTCGTCTGTGATTAACTGCTTGTTTATATGCTGACCTATGAACACGAGTTTAATCATTCTGTCGCCGTATTGAGGGTCCCAATCGTGGCGGAAGCGTTCATCATTCAAAAGCAATTGCTCAATTTGGTATCTTGGCAAAGTTGCATACCAAGGACCATTTTCTGTCAAGACTTTTTGCTTGCCTGCTTGTTCATAGACGTAACTCATTTTATTGTTGTCTGCAAAATACACCAGACCCTTTGTGCGAATAATTTGCTTGCCATAATCTTTTTGTGTCCAATCTTCAAATTTAAGTCTGTCAAAAGGTCTGCGACGATAGTATACAAATGTGCCAATGCCATATTCTTCTGTTTCGCCATGTTCATGATCGTGATTATGTTCATGGTGGTGTTCGTGATGGTTATGTTCGTCATCATCGTGTTCGTGTTCCTCATTGTGGAGGTTTTCTTCGTAATGTTCATGTTCCTCGTGGTGGTCGGCGTCTTCAACGTCTTGGTCAAGAGCATTGAACCAACCAGCGCTTGTAAGCACATTTTCCATGTCAAACAAGTTTGTGTCCAAAATGTCTTTCATTTCAACATTGCTGTAATCTGCTTCAATCAATTTTGCCTTTGGCTGAATGTTTTTGATGATTTTTCTAACGCGGTCAAGTTCAACCTTGCTCACTTCGCTCACTTTGTTCAAAATCAAAATGTCGCAAAATTCAATTTGTTGAATAACCAAATTTTCAATATCGTCTTCGCCAATATCTTGCTTTGTAAGTTCTTCGCCACAGCCAAATTCTTGCACCATACGTAAAGCGTCCACAACGCTTATAATGGCATCAAGTTTGCAAAAGATAGGCATGTGTTTTTGACGGAAACTGTCAGTTAAAAATGTGAGAGTTTGCGCAATAGGAATAGGCTCACAAATGCCGCTTGCTTCAATAATGATGTGGTCAAATTTGCGCTGCTTAATAATATCATGTATTTGCTCAATCAAATCTTGGCGCAAAGTGCAACAAATGCACCCATTTTGAAGAGCAACCAGATTCTCTTCCTTTTTGCCAACAATGCCACCTTTTTCAATCAAATCTGCATCAATGTTAACTTCGCCAATGTCGTTAACAATAACTGCAACTTTATATCCTTTTGTGTTTGTCAAAATGTGGTTAAGCAATGTGGTTTTGCCACTGCCCAAATAACCAGTAACCAATGTTATAGGAATAGTTTTAAATTCTTGCATAATTTCTCCTTAATTTACTTTTCAATTATACCACAAAAATTCAAAATTGTAACACAAAATCTTTAACTAAATTAATTTGCGTGTTTAAAACAAAAAAAATAATTTGACTGTTAAAACAAAATTGTAAAAGAATTGTAAAAAATTTAAATAATATTGTGAAAATTAGCTAATTTTTTGCACAAATTCATACATTTTTAATTAATTTTTTGTTTTTTTTTGATTATCTCATTTTGTTTTATTTAAAATTTCATACTTTACTTTTTTATTGTGTTGTGTTAAAATTCAAACATGGAAAAAATGAAATTGTTGGCTCCGGCTGGAGAAGAGCAAAGTTTAAAGATGGCGATTTTCAATGGTGCAGATGAAGTCTATTTGGGGGTGAAAGATTTTAACGCGCGCAACATTGAAGGTTTTTCTTTGACCACGTTAAAACAAGCAGTGGACTTGGCGCACATTTATGGCGTTAAGGTTCATTTGACTGTTAACATTTTGTTCTCTAATGAAGAAATGCAATCAGCTTTGGATTTGATTGTTGATGCTTACAATTTAGGTGTTGACGCTTTTATTGTGCAAGATTTGGGTTTGGCGGATTTGGTTCACACACATTATCCACAAATTGAAATGCATGCAAGCACACAAATGGGATTGCACAATTTGGAAGGTGTTATGCAAGCAGAAAAGTTTGGTTTTAAGCGTGTTGTTTTGGCGCGAGAAACTCCTTTGGAGGAAATCAAACGCATAAAGCAAAACACGAATGTGGAAATTGAATATTTTGCGCAAGGGGCGTTGTGTGTTTGTTTTTCTGGTAACTGTTACATGTCCTCTTATTTGCTTGACGCAAGTGGCAATCGAGGCAAATGCAAACAGTTGTGCCGTTTGCCGTATGATTTGCGTTTAAATAACAAAGCCTTGGCAACAGGCTATTTGTTGAGTGCAAAAGATTTTAATATGCTTGACAGGCTTGACGACTTGCAGGCTGCAGGTGTGGACGCAATAAAAATTGAGGGCAGAGCAAGAAGACCTTACTATGTTGGTGTTGCAACAAAAACATATAGGCAAGCGCTGGATGGAATTGATACAATAAACAACGATTTACCAATCGCTTTCAACCGCGGATACACTCAAGGTTATTTTAATGGCAACAGCGGCATAATTTCAAAATTGCAAAACCATATAGGTTTGGAAATTGGCAGGGTGGAGCGCGTTAAGAAAGGTAAAAGATTTAATGAAATTTTTGTTTCTTCCAATCGTGAACTCAACCCAAAATCCAGTTTCAAGTTTTTTAGGCAAGGGCAGGAAGTTGCGGTTGTTACTGCTTACGACTTAACACGTGCTGGCGAACTCTATCGCATAACCACAACCAACAATGTTCAAAAAGGAGATATCGTAAACCTTATTAATGATTATAATCTTGAACAAGCTATGCTTGCAACTGGGCACAAAATAAATGTTCCAATCAAAATTATTGCAAAAGCAGACCAGCCAATAACGGCAAAATTTTGTGTTAACAAAAAAATGTGTGAAGTTAAAGGCGAAATGTTACAATCTGCAAAAAATGCGCCACTTTCAATTGAAGAATTACAAGAGAATTTTAAAAAGAACGAGTACTTTGATTTTGTCATAAATGCCGAGATTGAAAATGTGTTCATTTCAAAACAAAAATTAAACGAGTTTAGGCGTGCGGTTGTGGAAAAAATTGTTGAACAAAAAACCAAAATTGAAACGCCAAAACTCAACAAAATTATTTTAAATGAGCCACAAAAAGTTAATCAATTGAAAGATTTTCAGTTTGTGGAAAATGTTAATGATGATTTGTTTGCAAAAATCGTTGTTTTTGACCCAGAAAATTATGACGAGACAGAAATTATTGACTTTAAGCAAAAAGTGGAAAATTTAAACAAGATTTTTGTCCTTAATTTGCCAAATTTTGCTTTGAAACAAGATATTGAATTTTTGCGCGCTTTGGTTGAAAAAAACAAAATTGTAGTATTAGCAAACAACTTGTACGCACTTGGTTTTAACACAAAAATTTATTTGGGCGGTGGAATGAATATTTACAACGATTTTTCGGCTTCTGTGTTTAAATTGCCATATATTCCAGCAGAAAACACAGCACAACACACAATGCCTTATATGACTTTGCGCCATTGTCCAATGAAAGAACATTTGCACGCAAATTGTGACAATTGTCCATATCATGGCGGCTATGAATTTGTGCTTAACACTGGCAAACGTTTTAAATTAAAACGCAAAAAACTTTCAACTTGCACATTTTATTTAACAGATTAATATCGATTGTGTAATCGCAAATGGAATAATACTTTAAACAAATTTGCAAATTTAAAATTTTTTGCCAAAAATATTGACAGAACAGCAAAAATATGATATATTAATAAAACATTGAAGCATAAATGTTAACAACTTAACATAAAATTCAATGTAAACTTAATATATCGCGGGGTGGAGCAGCACGGCAGCTCGTCGGGCTCATAACCCGAAGGTCACAGGTTCAAATCCTGTCCCCGCAACCACTTTGGAAGCACAAGTTTTAGCGACTTGTGTTTTTTAGTTGATTGGTTAAATTGTAGCGTTTTTAAGGTGGTACGTCGCAAGTTTTTAAGGAAAATTTAGTAAGAAAAATTTGAGATGTTACAACAACAGATTTAAAAAAATTACAACACTTTTACAACACTGGCTCCGGGTTTGGTACTCTAATGTATTAAAAAAAGCACCTATAAAATCATAGGTGTTTTTGCTAGATTTTTTTTTAATTTGTTTTTTCTAACCAATTTATCTTTTTTTTAACTAATAGTATATAATTTTTCTAGTTTATTTGCTAGGTTCACTCTTTTTTATTAACTTTAAGTCGTTTGTATTGACGTTAATCTCTGAACCATATAAATTTCCATTTTGGTCGACACCAGTAAAATCAACAAGTATTTCGTTGTTTATTACTTGGTCGATGACGATAAAACCTTTCTCGCCACAACGAACGCCTTGTTTTGAATATTTTGGCTTGTCAACAATCAACTCAACATAATCACATTCCTTAAATGTGGGAATTGAAAGAACAGCGTTGTAATATTGCTTGTATTTGCTTGCTAAATATGTTTCCAATTCTGTTCTAATGATATTTGGAAAGATTTCATCTTCTTTTTGAATTGAAGTGTTTTCAACTTTGCAAATTGTTGATTGCCCCAAATTATAATCGTTATAAAATATTACTTCGCAGCAATCAAAAATTGAATTAAGCACAATGCCATGAAAACCTAACTGCAAATTCAATTTTTGCATGTTGTCTGTTAATTTAACTATCTTTACTATATCAAATTTTTTCATAATTTTAATTAAACAATTTATTTTGCCAGCGTTCATAATTTGGTGTGTTAAGGCTTGCTATCAAAAAACGCCAGCAGGAGCAGGCGTTTTTAAATCTAAAACAAATCGTCATCATCGTCGTCATCGTCGTTTTGTTTTGCAAGAAGTTTATTGCGCTCTTTAATGTCATAATAAATTTGGTCTTCATCAAACATACGTTTTTCTTGGTATTGACCATAAACTCGTGACATATTGTAAATTTTAGACTTATAAGCAGGGGTGACTACTGCTTTGATGCATGCGTTTGGTTCAAAAGTTTTAACAACAATTTGACCTTTATCTCTAAACGACATAAGTTCTTCAGGGTAAGCAATAGGAATTGATTTTACAACCGAACTGGTTGAAGTGCTTTCCTTGCCGTCTGGCCCCTTAGATTTGTTTTCGTTGGTTTCCACAACGGTTTTCTTGCCCAAAAGTTCGCTGAATTCTTTGTTTGTGGTTGTGTCTTCCGAAGCAATATAAACTTGAATTGGGCAGTTATCTTTAATAATTTTGCCTTCATCTTGCCCGTACACTTGGTACAACTGGCTGTATGATTGCACACAAAGTTCAAAGAATATACCACGGCTACGACCAACGGTCATAATAGAGCCAAATTCAGGGAACTTTGGCATGTTACCAAATTCGTCAAGCATGAAGTACACGTGGCGTTTAAGTTGTCCACCTAAGGTTTGTGCTTTGTCAACCAATTTTTTATACAACTGAGTTACAAACAAAATTGCAAGAGGGTAACGTGTGCGGATTTCATCTGGAATAATAAGGAATATTGCTGTTGGCTTTTCGTCCATATTAACAAAGTCAATTTCAGTGTGTGCGGTCAAGAAACTTATACCTGTATCACTAAACAAGGCGGTTTTGCTTGAAACAAAGCCCATGTAGTTTTTGGTTGTGCTTTCTGCATTGTTAAGTGCGGTCGAAGCCAAATCATGCACCTTGCTAAACTTGCTGCGATAGTCAAACAAATATTTTTTAAGTGTGGCATAAGTGTCGCGTCCGCTGTCGGTCATATTGCCAATTTTATAAACATTATATAGATTGTACTTTTCACGTGTCATGCCTAGTTCTGGAATGCGGCTGTCTTCCAACATTGCCAACATTACTGCTTGAATAAGTTTTTGTGCGGTGCGCTCCCAAGAAGGGTCTTTTGTACTTTCAATTGGTGCAAGGGTGGCACAAATGTCGTTCAATGCTGTAAAGGTCTTGTCCTGCAACTCACGCGAAGTTACGCGCATGTCATTTTCCAACTTTTCCTTGTCGGCATATGCAAAGTTGTTAAATTCGAACCATGTTGTTTCAGTGTAATCAAACGGACGTTGAATTATCAAATTATATTGTTTTGGGTTATCCCCAGGGGGGTGAACTTTAACTTCCTTTTCCAAGTGATAACTGCGTTGATACATGTCGTATGGATAGGACAGTGGGTTCCATTGCACAGAGGCAAATGGATCACGCAAGTTGATAACTTTGACGTCGTAGCCCTCCTCGGTGAATTTGTTGCTGCACTTGTCAAACAACTCGCCCTTGGGGTCGGTGATAACAAACGATGGCTTTGCTGCTGTCATGCTCATCAATTGTAAACTTGGCACTACAAAACGTTGCGTTTTACCTGATGAGGTTGTACCAACAACAAGTGTGTGAATAGGGTTAACAAAGTTGATTTCCATTTTGCCGTGTTCTTCTTCAGCACGAATTAAAATGCCATCTTTTTTGCTGCTTCTTATAGTTGTGATAGTATTGTAGTTAAATCCTGGTGTTTTCTTCAAATCTTCTTCTGTAACAAAGTCACGATTAAAGAATTGCGTTGTGTCACGACCCTGTGTGTCTTTAACTTTGTCTTCAGCTTTGTCACCACTTTTCTTTTTGGTTTTGCCATCAAGCACTTTCATAAGGTCAATAACAGCCATGCCGCCAACAACCAACAAAACAACCACAATCTGCGTTGTTTGACCAATATAGCGAATGTTAAAACCAAATACTGAGTCTTTAAAATAAGTTATCAAAACAATACTTCCAACAAAAGCAAGCACAAAAATAATTAAGTACTTTAAAGCGATTTTGCCAAAATTTTTCATACAATTCCTTTTTAATTTAGTTTACATTAGTATTTTGTACTAAATATGATATTTATAAAATTTATTGTAAACAAAAACAAAAAAATTGATTTCTTACTTTGCATTTTTAAGCAAAGCAAACTGATTAAATTTTATAATCAAATATATTAATACATAATTTAATTGTAAAAAAACAAAAACTCTAATTTTTTTACTTTGCTGTTATTAACAAAGTAAATAGGTTTTATTAAATTCTACAACTAAATACATTTAGTACATATCTTAATTGTAAAAAAAAACAAAAACTTTGTCAACAAATTACCTACACTTTTTATTTGTCTAATAATCTCGTATCCCCTTTGGGGATCCCGAAGGAGACACGAGAACAAGTATAATTTCAAAATATTAATTCAAAATGAATAAACATAAAAAATATATGCAAAATATTTTAAATTGAAAAAAAATGTAATATTTTTGCAAAAAAATTAAAAATTTTGTAAAAATTAGTTGATTTTAATTTTCGATATTGCTAATATGGACATATATAAAAGCACAAATTAAGCATTTTGTGCAATTAAGGGGGAAATTTATGAATTCATTATTGTTGGCAGTACCACAATGGGTAACAACTTTAACAAATGCTATGACAAATGTTATTAACCCAATTTTGATTGTTGTAGCAACAGCTGGTATTATCTATGCTGTTTGGGTTGGTATCAAATTCGTTAGAGCAGAAGATAAGTCCGCTCGTGATGAAGCAAAAGCAAAACTTATTTCAGTTATTGTTGGTATCGTTGTAACTGGCTTATTAATTGCTTTGTTCTACTGGCTTGCATATGCTATGACAAACGGAATCATCGAATTCAACAACTGGTGGTAAAATTAATAAAAAGGTAAAAAGGGGCAGCAATGCTCTTTTTTTTGTTGCTTTGTTGGGACTGATTTGTCATACCGAGGCTTTATGCCGAGATAAATGAAAGACGAGTTTACGAGTTCATATACCGAGGCTTTATGCCGAGATAAATGAAAGACGAGTTTACGAGTTCATATACCGAGGTATTTATACTGAGTGTATCTTTTTAGTGGTGTGAAAATAAAATTTGAGGGTTGACAAAAAAAGATAAAACAAAATATTTGTTTTTTTGAGTTTTTGTTGGTATAATAAAATTAAAATATCTGTGCTTTATATTTTTGCGTTATTGTTTAAATTAAAATAATACTAAAAATTACAGTTGTGTTATTTAATGCAATTTGTTGATTTATGGTTATTGATTTTAAGATTAAATTACAATTTATACCAAACAAAATATAAACATTAAAAGGGGGTTAGTGTGAGCGACAATCGTTTTTCTTACAATGCGTCCAATGACGATAATTCGTCTGGCGGAGATGAAAACAATTCCGGCAGCAATAATATGGAACAATTGCAAGAGCAAATGAAAGCCTCTTCAGTTGACACTGGCGATGGTCAAGGCGGAGAGAACAACCAAGACGGAAACGAACAAAGCCCAGAAGAAAGAATGAAAGCGTCAACTGTTCAGGATTATGAAGAAGAAGGCGACGAGGACGAAGACGAGGGCGATGGCGACGAAAAACTAACCTTTCAACAACAAATTTTGCAAGAACACTTGAAAAAACAATACAAAAAAGTTGATGAAAAAGTCAATCGCAGGCAGTTGCCAATTTTAAGCGATGATGATAAAGAAATTTTACAGCAAGCAAAGCACACCAAAAGCCTTAAAGCGCAAGCAACAAAAACAGAGATTAAACGCATTCAAAAGATTAAAGCTTTCATTTTAAAAGCCCTTCAATTCATTGCACCAATCGTTCCCTGGCTGCTAATATTCGGTGTTATATTTTTGGGTGCTTTGGCGTTTGCCTCTGCAATTGATTCAATATTTTCATCAATTTTTGGAGGCGGTGGCTCAGGCGGAGGAATGAACAGCCAATTTGGTGCGGACGGCAACAATTTTTACGCGGTTAGGTTGGTTTATAAAGACGACGAACAGGGAAGTAAAATCATTTTGAATGACTACGCAAATATTGTTTATGGCGCACTTGAAGAAATCGACAGCACAAACGATTACACAATCAATATTAATGTCACAATTCCTGCAGATAAAATGGCAGATTTTAACCCTGAAACTGCCGATGAAAAAATCAAAAATTTAATGGGTGTTTTAACCGAAAAAGCCTATGTTTACGACAATCCAGATTACGCAAGTTCAGGTGTGGATATCTCGACTTTAACGTTTGCAGAAAAAGCCAAAAATATTAAATATTTTGGGGTGGACAGTACATTAATCGGTCAATTTAAAACCGAAATTGTTGAAAACTTTATTTTAGACGCCAATTTTAATACGGCTGGCGGAGTGCTTTCTTACACTAAAGTTAACGAAGAAAGTTCAATTGACGATGCCCAAGTTAAAGCCAACATTCAAGCCGCATTGAACACTTATTTTGACAATTTAAACAACAAACGTAGTGAAAAATATTTTGTTAAAGATTGTTCACTTTTAGGCGATGGAAAACTTACAAACGTTGAGCAAAAAGAATACGTTGCAATGATGTATTTGCCAAGGAAAAATGTAACATTCAAAACCATAAAATTCCAAGTTTATGGCGTTAATACTGCCGATTTCAGCATTGATTTTAACGGTAGGAATTACAAAAGTTTTGAGGAATGGCCTATTAATGATGACAATACGTCTTATTATTACACCATCGGCGAGGATTTGAACATTTCCGCCCCTGCAGTGTCAGGTTTTGACGCAGAAATTGCCGCAACACCAACCGCTCTTTATAAGTTGGCAGACAATGCCAATTATACACAAGCAAATGCGGACGGAATTTTAACTTATCAAGAGTTTGGCACAATGTTTAAATTCAATTCTTCCCAACCATTCACTTTTGCTGACGAGATTGAACTGAGATAGTTCAATCTTTTTTTGTGTCAAAGCGAACTTGAATAGAACATGAAAACTTGCACCACAAAAATTATTGAACTGAGATAGTTTAATTTCTTTTTGTGTTACGGAAATATTAAAATTTTTTTGTAAATTTTTGGTGTTTTTGTTTGTTTAATTGTGGTTTTTAGTATATAATATTACTAATTGAAAATAATTTAGGCGAAATTATCTTTATTAACAAAAAAAATTAATTTACGAGGGGAGAAATTTATGGTTAATGCAATATTGGGTGTTATTGGAACAATACTTTATCCGCTTTTTTCCATTATATTTTTATTAATTCAAATTCTTCAAAATCTGTTTTATGCATTTGCTGGTATTGGCACGGTTTATATCAATGACACTGGAAATGGTTTTTTAGGGCTTGGCACAGGAACACCAGTCACAGGAGAAAACACAGGAGATAAGAACGATACAGGTATTTTATACTATTTGTTCCAGTCAGACATTATCAAAAATGCATTAATCTCAATGGCAATCCTTGCGCTGTTCCTTTTGGTTATTTTCACAACCCTTGCATTTATCAAGACTATTTATTCGGACAAGCCAAAAAATTGGAAAGACATAATCACAAATTCAATCAAAGGTTTAACAAATTTCATAGTTCTTCCAGTTTGTTGCTTGCTTGGTGTGTGGGTGGGCAACATTTTGCTTCAAGCAATCAATGGGGCAACCTCACAGGGCGGCTCGTTTTATATGGACAGGAAACTCTTCATATGTTCAGCCTATAATGCAAACATTTATCGTGGTGATGGGGCTTTTGATAGCTCGGACACGGCTAAATCTAATGACGCCTATAACAAAATAAAATCAACTATAGATAGTTACCCTTGTTTGAAAGAAGCTGGCATAAAAGTTGAACAAGGTAAAGATAGTAATTATTACGCTCAAATCGTCGATGAAATGTTTTCAGTTTCTAACGATAAAGGGTCGATTAGCATATATGAGCAATTTTCAGTTGGTCCATATTATCGCCTTTATGATATAAACTATCTATTCATTATTGTTGGCGGCATATTTATGATGTATGTCCTAGTTAATGTGACCTATGGCATGATTAAACGTATGTTTATTTTGCTTATGTTGTTTATAATTAGCCCTGCAATTTGTGCAATGTATCCACTTGATGAAGGAAATGCAGTTAAAAGTTGGTCGGGGGACGTAAAAAAGAATATCTTAAGTGCCTATGGTGCGGTTGCTGGCATGAACCTTTTCTTCAGCATAGCACCGATAATTCAAACAATTAAAGTTGGCGGAAGTAGTTTTTCAGCAAGCGTAACCTCAGACATTGTCCAATTAATCATTTTGATTTGCGGTTTGTTTACAGTTAATGACTTTATTAGTATGATATCAACCTATGTTGGTGGCGGCAATGCCTTTGCAGATGGTAAATCTATACGAGGGCAAGCTCAAGGCGCACTCAAAAAATATGGAAAATCCACAGTAGAAAGAGGTGTTAAGGTTGGTGGAGCTTTTGTTAGAGGCAATGAGGCAAGAAAACAATATCAACAAAGTTTGAAAGATGAAGGGGTAGGAAATTCGTTTACTCGCTTTATGAGAGGGTCATTAAAAGGCTCAGAGTCAATTGCAAAAGAAGGCGGCGCAGGATTGATTAACTCTCTCAACAAAGCTGGTGCAGACACATTGGGCTTAAAAAGTAAAGATATTAAGGCTGACGATTTGACCTTTAAAAAAGATATGTTCACAAAAATTTGGGAAGGCGGTGCAATTGGTGGTGCAATAGCTGCAGATAAAAAGACAAGAGCTGACGCCAAAGAAGAGGCTGAGGCAAAGAAAGTTAAAGATGCCTTCAAAAAATTATTTGAAGACCAAAAAGATAAGAGTGGTGCAGTAACAAAAGATGGTGATTGGCGTCAAATCTTTGATGGTAATAATTTTAAAGGCGGACAAGAGGGTGTTGACGCTTCGAATTCAAAACTTAAAACATATGATTCAGCATTGTTAAAAAATCTTAGTGATGCAGAAGATGCTGGTTATTCTCGCGAAGAGTTTGTTAAAATGTTAAGCAAAAGTAGCGGTAAAACCACAACTGAAATTAACGCAGAAATCAAAAAAGAACAGAGTAACAAAGCTAAAATTGACAAATACAACGACGCGGTTAATGAAAAGGAAATCCAAGACGCAATTGGTGGCAATAAGATACCTGAAAGCGTATTGTCTTCTGACAGTATTGACAGCTTGACTGAATCGTTAAAAACTGCTTTGAGTCAAATCTTCAATGGACAATCAAATTCTGGCACAAAAGCCACAGATTTGAAAATTTCAGGCAAAGCAAATTTGTCTGCGGCTTTATCAAATTCAATGAATCAAATGGCAAATCGAATTGTTGGGTCTTTGGCTGAATTGAAAAGAGAAGTTAAAGAAGTTGGCAATCCTATAAAAGCAAAGGACTCTTCAAGTTTAGAGAGTTTGTCAAAAGAAATTCATAGTTTAAGGGACGCTATGCAAAAAGCGCAACCTCAAGCAGGTTCACAATCAAAAGATTTTGAACAAGTTATCAAATTGTTGAATCAAATTCTTAATAATTTAAAACAATAATTAATTTAGGGGTAAAATGATTAGATATATACCTGGCAAAACCAGGATTAAAACTGAATTCTTAAAAAACATTACGCTAGGAGATGTTATTCTAGCGATTGTTTGCTTGATTTTTGCAATTGTTATTATTGCAAGCAACTTGTTTAGAATTAATAGTGTGGACTATCGTTGGTATGCACTGATTGCTTGGTGTGCAATCAGTGTGTCCTTCTTCTTACCTATTGATGAGGGCTTAAGAATGTATAGTTCGGTTGTGTTGATTATTCGTTTTGCGGCATTCAGCAAAAAATACGTCAAGCAAGGAGCAAAAGGCTCAACCAAGCCAATGGAAATGTTAACTCCTTTCTTCAATATTGAAGTAGGCAAGTATATAAACTTTGGTGATTATGCGGGCATTGTTATTGAAATTCAGCCTTTGGCACTTGATTTGATGCAGGAGCCTGCACAAGACTCAATTATCAACACATTCAGCCGTGCGTTGAAGCGTATTTCTCAATATCAGCGTGCAAGCATAATTAAAACAACAAAGCCAATGAACTTTGACGTGTTTTTGAAGAATGATGACCAAAAATACGCTTTGTTGGACAAACTTTATCAACAAGGGCAATATAGCGATGCGGAAATGGAATCTCGTGGGTTGATTTTCCGTGAGCGTGTTGCAAGGCTTAACAATGCAATTAACGCAGAACCAATTTTGCAGGCGCATTACTACCTTGTGCTTTATGGGTCAGACAAAACCAACCTGGAAGAAACCGCCACTGGTATTGTTAACGATTTAAGTGTTGGACAATATACAATTAGTTCCAAAATTTTGATGGAAAAAGAACTTATTAGTTTCTTAAAATCCAATTATCAAGAGGTGTTTGCTGAGCGAGAAATTGATGGCATTGCACCAAGTCAGTTAACGCACTGGATAATGCCAAACAGAGTGGAATTCAAAATGTCCCGTGTGGAAATTGACAAACGACCATTCAAACAATTTGTCATTTCAAACTATCCACTTGAGGTTGGCAATGGTTGGGCGTACCCAATCTTTAACCAGCCAAACACTCGTGTTGTTATGAATATTATGCCGGTTGACAAAGAGAAAGGCGAAAAAGCAATCGACCGTGCGGTTATGGAAAAAGAAAGTAAACTTGACAGAACTTATCGTTCCAGTCAGGTTATCGAAAAACAAGCAGATATTGAAAGTTTGCAACAGTTGTTACGCGACCTCAAAACAAACAACGAGCAACTTTACGATATCTCAATTCACGCACGCGTTAAGGAAGAAGACCGTAAGGAATTCCGCAACGTGATGAAACAAAACGGCTTTAAGCAGAGCGATTTGTTCGGTAGGCAAGTGGACGCTTTTGTTTCAAGTAGTGTGAACCGAATTGACACATTAAAACACTTTTATCGCAGCATGCCATCAACAACTATTGCGGCTTCCTTCCCAATGGTGGACAGCATTATGCAAGACAAGGCAGGTTTCTGCCTAGGAGTTGCCACCGCCAGCGGCTACCCTGTGTTTGTGGATTTCTTCACACGTGACAGGCGCGAGGGGCGTATTAACTCCAACATGATGGTTATTGGTAAATCTGGTTCTGGTAAATCTTACGCAACAAAAACCATTCTGGCAAACTTGGCAGCGGACAGAACAAAAATGTTTATTCTCGACCCTGAACAAGAATACGACGTTATGACAAACAATCTCGGTGGTAAAGTTATCGATGTTGGTACAAACAAATCTGGTATTTTAAATCCTTTCCATATTATGGCGTCACTTGAAGACTTGGACGCAGCAACTGAGGGAAAGGATAATCTTGATAATGAAAGTATTGACGACCTCGTTATGAAAGGGACAAACAAAACATTCTTCACTCACTTGCAGTTCCTGGAGCAATTCTTCCGCGCAATTTTGGAAGGCATCGACAGCGACGCATTTGAAACACTTAATACTTTGGTTGTCGAACTTTATAACGAAAAAGGCATAAATCAGCACACTAATATTGGTAAGTTGAAGGCTGAGGATTATCCAATTTTTGACGACTTGTTTGCACTTATCCAACGTAAACTCAAAACTGTAAAAGATGATTATTATCGCAAAAACTTGCTCGTGCTTGAAACTTATATTCAAAAATTTGCAACTGGCGGACGCAACAGCGACTTGTGGAATGGCCCAACTAGTATTTTGACAGATGAAAACTTGATTACATTTAACTTCCAAACCCTGTTTGCAAGCAAAAACAACAAGTTGGCAAACGCACAAATGTTGCTCGTGTTTAAGTATTTGAACAACGAAATTATTAACAATAAACGCTTTAATGAAGAGTATTATCAACGCACAGGCGAAGATATTAAGCGCCAAGTTGTTATTGCGGTAGATGAAGCACACATGTTCATTGATCCAGACAGCCCAGTTGCTCTTAACTTCATGGCGGAAATGGCAAAACGTATTCGTAAATATCAAGGTATGCAAATTGTTATTACGCAAAACATTAAAGACTTCTTGGGCACACCAGAAATTCAACGTAGGTCAGCGGCAATTATCAATGCTTGCCAATACAGTATGATTTTGCAACTTGCGCCAAACGACATGGCAGACTTGTTGGAACTTTATAAATCCGCGGGCGGTATCAACAAAAATGAACAAGAAGGCATTGTAACAGCACCTCTTGGTCGTGCATTCTTAATCACTAGCCCAATGACTCGTCTGTTTATTGATATTTTCGCTTATGACGTGGTAAAAGTCATCATTGGTGAAGCAAAAAAATAAATTAAATTTAAAAATAAAAAGCACCTAATTCATAGGTGTTTTTTGTTACAATTCAAATCTATCATGCCAAGGCATTTTGATGCCGCAAGTGTATCTGTTTTGTTAAGTTAAGAACAATGTCATGTCATCCTGAGCGTAGTCGAAAGATTTTTAAACTAAAAGCAACCTTTTGCAAAGCAAAACTTAAATCTGTCACACCAAGCATAAGCGAGCGTATCTTTAAGTTGATTGGTCAGCCATTTATTTGGCGAAGGCTTTGCGCGTCACAATCTTCGCTTTGTAATCGTTTTGCAAAAGCAAAACTCATTTTTCGCTTGATTGTTCCTTTCCCCAACAAACCCATTTCATTTGGCTTTGCTGGGGACCCCAAAAATCTGCCAAGCAAATTAAGTAAGTTGGTCAGCCATATACTTTGCAAATGCTTTGCAGATTTTTACTGCGCTATCGTCAAAACATTTGTTTTCTAGTGCCAAAATAATAATTGAACCTAAAGCATCACCATCTTTGACGATTGGCACAATAAGTTGACAGCAAAATTCGTTTTCAGTGTTTGGAAAAAACTTAAGCATTTCGCTGTCATCATCTTGTTTTTTTATCACTATCTCTTTTTTGTAAATCAATTCTTGCACATCTTCACTGAGTTGTTTTCCAACGTATTTCTTCTTGCTTGAAGAAATAACATTTTCCATGTCGCTAATCAATACGTCGTGCTCAATGCTCACGGCAATTGCACTGGCAACTGCGTCGCTGTATTCTTTTAAAGAATCCATTTCGCTATATTTGGTAAGCAAAAATTTGTTGCCATCAACAATTCCAATTTCAAGTTTGCTTCCAACTCTAACATTAATCATTTTGCGCATTTCACGTGGCAGCACAATTCTGCCCAATTCGTCAACTCTGCGCACAATACCTTTTCCTTCCATGTTCACCTCAAAGTTAGCATGTGCATCTTTTTTTAAAATAAAACAAAACAAATGATAAAATTATTTTTTACAAAAAAAATTAATAAAGAAAAAGGTTTTTAAAAATCTAAATTAAATCGTTTAAAAAAAAATTTTAAAATTTAATTAAAAAAATATTAAAAAATTTAATTATTTTTCAAAAAATACACAAAAATTGCAAAAAATAGCGATTTTTAAGGATTTTTATAATATTTTTTAATATTTTATGCAAAATAACTTTGTGGAAAAATTTGTAATATTTTGATGAAATTTTGTCAAAAATATACCTTTTAAATTAACTAGATTTTTTGCTTGATTTTTTTAAAATTTCCTAATACAATTTAAGTATATTTTCAACATTATTTGTTGAACAAAATCAATTGGAGGATCTATGAAAAAGATTAACAAAACATTGCTTAAAGGTCTGGCTTTAACTTTGGGTGCGTGCAGCCTGTTGCCTTTGGCAGCATGTGGCAACAATGACGACGGCGGCTCAAGTAAAACTCAAGTTTGGAATGCGCAAAATGCATATGTAACTGCTCAAGAACAAGGCTTCACTGGAACATTTGAAGAATTCTTGCAAAAAATGTCCAACATTCAAAACATCGCCTTGAACGCTAATGGCGAACTTGTTTTCACTCTTGGCGATGGCACAATATTCAACCTTGGAAATGTTAAAGGTTCAAATGGTAAGGACGGCGCAAAAGGTGAAGCTGGTAAAGGTATCAAAAATGTAACTTCAGCGCATGATGACAAAAGAAAAGTTACAGTCATCACAATCACTTTCACTGACGACACTTCCACATCTGTGGACATTCCAGATGGCGTGGCAGGTGCTGATGGTACAGACGGTGCTAAGGGTGACAAAGGTAACGATGGTGCCCAAGGTGCTGATGGTGAAAAAGGTGAAAAGGGTAACGACGGCGCTCCTGGTGAAAAGGGCGATAAAGGTGATGATGGTGTTGGCATTGCTAAAATTGAGCAAGATTATAAAGACCGTTGGGGTATTGTTAACAAAATCAAATATGTAATGACAAATGGCGTTACATATACATTTGATATTGGCAGCGGTGTTGCTTATGGCAGACAATATGACGCCAATAATTATCAAGAATTAAAATATTTAATGGAACATGGTGTTTCAAATATTATTTTAACTGGTGATATTGTTGTTAATGAAGGTCCAAAATACACATTAAACTTCGTTGCAACTGAAAGTATTAACTACTATTCTCTTGACTTAAATCAACATACTATATATGGTATTATACAAATTGATGGTGATGACCGCCCAGTTGCTATGGAAATTAAAAATGGTCAAATCAATACTGCAGAATATGCAGAAGAGGTTTATGGGTTGGGCACAATTTACTGCACCTCAGCAATCAAAACATTTGGTAATGTAATGCTCAACTTTGATAGTATAACAACTTATGGTCATAGTTTTGGCTTAACAACAAACGGCAATAGCAAAGGCGTTGAACTTGTTGCGTCAAATTGTGGTTTCTATGCTGTTGATAAAACTGAAAAAACAAGTGTTGGTGCATATTTTCCAGCAGGTGGACATTATGACTTCACAAATTGTACGTTTGAAGGCGAAATGGGCGCAAACTTAAAATCTGGTACATATAATTTTGAAAATTGTCGTTTTGAAGGTACAAGTGAATATGTTGCTCCAGTATATAAAAGTGGTGCTTCTGTTGGTTCGGGCAGTGCTTTAGTTGTTTCAAGTTCATATGGCTATACTCCAAATCTTGATGTTACACTTAGAGGCTGCACATTAATTTCTGCAAATGGTTATGGCTTGGAAGAGGTTTCTGTTGCTCCTGAAAATCAAAATGCTGGCTACACAGCAACAATCGCTGTTGATAAAAACACAGGTTTTGGCGCAGCAAAGGGCGATTATGTTTCACAAAATAACGTTATAACATTATTAGATGACAGTGGAAGTGGAAGTGAAAATCCAGGCAGTGAAATTGTATTAAATAATTCTATTAAAGTTAGAGAGTCAGAGTTTAACGAGGCAAATCTTTCAAATTATGTTAAAGAAGGCTATAAAATTGTTGAATTAATAGATGATAATAAAAATGTTGTTTCTATAATTGAATTCGTTACTGAAAAAGAATTTCAAAACTTTAAAGATATGATTAGTTCTTCAAATTCAAATAAATACATTCCAGTTGATAATAACGGAACCGTTGATATTGAAAGTGCTATAAATGTTGCAAGAACTGCGGCTGAAGTTGGAAAATTCACAGCTGAAGGTCTTAGCACATTCATCAGCACAGGCGTTGAATTGAGCGAATTGTCTTCAACTTTGTTTGAAACAAATAAATATTATTTGCAACAAGATCCTAAAGAATCAGGTTTGATTAATTTTATTAGGGTCGAAACTGTTGAATTGTATGTGAGCGCGGATGGAGAAGGAAAATATACTGGCTCAACAACTGTTGATGCTGGCGGTGCTGGCTTTGCAATCATAAATGGAACAGGAAGCGTTGCAAGTGTTTCAGTTACGGCTGCAAATGGAGAAGTGATAGAGGTTAATTATCAAATTATCGTTCTTGATGATAATGGTCATATTAAAGCCGTTAACAACACAGCCTATTGTAATAATCTTCCAGCGAACGGAAATGTTATTGTAATTGTTACTGTGGAAGGCGATACACAAAGTGTAAAATTGAACATTGAATTAACACCAATGGCATAACAAAAAATTTAAAATATTAAAAAATCTCGAGAAAATGAAGTGATTCTTATGGAGTTCACCTCAAAAATCGAGATTTTTTTATGCTTTAAACAACAAACCATATTTATGGGCGATGCGTAATAAATTGGTTTATCTCAAAAAACATAAAAATAAAAATTTTTATTTGTCTTTTTCAATTATACTAAAATTTTCGTGACTGAGTTTTGTGTTGTATTTTTCGTTTACGTTTAGTTGTCCTTTAAACAAAAATTTTGCAACTTGTTTTTGTGTGCTATTGTTTAAAGTGAAAGTTATTTCGTAAAAGTTGTAACCCAGCAAATTTAAAAATGGATTGATATAAAACAAATCATTTTTAATGTAAACAATGCCAATTAAAACCACAATGGTGACAAAAACAACAAACATGCTTACCTTTTCAATTTCAAAACTTAAAGCAAACAAAACGAATAGCGAAAAGTAACCCAGAAAGTATTGCTCGGTTAGACTTTTTTTGGTGATGATTGTTATTTTGCTTGTTTTTGTTGAGTTATGTTTTATGGCAAAAACTGCACCACAAAAGCCAAGGACCATTGCAAAAAAATACAAAATCAGTGATATAGAATTTAACACGTTGAAGTGTAAATTTCCAAAAATTATGTCAATTAAAATCTTCAAAATCAACAAAAAATATAATGGCACAAACGCGCTTAGATATAAGAATAACTTTTTCACAAAACAATGATATCCATAAATTTTTGTTTTATAAGACATTAAAAACATTTATATTTGTTACGAAAATAAATCAATAAATAGTCGTTGTAAAATAAAAAAATTAAAAAAATAAATTAAAATTATTAAAAAAATGTGCAAAAATGTAGAAAAATATGCATAAATTTGGAAATTTTTAAATATTTTTTGTTTTTTTAGTTTGCTTTGTTTTAGGTTTTTTGTTGGGTTTTTGTGT
>CAKVGK010000003.1 GCA_934747385.1 uncultured Clostridia bacterium | reverse complement strand
ACTCTAACGTAAGAAAAAGGGAAAGGCTAATAACCTTTCCTTTTTTGTTTTGGTTAAATAAAAAACCACCTGATTATGAGCGTGTGCGAAATAAATTGGTTTATTTTGCCAACAATAATTCAAAACATGTTATTTATTTCCACTTGAAAAATGCAATGTTTTATGCTAAAATAGAAGATGAACAAAATGATGATATTGAATTGAATTTGGGCAAAAATAAATATAAATATTTTGTTTTAAATGAGGTTTTGTATGTTGGAAAACATTGTTATTAAAGGCGCAAAGGAAAACAATCTTAAAAATGTGGATTTAACAATACCAAAAAATAAATTGGTTGTTTTTTGTGGCGTTAGTGGTTGTGGCAAATCTACTTTGGCGTTTGACACAATTTTTGCAGAAGGTCAACGCAGGTATATGGAAAGTTTGTCCAGTTACGCACGCCAATTTTTGGGACAAATGAACAAACCAGATGTTGAAAGTATTGATGGTCTTAGCCCTGCAATTTCAATTGACCAAAAAAGCACAAACAACAATCCTCGTTCCACTGTTGGCACAATAACTGAGATTTATGACTATTTTCGTTTGCTTTTTGCGCGCATTGGCAAACCTTATTGTCCCAAATGCGGCAAGCCGATTACTGTGCAAACACTTGACCAAATTGTGGACAAAGTTTTGGAAACGGAAGACAACAGCAAAATGCTTATCATGGCACCAATCGTGCGCAACCAAAAAGGCACGCAAGAAAAAGTGCTGGATGGACTTAGAAAAGACGGTTTTGCTCGTGTCATGGTGGACGGAATTGTTTATTCGCTGGACGACAACATTGTTTTGGAAAAGAACAAGCGTCACAATCTCTATGTTGTTGTTGACCGATTGGTTAAAAGAGAGGGGATAACCTCGCGTTTAACTGAGTCTATCAACAAATGCTTGCAAATGGCAGACGGACTGGCTGTTGTTGACACAAACGGAACAAGCAAACTTTATAGTGTTAAATATAGTTGCGTTGACTGTGGCGTTTCAATTCCAGATATTGAACCAAGCCTTTTCAGTTTCAACAATCATGCAGGTGCCTGCCCAAAATGTGCCGGCCTTGGCTATGTTATTAAGATTGGCGAAAATGCAATTGTTAAAAATGACAGATTGTCCATTAATGAAGGCGCTTTGTCA
This sequence comes from uncultured Clostridia bacterium, assembly GCA_934747385.1. Lineage (GTDB taxonomy): Bacteria > Bacillota > Clostridia > Christensenellales > UBA1242 > Onthoplasma. Next base: position 95,933 of record CAKVGK010000003.1, on the reverse strand, counting down.
ATAATGGGTTTTAATATTGACGCAACAGGCATAACAAAAAAGGCGCTTGCAAAATTTGCGAAAGAGCACAATTTTTCGCTGGACACTCCGTATTATAAAATTCCAATTGAGGCCAGAAGGGCATTTATGTATGGGGAAACGGACAGCCAAGGTGAAGAAGTTCAAAATTTAAACCAATACTTACGCACGCCAGGGGCAAAATTTATGGGGATTGTGCCTGATCTCATGCGCAGGTTTCAAGAAAGCCAAAGCGAATGGATCAAGGAAGAAATTTACAAACTTATGAGCGAAGACACTTGCCCTGAATGTTTGGGCAAACGCTTGAATCCAAGTGCTTTATCAATAAAAATTGACGGCAAATCAATTGCGGACGTGTGCGACATGTCCATAACAAAATTGTACGCGTTTGTAACCTCTCTTAAACTCACCAAAAACGAGCAAAAAATTGCACAAAGCATTGTGAATGAAATCAGTGCAAGATTGTCGTTCTTAATCAATGTTGGCTTAACCTATTTAACACTGTCACGTCGCGCAGGCACACTTTCAGGAGGTGAATCCCAACGCATTAGGCTGGCAACTCAAATTGGCAGCGGATTAAGTGGCGTGCTATATATTTTGGACGAGCCAAGCATTGGGTTGCACCAACGTGATAACGACAAATTGATTGATGCGCTCAAAAATTTGCGTGATTTGGGCAACACTTTGATTGTTGTTGAACACGACGAGGACACAATTCGTCAAGCCGACTATTTGGTTGATATTGGACCCAAGGCAGGCGTGCATGGCGGTGAAATTGTTGCAACAGGCTCGGTTGACGACCTTATTGCAAGTGAAAGGTCAATCACAGGCAAATTTTTGTCTGGCGAAATGAAAATTGAAGTTCCAAAAGAAAGGCGTTTAACAGACAAAGGCTTCATCCGTTTAATCGGTTGCAATGAACACAACATTCACGATTTAGACGTTGCAATTCCACGCGGAGTTTTCACTTGTGTTACAGGTGTCAGCGGAAGCGGAAAATCCACTTTGGTTAACGATATATTTTATCAGGCTTTGTTTAACACTCTTAATAGGCGTGAGCAAGAAAAGAATTTAAAAGCACTGCTTGGCGCTGAAGATATTGACAAAGTTATTCAAATTGACCAATCTCCAATTGGCAGAACACCGCGCAGCAACCCAGCAACCTATTCAGGTCTGTTCACCAAAATTAGAGAGTTGTTTGCTTCCACTCCGTCAGCAAAAGAAAAGGGCTTTGACCCAGGTAAATTCAGTTTTAACATTCCAGGCGGCAGGTGCGAAGCTTGCATGGGTGATGGCGTCAAACGCTTGAAAATGTATTTTATGGCGGATGTGTTCGTCCCTTGTGAAGTGTGCGGTGGCAAAAGATATTCTCGCGAAATTTTGGACGTTAAATACAAGGGCAAAAACATTTACGACGTACTTGAAATGACAATTGATGAAGCGTATGAATTCTTTGACGCCATTCCACAAATCAAACGCATTTTGCAAACACTTGTGGACGTCGGTTTAGGTTATGTTAAACTTGGGCAAAACGGAACAACTCTTTCAGGTGGCGAGGCACAAAGGCTCAAACTTGCAAGCGAACTTACAAAACGCGACACTGGCAACACAGTTTACATTTTAGACGAGCCAACCACTGGACTGCATTCATATGACGTTAAAAAATTGGTCAGCATTTTGGAACGCTTGGTGGGCAAAGGTAACACAGTTGTTGTTATTGAACATAACCTTGACATTGTCAAAACCGCAGACTATATCATAGACATGGGACCAGAAGGCGGCGACGGCGGCGGCAATATTGTTGCAGTTGGCACACCAGAAGAAATTGCCAAAAACAAAAAGAGTTTCACAGGCATATACCTCAAAAAAATGTTAAAATAAAAAAAGGCACATGAGTTTTGTGCCTTTTTTTGTTAGATTTTCAGTAGACCAAAAGCACAACAAACGAGCGAAGTATCATGGTGACTAAGCAGAATACAACAATAAATGCAAGCAAAATTATTGTGTACAAAAGCAGTTTACTTGTGGAAAAGTTGAAACAGGTTTTAAAATAATTGCCACAATTACACATGGAGGCGACTTCCAAAATTATCAGCAAGAGCAAAGCAAACTCCAAAACAAGCAGTATTAAAAGCAAAATGATTATTATAAGCACATTAAAAAACCCATAAATCATAATTATGCTTACAAAAATAACCGCTTGGCTATAAACAAAATAAAGGTAAAAAACAATGCCAATAAAAGCAAAATAGGGCTTTGCAAAACACAGCACAATAGTGGCGTACACCAAACCAACAACCATAATGCAGTTGAAAATAAAAACAGGCAAACCAGCATTGCCTTGCAGGAATTTTATGTAAGGAACATTGTCCAAATTTATGCTGAAAACGCCATTGCTAATGCTTATGGCAGAAAAAACAGCAAGCACAATTGTTATTATTGTAAAAATAAGCAAAACAATGAACAATGCTTTTTTTCTTTTTACGGTTTCTGCCATACTTTCAAAAATAAGCATACATATTTTATGCTTTAACTTTTTGTTTTTTGCATATTTTTAATTTTGCAACCGACAAACTGAAACAAAAATTTTCTTTTTCCATAGTATGAATTAGGGACACAATCTCTCAATTTAACTTAAAAGGAGAAAATATGAGTTGTTTTAATAATAATCCTTGTTGCTTCACTCCACGTTTTGAAAGTCCTCAACAAGGGAATATCAATATTGATAGGATTATTTACACGGGTATAACCGGACCAACAGGACCTCAAGGCCCAAGAGGCTTTACTGGTGCCACAGGTACTGCTGGAGCCACAGGCGCAACAGGCCCTACAGGTCCAACAGGACCAACTGGACCAACAGGACCAACTGGAGCACAAGGAGATGCTGGTGTTGCAGGTGCGGACGGAACAAATGCAATTTCCACCGCTGCCTATTTTACAAGCACAGCAGCAACAAATTCATTACCAGTTTTTTCAGCATCTAGTGCATATCCAACTGGGCAAACAGACATTCAATTGGATGGAGCTGGAACGACTGTGAACCTAACTGCCGGCTCGTATATTATTGAATATGGAACAACAGCAGTAAGTACAGGCACAGCTCCTGAAATAGTGTTAACACTTGCAAGTGGAGCAGAAGCCGTTACAAGAAGAACTGGTGCTGCCAACACAACCACAGACCTGTCGGGTTCATTTTTGTTGGTGACTCCAATCGCTGGTACAGTTGCATTTACAACAACCAATGCTGCTGACATAACTTATAACAACAGCTATTTATTGATAAGAAAACTTGCTTAAAATAGTCTAATTTGGTAAGGTAAGAAAAAACAGCATCCAGCTGTTTTTTCTTTAGTTGTTTATCATCCAATCTGTATAGACCGCATAACCTCGCGTTGGGTCATTCAAAAAAACATGGGTTACTGCTCCAACAATTTTGCCATTTTGCACAATTGGGCTTCCGCTCATTCCTTGCACAATGCCACCTGTTTTTTCAATCAAATTTTTGTCGGTTATTTTTATTGTCATGCTTTTGTCGTCTGCTGTGTTTTGCTTGTTTGCTTTGATTATTTTTATGTCATAAGCCTTAACACCTCGCCCGTCAATGTTGCAATAGATTTGAGCCTCTCCCAGTTTTGCTGAAAGTCTGCCACCAAGATTAGCAGTTCGTTTAGCGTCTATTATTGTTTTGTTTAAAATATTTCCATACACTCCATATTTGCAATTAGTGTCTGCTAAGCCGATTGCTTCCTCACCAAGGTTGATTGATGAACGTATTTCGCCGGGATTGTTTTTTTCGCCCTTTTTTATTCCTAGCAAATTACAACGATAAATTTTGCCGGAATTTACAACAAAATTTTCACCTAAGCTGCTGTCCACAATAGGGTGTCCAACTGCGCCAAAACGGTAGTCGTTTTGTTTGATATATGTCAATGTTCCAACTCCGCTTGCATTGTTTTTAACCCAAAGCCCAAGTTTATATTTTTTGTTAAACAAATCAAAAGCGGGTTTAATTTGTGTTAAAATTTCCTTTCCATTTCGCTTCAGTTTGACTGCAAGTTCCTTGCCTTGAATGTTAGGCAGATTTATAATTCGGTCAATGTCTTCAATGGTTTTAATGTGCATTCCTTCAATTTCGATAATGGCGTCACCATCTTGAATTTCACTGCTGTGCATTGGTTGCTCAGTGCCATTTTCAGTAACAACTGCATTGCTGCCAACGCAAATAACACCATCGCTAAACAAGTTAAACCCTACTGTTTCACCACCAACAAAAACGTTGGTATCGGTTAACAATTGCACTTTAACTTTTTTAATCGTAAACAAGTTGAACAACTTAACTTGAAGGGTTGTTTCAGTTAAATTTCCGTTATTGTCCACATTAATATTTTTTGGAAGACTCAAACTGATTGCAGGTGAATATAAATCGTGTTGATTAGCCTGCAAGATATCGTCATAAGTCACCATCATATTGTCTGGCAGTTGATTTATGCTTTTAAATATCGGCACAAAAGTAAAGCAGCCAACAACTGCAAGCACAAATGCAAAAGCAATCCAAAAAACTTTTCTCATAATATCTCCACAGATAGTGTGTGCAAAGATTGAATAATTATGTTGTAAACATATGCTCACTAAATTAAAAAATATTTACTTATCTATTGACAATTTGTTTGCATTTAGATATAATCAAAACATACCTTAACTGCAGTGGTGCGAATTCTCAACGCCTGCGCGGTTATAGGCGAATTTTAAAAAAGGAGAGAATTATGATTAATAAAGCTGAAATCGTTAAGGAATTTGGTAAAGACGAAAAAGACACTGGCTCAGTTGAAGTTCAAATTGCTTTATTGAGCGCTAAAATCGACAATTTAACAAATCACCTTAAAGTTAACAAGCAAGACAAACACTCAACACGTGGTTTGAACCAAATGGTTTCACAACGCAAAAAAATGTTGGACTATCTTGCAAGTGTTGACATTAATCGTGCACGTGCAATCAAGGCAAAACTTGGCATTCGTGGCTAATTAAAGCACCTTCGGGTGCTTTTTTTGTTGTGCCCCCTCACAAGGGGATACGAGATTTGAGTTGTGTTATTTATTCAAAATCTCGCTTCACTCATGATGACAGCGTTGTCAAACCAAAACACATTTTCTCAATAAATTTGTTTTACTTTTTTGGTTTTTATGTTATAATGTGTTCGGTTATTATAGGAGAAGAAAATGAAAGAAGAAAAATTTAAAACAGAAATTGGAGGCAGAACTGTTGAAGTAACCCTTGGCAAATACTGTGGTCAAGCATCTGGTCACTGCATTGTGACTTGTGGCGACACTGTTGTTATGGTTAACGCAACAATGGCTGCGGCTCCACGTCCAGGTATGGATTTCTTCCCACTCAGTGTGGATTATGAAGAAAAAATGTACAGTGTTGGCAAAATTCCAGGTGGCTGGAAAAAGCGTGAAGGTAGAGCAAGCGACGCTGCAATATTGCGTTCTCGTTTGATTGACCGTCCACTTCGTCCATTGTTCCCAAAAGGTTTTTACAATGACGTAACAATTATTGCAACTCCACTTTCAGTGGACACAGACATTATGCCAGAACCACTTGCAATGCTTGGCAGTTCAATTGCTTTGTCCGTAAGTGATATTCCATTTGAAGGTCCAACAGGTGCTGTTAAAGTTGGTTGTATTGATGGCAAATTTATTGTTAACCCAACCCCAGCACAACTTGAAGAAAGTTGCATTGACTTGACCGTTGCCGGCACAAAAGAAGCCGTTTTGATGGTTGAAGCAGGTGCAAAAGAAGTTAGCGAAACTCTTATGATTGACGCTATCATGTTTGCACACGAAGAAATTAAAAAACAAGTTGCTTTCCAAGAAGAAATTATGAAAGAAGTATTCGGTAAAGAAGGCAAAAAAATCAATACACACATTCATTACGACGTTGTGCCAGATGAAATCAACACAGCTGTTAGAGAATATGCAGACAAAAAATATGATGAAATGTTAAAAGAATTTGATCGTCATGTTCGTGATGCTATCGAAGAAGAAATTGACGCAGAAATACAAGAGCATTTTGCTGAAATCTTCCCAGAACAACAAAAGGCAATTGCAGCCGCTTTGTATGCTTTGAAAAAGGAAAAAGTTCGCCGCAAAGTGCTTGACAAAGGCATTCGTCCAGACGGCAGAAAGTTGAACGAAATCCGTCCAATTTGGTGTGAGGTTGGCTTGCTTCCACGTGTTCACGGTTCAGGCGTGTTCACTCGTGGTGAAACTCAAGTGCTTACAACTTGCACATTGGGTATGATTAGCGAAGCACAAGAACTTGAAGGTTTGGACACTGAAGAATATAAACGCTATATGCACCAATACAATATGCCAGGTTACACAACTGGCGAAGCAAAACCTTTGCGTTCTCCAGGCAGACGTGAAATTGGTCACGGGGCTTTGGCTGAAAGGGCATTGTTGGCAGTGCTTCCAAGCGAGGAAGAATTCCCATATGCAATCCGCACAGTTAGTGACGTTTTAAGTTCAAACGGCTCAACTTCAATGGCTTCAACATGCGGCAGCACTTTGGCTCTTATGGACGCAGGCGTTCCAATTAAAGCCCCAGTTGCAGGCATCGCAATGGGCTTGATGAAAGATAAAGATAGCGACAAAGTTGCAGTTTTAACAGATATTCAGGGTTTGGAAGACTTCCTTGGCGATATGGACTTTAAAGTTACAGGCACAACTAAAGGCATCACAGCAATTCAAATGGACATTAAAATTCATGGCATTGACCGCAAAATTTTGACAACCGCACTTGAACAAGCACGTGTTGGTCGTTTGGAAATCTTGAAACTTATGCTCAAAACAATTAAAGAACCAAGAAAAGAACTTTCAAAATATGCTCCTAAGATTATTTCATTTAACATTGACCCAGACAAAATTCGCGAAGTTATTGGTTCAGGCGGCAAAGTTATTAACCAAATCATTGCAGAAACTGGCGTTAAAATTGACATTGATGACGATGGCAAAGTTTGTGTTGCTTCAACAGATATGGAAAAAATGCAACGTGCAAAAGAAATTATTTTAACAATTGCAACCGACCTTGAACTCAATTGCGAATATCAAGGCACAGTAACACGCACAACACCATTTGGCGCGTTTGTTGAAGTTGCTCCAGGCAAAGAAGGCATGGTTCACATTTCAAAACTCAGCAAAGAGCACGTTGACAAAGTTGAAGACGTTGTTAAAGTTGGCGACCGCGTGCTTGTTAAAACAATTAAGATTGATGAACGTGGCAGAGTTGACATGAAATTGATTCAAAAATTATAAAATATACTATTGGTTTTTGATTGAATCAAAGGACAAGAAAAAAGATAAATTTTTAAATTTGTGTGTCAGACTCAATTAAACAAATTCTCACAAAGTAATAAAAAAATGACTTTTGAAAAGTCATTTTTTTGTGCTTAAATTAAATAAACTATATTTGATTATAATTCGATTTTGGCTTCTGTTGGTGCTTCAGCAAAATTCAATTTTTCTAAATAAGGGAGCATGTATGCATAAAGTTCTGGAAATTTTTTGTAATATTTTACGCATGCGTGATGAGTATTTTGCCTTGAAACTCTAGCAAAAATTGCTTTTGGTTTGTTGTGGGCAAAGAAATCTGCAGGAAAATTTTCCAAAACGTCTGGCTTTCTTTCAATAACAGAGCCAAGCAAAGCGGAACATTTTTCACCAATATTGTAGATTTCTTCGTCTGTCATATACTTAACGGTTGCAGGGCAAAGGGAAAGCAAATCCTTAATCATCAATTGGCTTTCCATAATTGAACGTTTCATGGTTTCGTTAATGTTTGAATACAAAGCTGGGTTAATAACAAGTTCTTTTTTAATTTTACGGAAATCGTCAATAGAATTAATATTGTTAACACCGGTGAAAAATTTGTTGTTAATTTTGTTGAATTTTTCATCTTTAAAAAATCCGTTTTTAACAAAATAATCTTTATACTTTGCATTTACACCAAGCCCTAATGGTTGAAGAACCACAGAATTGTAAAAAACTTCAATTGGTGCAGTCTTGATGAAAGCGTCGTTTGTGGAAATCAAATCTCTGTAAAGTCTAATGTATTCCATAACATAATTGCCACGATTGTGCTTTTCATGTTTCTCGCCAAGTTCCTTCAATTTGTCAATCTCTGGTTGATATTTTGCCATTGTTTCAGCAACCTTGTCTTCATCCAACTCAACTTTTTCACCAGATTGAACCAAGTTCAAGTCTGCTAAAATGCCTTCAAAAATACTGTTTCTAAGCTCTTGTAGCTCTTGAACTTTTTGAAGCCTTTCATTTTCACTTTTATAATAAGCATTTTGAAGTATGCTTCTTTCTTTTGCTTCGGCAATGCCTTTTTCAGAATTTTTGTATGCCTCAACTTCTGCACAGCGTTTTTTGCGCATATATTCTCTTTCAATTGCAGCGGCACGCTCTCTTGCAATGTATTGAATAGTAATCCTTCTCACAATAAACCACCTTTTATGTTTTACTAATTTAACACACAAACCCAACATTGTCAATATACAAATTCGTTTTTAACTTGATTTTTGCCAAATTTTTGCATACGTTAAAACATTTTTTAATAAAATGCTTTATGAAAAAAAGTGTTGTATTAACTAATTGTGTTATTGTGGCAATGTTTTTAACTTTAATCGCGTTGTCTTTCAGCAACGCCATTGCGCTCAATGTTCAAGCGGACACCAGAGTTTTTTACGCGGGCAACACAAATCAAAATAAAGTCAGTTTTATGATTAATGTTTATCAGCACGAAGATTACGTTTTGGACATGTTAGACATTTTTGACGCCTACAAAGTTAAAGCAACATTTTTTGTGGGCGGCAGTTGGGCAGCAAAGCATTTGGACGTGGTTAAAGAAATCCATTCTCGTGGTTTTGAACTTGGCAACCATGGTTTTAATCATAAGGACCACGACAAACTTTCCGCCGACCAAAACATGCAGGAAATCAAGGCTTGCCATGACCTTATCAAATCTAACTTGGACATTGAAATGACCCTGTTTGCTCCTCCAAGCGGAGCATACAACAAAACAACAGTTGACTGCGCGGAAAACTTGAATTATAAAACCATTATGTGGACGCACGATACAATTGACTGGCGCGACCAAAATGAAGATTTAATTTATAAGCGCGCGACCAAAGATTTGTCTAACGGCGACCTGATTTTAATGCATCCAACCCCTAAAACAGTTTCAGCATTAACAAAAATTTTGGCATACGCAGTTAACAACGGCTTTGAGCCAACCACTGTCAGCGCTTGCTTGGCATAGACCAAATTCCGTCATCAATTTCACATTTATAAACATATCATATAACATCTATCGTTGGTTATATGAGTTCGCGGGCTCACTGTTCATATACCGGCTACGCTCGGTATGACAAATTAATCCTATACTACATAATACGTTTTGAATTAAATGTCGAAAAGCAAACTTATTTTAATTTAGTTTGCTTTTTTGTTAATTTGTTGTATACTTTTTAAAAAGTTAAGGTGGCAAATGGCAATTTATAAATCTTCATTCAATAAAAAACCAGAAAAAAAGGTTGAAAAACAACCAAAAGAACAAAAGCCGATTGAAAAAAAGCCAAAGGTAAAACTTAAAATAAATCATGCGGCAGTTTGGTTGGGTGTGTTTTTGTGCCTGTTTGTTGCATGTGTTGTTCCTTCAAATTTTGTTAAAAATGTAATTTTAGGCTTAGTGGGCTTAAGTATTTACCCAATTTGCTTGGTTGGTATTCTGTTTTGTGTGGTCAAACTTAGCAAAAGAAAGTTTGTGGCAAAGCGCAAATACATTGTTTATTTAAGCGTTGCAGTTGGAATTGTTTGGTTTATTTTCCATTTAATTTTAACTTCTCGCTTGGACGCAAGCAGTTATGGCAGATTTTTGGCAGAAACTTACAAGGTAAAAACAACTGCAGGCGGTTTGATTTTCAGTCTGTTTAGTTGGCCAATTGTCAAACTTCTCACAATTGTGGGCGCTTACATTTTCAGCGCCATTGCACTTGCAATTTTTGTTGGTTTAATTATTGATTATATTAACACTGAAAAGGAAAAGGGAACAGCGGAAAAGAAAACTAAGTTTGATTTTAAAAGCATTGAAGATTTTGAATTTGATATTCCAGAGCAAAAGCCAGAACAGCAAGAAGAAAACACCAAAAAACTTGCAAAACGCCGCTTGGGATTGGAAAAAGGCGAAACAACAATCATTTCCAGCAGCATGCCGACAGTAAATGTTAACGAGCGCAAAACTGAATCTCGCCCAATCAATAAGCGAGAGTACATTTTAACCCCAATAGACCCAGTTATTCCTCCAGAAACAGATAAAGATCTATTTTTGGAAAGCACTCTTGGTTATAAAAACCTTAACACCAGAAATCAGCAGCAGAATCAAGAAGTAAATACCAATTTTGCTGCGGCAAATCAAAATAGAAATGAGCCTCCAAAAGACGATGACGCTCCTCTTGAAATTAAGCCAAATATTAAGGATGAGATTCAGCAGGTTGAGTCAGAACCAGAATTTGTTAATCAAGAAGAAGAATACGAAAACTCTTCGTATAAAGACGACGATTATGACGACTTGATTTTGGATGATGAGGACGATTTTGATGCAAGTGAATATTCCGAACTTCAGGCAAAGCAGCCAGAAGAAGAAAATCAAAAAAGCATTATGGACGAATTGCTTGGCAGTGAAGAGATTGAACAGCCAACCCATATTGAGGAGAGTTATGAAGCTCAAGAAAGTTATGAGGGCGACAATGCAGCATTTGAGCCAAAATCTGATAGCGAAAATGTTGAAATTCAACATGTGGATTTGAACAAACAAGACTATGTTGACGAGTTTGCTTACAATCCACATAAAGACAGCCTTGGCAGCTCAGTTGAAACTGAAGTTGTGCGTCCAAGTGTGGACATTTCAAAATTTCATTTGCCTAACACAGTTAAAAAGACATTGCACGAAGAGCCAGAGCAAATCAAAATTGAACAAATTAAGCCAAAACAAGAAATTCCACCTTACGTTACACCTCCAGTTGAGTTGTTAAATTATTTGGAGAACACCTATCACATAAGCGACGACGAATTGCAAGACAATATCATTCGCCTGGAGCAGGTGCTTGAAGACTTTAAAGTGCCAGCAAAAGTGAACAATGTTCAGGTTGGTCCAGCGGTTACAAGATATGAACTCACCATGCCTCGTGGCATATCTGTTAACAAAATTGCACAAATGGCAGATGACATTGCCATGACGCTTGCCTCAAACGGCTCAATTCGTGTGGAAGCGCCAATTCCAGGCAAAAATTCGGTTGGTATAGAAGTGCCAAACGCACAAGTTAGCGCAGTAAGCCTTCGTGAACTTATTGACAGCGAACAGTTCCGTCAACGCGCAAACCCTCTTTCATTTGTTTTGGGTAAGGATATTAATGGTGACATTATTTTCTGTAATCTGGACAAAATGCCTCACGTGCTTGTTGCAGGCAGCACGGGCAGCGGTAAATCTGTTTGCCTCAACACAATGTTGCTTTCAATGTGCTATAAGGCAGGACCTCAAGACTTGCGCTTAATTTTAGTTGACCCAAAAACTGTTGAATTTACTCAATACAATGGCTTGCCACACCTGCTTCTTCCAGAGGTTATAACTGGCAAAGATATGACAATCAACGCTTTGGATTGGGCTATCAAAGAAATGGAACGACGTTATGCATTATTTGCAAAACACCGCGTGGTTAACATTGGAGAATACAACAAACTTGACATTGTTAAAAACAAAGTGGAAGAAAAAATCCCATACATTGTTGTTGTTGTGGACGAACTTGCCGACCTTATGCTTGAAGCAAAACGCGAAATTGAAGACCGCATTGCCAAACTTGCAGCCAAGGCACGTGCAGCAGGCATTCACTTGGTGCTTGCAACTCAACGTCCTTCTGTTGACGTCATCACCGGTACTGTTAAAGCAAACTTACCATCTCGTATTGCGTTTGCACTCACCAACTATATGGACAGTAAAACTGTGCTTGACGGTGGCGGTGCGGAAAAATTGCTTGGCAAAGGCGATATGTTGTTCAAGCCATTGGATAAACCAGAACCAAAACGTATTCAAGGCGCATTTGTTTCTAACGCTGAAATTGCAAACGTTGTTGAGTTTATCAAGCAACACAACACTCCAGTTTATGATGAAGATACTGCCAAAACCATAAGAAATCCTCACCAAGCCGAACGTGATAACGGTTCGGAAAGTGTCAGCCCAAGGGAAATGGAATTTGACCCAGTGCTTAAAGACGCACTTAAAATATTCATTCAAAACAAACAGGCAAGTGGCAGCATGATTTCTCGCCGCTATTCTGTTGGCTTCAACCGCGCTGGCAGAATTATGGACCAAATGGAACGCGCAGGCTTTATTGGGCCACAAGAGGGCAGCAAACCTCGCCAAGTGCTAATAACGATGGACGAATATAACGCAATCTTTGGCGACGAAGAAGAATAAAACAAATAAAAAATCACCTAAATAGGTGGTTTTTTGTTTAAAACAAATCATTTTTATAAGCGTTGACAAAACAAAATGGTTTACGATTTGCGAATTATTTTATGTTTAATTGTTGATTTTGGCCTTAACTCAAACTTTTTTGCATAAGCAGTTTCAAACTGCCAACTGATATCCGCGGTTATGCTGATTTAAAATTGATTGAACGGCAATTAAAAAAAGCAAGGGCTAAAACCAGAATGTGTTATAAGCCTTTGCTTTAATAATTTTGCTGAATTTTTTAATTTATAAGGTTAATTCTTCGGTTGAAGATTTTTCCAATGTGTCCGCAGTGATATTTGAAAGTGCAAAATATTTTTCATTAAAGAAATCTTTCAATTCAATTTCAAGCGCGGAACATATTGCAATAAGGCTACTCAACCTGATAGATTTCAAGCCGTCGTTAGCCAAAATCATTGAGATAGTGCTCTTTGGCACGCCTGCCATTTTTGCAAGTCTGTATTGAGTTATGCCTCGCTTTTCCAACTCTTCTTTAACCTTTTTTGAAATTGCATCTTTTACGGTCATATTTTTCTCCCTTGTATAGGCTAGCACATTTTTTGCTTTTTTGCAATCAACTATATTCAAAATTTTTATAATGCTAAAATTTCGGTTTCGTCAATTTTTTCAACGTCTTTAATGTTATGATAAAGCATTTTCATGTTTGGGTCAAAGTTCACTTTACCAATTATGTTTTTTCCACTCAATACCTGTGGCAACCAAAGCAAATCGTCTTCAAGCATGCGTTCAAATGGAGGATTGTTTAAATCAAACCAATGTGGAATTATCTCTTCAGTTTCTTGAATGGTGCCAGAATATTCTTGGCATTTGTAAATATACATTTCCATGTTAGAGTGCTCGCCTTTATACCATAAATTGAAATTTATTCTCCCCACTTGATTGAATTTTGTTGGGGTTGCGCCAACTTCTTCTTGACACTCTCTAATCATTGCTTGCTCAATGGTTTCACCTGGGTCTTGCTTGCCACCAATGCCATTAAATGTTCCTTTTGCAAAACCACGCTTCTTTTCACCAAGCAAAATTTTGCCGTCTTTAATAAATAATGTTAATGTTGTTCTAATTGTTTTTAAATTTTCCATATTTTTCTCCTAAAAAAAATTGTTTAAGCTGTTAAAATTAACCTCCTTAATCATAAGCAAAAATAACACAGCCAAATTACAGTTGCATGTATTTTTGCCATTCTTAAGAACTTAATCTTCCAACTTAAACAAACGGAATGGACGAATATTTGTACTTCTATGTTACAACACTTTACTAAACTTGTCAACCCCTAAAATTGCTTTTTAAAACAAAATTTCAAAAACAAAAAACACAAGTTGCTAAAACTTGTGCTTTCGAGTTTGGTGCAGATTGGATTGTAATGCACGAACCGTTGGTTTTAGATAAAGCAGAGTTTGTTTGCTCTGCCGTTTTTAAGTTTTCTTCAAATGTCAATTTTGGTTTGTCTGGTGGGATTGTAAAAATCAATATATTGATAATTTGTTAAAATATTGATAGTGTAAATATTATTATAATGATAAAATTCATTATCTTTTTTTAAAAAAACATTGACTTTTCTGTTGGATTCGTTTATTATTGCGATAAATGATGAACGAGGTTAATATGAATTCAATGTTTCAAGAAAATTTGAAAAAACTTACCAAACAATACACACAAAAAGGTATTGCTGATAAAACAGGCTTTTCTCAATCAAGTATTAATAATTATTTATCTAAAGTTAGCGAACCGTCTATACAGTTCCTTATTGCATTGAAAGACGCATTTGGAATAAGTGTAGACGATTTTTTGTTTTCTGACTTTGAAGTTGAAGAAAGAGAAAACTATGATAGATATATAGGAAATTATCTTATATACTATTACAATAATGACTCTTACAAAGGTGAAGTTCACACAAATTTAAAAAACACATTAAATTATGGCGTGTTGAGCATCTTTAAAGACAAAGAGTTTGACAAATCTGTTAAAGTAAATGCAATTTTTACAAAAGAACGCACTGATGCAGTTAAACTTTTAAAAGCGTTGAATGCAACAAAAGATGTTGGAAAAGTTTATCAAGCATCAAACAACTTTTATGTTGGAGATATTTCAACAAGTGATCAAAGCATATTTATTAACCTAGCAAATAAAAACAATGGAGATAAAAGTTTTATTATTTTAAACAATCCTCCAACAAAACAAAATTATATAGGTGGGGTGGGAACGGTTAATTCAATTGCAAGAGGAAGAGAGCATAACCCTTGCATACAATTCATAATCCTAACAAAAAGGCTTATAGATGTGCCAGATGGAGAGTTATATAATCTGTTAAAATTTGACGACTTTACAGTTAATATGGATTTTGCAATAAGAGATATAATTTCATTGTTTAAGCGCTTGTATGCAGAAAAAAATGAAATTTCTATTGAACTTACAGACAATCAGAAACAAGCAATTGTTAGAAACAAATTGGAATATCATTTTAATGAGATATTGGAAGCAAATGTATTTAGGTTTGCAAAAGTGTCAAACAAAGAGGATGATGCAATTTACAAACTTATAAGGGAGGGCATTGATGTTTGAAGATATTGATAAACGATTTGATTGTCTGCTTGAAGTTGCAAAATCTAATGATTTGCCAGTTGAAATAATAAAAAAAGCATATTCAAAAGCAAAATATTTACACAAAGACCAAAAGCGCAAAGATGGCACACCCTACATAAGTCATCCTGTTGAAGTTGCACTCATTTTGGCAAAACTTGATTTTGATGAAAATGTGATTGCTGGTGCACTTTTGCACGACACCATTGAAGATTGTGGTTACACTGCAGACGAAATGAAAGCAGATTTTAACGAAACAATTTTTAAACTTGTTGATTGTGTTAGTGCAATTGACAAAACAAAATACGTGTTTGACAAAGAAAACATTTATGAAGATCCTGAATTTGTTAAATCTTCGGTTGAAGAACAGACATTTAAAAAACTAATTACTCTAGGCAAAGAAAATCCTTGCGGATTTGCAATAAAATTTGCCGATAGGTTGCACAATTTGAGGACAATTGCAACTTTTGATTATGCAAAACAACTTGAAAAAGTGCGAGAAACTGAAAAGTGGGTGCTTCCAATTGCAAAAGCTTTAAAAAGTGAATATTTTTATAGAGCCATTAAAAATGAATGTTTTAAAATCCAAAATCAACAGATAATAAAACCCTTTTTGGAGCATTATTCTATTTACCATAACTCAAATCAAAAAAATATTGAAAATTTGAACTATAAATTTAAAGAGATATTTGCAAATTCATCTATAAAAACAATTAAAATAAAAAATGTTAGAGAATACAAAGTTTTTGAAGATTTAACAAGATTGTATAAAAAGGTTGATTTGGGTAGAATTTCACAAGGTCAAATATTAAAAGTGGCAAATTACAACATTTTTATGATTTACCAAGATGTGTCACACAAAAAAGCCTTAACTGAAGTGATAAATTTGTTGCAACTTAAAACAAAATTGAAAATTATAGATACAAAAATAGGTGGCTTTACTGGCAAAATGTATATGTCAGTTGAGGACGAATTTAAAAACAAATACAATATCTATGTATTAACAGAAAACGAATATACAATGGTTAAAGTTGGGACAGCCGATGGACAAAATCTTGATAAAATTGATGAAGAAAACATTAACGAACTTGATGTTGATTTAATAAGAGTTAAAACTCGTTCAGGCGAAGTGAAATACATTGCAAAAGGAAGTACAGTTTTGGATTTTGCATTTAAAATTCACAGAGATATTGGTTTTTCATTTAAGTATGCGATAGTTAACGACAGCAAGACAAAACTTCCACCTTACACAAAACTAAACGAAGGCGATAAAGTGGAAATTATAACTGAAAAGGATGCATATGGCAATGCAAAAAACAATGCCCAATTAAAATGGCTTGCATATGTGAACACTGAACTCGCCAAAAGGGTGTTGATAAAGTATTTTGAAAAGGAGAGCTTATGAAAATAGGATTTGATATTGATGATACTTTGTGTGACACAAACGAGAAATTGATTAAGTATATAAAAGAATATAAGCCCTCACTAATTGAGATAAATAAAGATTTTAAGATAAGTAAACGTTTCGGAATTTCGGAAGACGTAGAAAAAAGCATGTTAAAACTTTTTTATAAAAAAGCAATAAATAATGCTGAACCCTATGAAAATATTGTTAAATTTTTAAAAGAATTACATAAAGATGGACATGAAATTTATCTAATTTCAGCTAGAGAAAACATTAATTCAATAAAAAAAATAACAAAAAATTGGTTAAAAAATAATGATATCTATTATGACAAACTATTGCTAGGCGTTAAGAATAAGGCAAAAGCCTGTTCAGAAAAAAGCATTGCTTTGTATGTGGATGATGATTATCGGAATTGTCTGAGCGTTAGTAAATTAGGTATTAAAACATTAATGTACGAAAAAGAATATAATCAAGATTTTAAAGAGATTACAAGAATTAGAAATATAGTAGAAATAAAAAATCATTTATCCAAAGTATGTTGTTTCGATTATATTGATGTTTACAATTTAAAAAAATTGCCTAAATTAAAACAAGGTTATAGATACCTAGATTATTTAGGCGGATCAAAAAATTTTAGATGTTATATTGTTCCAAAAAGCTATCCAAGATGTAATTTTAACAACAGTTATAAGTACACTATAGAAAAAAGCTTGGAACCTATATATCAAAACAACGGAATTATTATATGCCAAGATAATTCGTTTGCATTGCCTGGATTTTACATAATATCTTTTGCAAATCAATTCACTTCTATGGATTTGTTGACGGATAATTTAATGAGCAGAGTTTCAAGAATTATTAAATATTTACGTTGTGGAATGAGAGAAAGATTGGGCATAAATTATGTAAATATTTATTATGAAGAGAAAAAAGACGAATCATGCAATATACATTTTTGGGTGATGCCCAAAACCAAAAATATGGAAACAAAATTATATGATTTTAATTTAAAAAAATATTTAGAAAGTTTTGAATTTCGCAAAAATCGAGATAAAATTCTTGAGTTTAATGAGAAAATGAAAAAATATTTTATTGACATAAATCTTAAAGAACAAGATATTTAGTTTAATTAAATATTTTAAAAAAAGGAGTTATGATGTTATCTTTACGTGATAAATTAGATTTAGACGAATCAATTAATAATATCAATGCAAAAACTCTTAAAGAAGCTGTTAAAAATTCTTTCAAGTCAAATTTGTATAATTTCAACTTGAATTCAGAGTTGATAGATGTAAATGATCGTTTTAGGATTTTTAGATATAACGATATCTCTTGGATTGCTAAGAAATCTAATAAATATAAAGCAAACATAGAGAAAGAGAACGCATGCAAGGCACAACAATTATTGGAAGGGGCAATCATTGGGGGAAAAGTGGTAAAGGTGCTTAACCCAATTTATATTGAAGAAAAAGGGCAAGGATACTTATTAACTAAATACATTTCAAATTCATTGCAAGAATGTTTATATTCCAATTGTGAATTTGATTTTACTTTGCAAGATTTGAAAGAACTTATAAAATTGCTAGATAAAAATAATATGGTTTTTAGAGGTTTATTACCAAGAAATATAATAGTTCTCGATAATGTTATTTATTTATTGGATTGGGAAGATGTGATATTTTACAATTGTAGGTCTGAAGCGTATTTAAATATGCAATTTAAAACGAACTTTTTATTAAACTGGGGATATTTTTTTAGCCATAAAGATTTAGAAATGATAATAAATCATGCGAACGAAAATAAAATTAAAATCGAACCGAGTATCAATAAATATGAAGAAATTTTTAATTCTTTTAATAATAATTTGGTTGATATTAACACATTAAGAGAAAAAATTTTTAACATCGTCCTATTTTCAGAAAAAGATATCCAAGACAGAACTAAAGAGTTTGTAATTAAACCAAACGATATGGCCCATTTATTATCTGATATCTATACAAATGAAGTAGATGTTTTATTTGATTTATGTACATTTGTTTTACGCAAAAATTATGAAGATGTTTATGTGAAATTATTGTTTGCTTTAAGCAATCAAATAGTTATGAATCACGGTGAAAACTATATAAACAAGTCAATACTTATAATATATATATTGTTGTTGCTAGATATCGACTTCCTAAGAAAAATTAGTAATTGTTTAAACAATCTTGATGAGATAATCAAATTGATTAAAGTAAATCCTGAAATAATTTGTTTTGATTATTTGAACAACAATTTTTCTCTTTTCAAAGAGAAACTTAAAAATAAAATAAATGTGGTTGTTAGAGAGATAGAT
This sequence comes from uncultured Clostridia bacterium, assembly GCA_934747385.1. GTDB lineage: Bacteria > Bacillota > Clostridia > Christensenellales > UBA1242 > Onthoplasma. Next base: position 77,007 of record CAKVGK010000003.1, on the reverse strand, counting down.
CCATCTTTCAAATGCGATGATTTGTTTAGTGATAGATTGTCAGAGTATATAATTTCTCTGAGTAAAGAGAGATATTTTTTAACAACTGTTTTTGAAGATGAAAATTTTAAGCTTATTCAAAAACCTGATTTTATCAAATTTCCCAGATTTTATGTGTTAACATCAAAAAAGGATATTAACATCAATTCGAATAAATTTGTTGAAAATTTAAGTAAAATGCAAAAGGTTATAAGGGAAGTTTATTCGTCCTATGGAATTAAACAGGTTGGAATGTATATAGAATTTAATAACGAAAAAATAATCGTTAATTTTATTCCATATTATCAAAGTGTTTTGAAAAAATTATCAATAAACCCAGATAATTACCAACCATTTTTAGAAAAATACTTAGAAAACTGTAATGTTAATAATAAAAGAATATGTGGTATCAATAAAGATATGTACATTCGTATCAAAAAAAGGTTAAAAAAATATGAATAAAAGTCAGATTTTAATGTATGAGTTAGAGAATTTAGAAGATTTACATGTTGAAAAGCCAGGATTGAGAAAGTTTGAATGCATTGGAGGTAGTAAAAATTTTCAAGTGTTCTTAGCGCCAAAAGAGTGGTCAAGAACGGAATTTATGAAAAATTATAAATGTTATTTAGATGATTGTGTGAAACCTGTTTATGAAGATGATGATTTGATTGTGTCACAAGATGTAAGATATGCCGTTCCTGGGTTTTATATAATTTCAACAAAAACAAAACAGAGGACAATTTTAGATATAAATTTAAAGTTGTATCAAAAATGTATGAAATTCTCGTTCTTTATTGGTGAAATTATAAAAAAGTTAACAGGTGAAAATTGTTTTTACTATTATGAAGAACATTTAAACAAACCGGCTTCTACACATTTTTGGGTGCTACCAATTTATTCAGAAACAGCTAAGGAAAATGGTTTTAATTTAACTATTTGCAAACATGATATTTGGGAATATATTGATAACTTTAGATATTCAAAAGTTAAAACACAAATCAATAATCTTAACAATTTTGTGAGAAAACAATTAAAGGGGATAAGTGATGAAATTAGATAAATATTTTGATGGAAATAAATTTAACATTAAAAGCTATGTGAAATATTATAAAATGCTAAATGATAATGTGTCTAAATTGCAAAATAAAAATAGTGCGCTTTTAAATGGAGAAAAAACAAACTATAAAAAACTTATTCAAAATAAATTTTTACACTATGAAACTAAAAACCCACGAATTGTTTTAGAAGAATTATCTAATTATTTTAGAAGAAGTGTTGTTTGGGAAAATGCTGGAACGATGATTAACATAACACCACCGACAAATAAAATAAGTTTAGTTGCTGCCGATTATTGTAATAAATTTAATCCAAATTTTGCACAAGATGAGTCATCGGGTTATTTAATGACCACAGAATTATTAACTGTAAAATATTTGTCAGACATGGTTGGTTGGGATTGGTTAAAAAGTAGGGGAACATTCACCTTTGGTGGCAAAGGGACAATCATGTATGCCATTAAAGATGCGATTAATAAATGCTGCAAAGATGTCAGGAATTCTGGCGTGGATAAAAATATAAAAATAATTTCAAACGACAAGGGGCATCCCTGCCATATAGAAGTTTGTGATTGGTTGGGGTTGGGTAGAGATGCTTGTCTAAGATTGCCAACTAGCGAAAGTGGACAAGTTGATTTAAAAGAATTAGAATTTACTCTCCGTGAAAATCTATCTAATGGGGTTAAAATTGCTGCAATAATTTTAAATGGTGGAACAACAAATGAGGTTATAGTTGACCCAATTAAAGAAGTCGTTGATATGAGGGATAAATTGGTGGTTGAATATGGCTTGGATTATATTCCACATGTTCATATTGATTCAGTTATTGGTTGGGCGTGGTTATTTTTCAAAAATTATGACTTTGAAAGCAATAGCTTAAACATGACAAAAGATGATAAGAAAAAAATAAAATCTTTGTCAGAAAAAATTTCTCAAATAAAATACGCGGATTCATTTGGGGCAGATTTTCACAAGACTGGTTTTTGCCCATATATTTCGAGTTGTATAGTGTTTAAAAATGGAAAAGATTTATATAATCTTGGCGGAAGGGAACTAGTGGAATTTGATAATCTAAATTTTGGCACATACTCTCCTTTTGAATACACTTTAGAATTGTCTAGATCTGCAATAGGTCCTGTATCTGCCTATGTGGCATTAGAAACATTTGGAGTCAAAGGATTTCAACAATTGATATATGAAGTATTTAAACGTGGACAATTTATTAGGAGATTTTTGAGCAAACAGGATAAAGTGGAAGTTATAAATAAGGAAACTGAAGGATTTGCAACTCTTTTTGTGATACATCCACAAAATAAAAATTATAAATATTTAGATTATTTATCATTGGATGATAAAGAAGTAAAAGATTTTTTAGAATATAACCACAAATTTTATTTATACACATTACAACTTTTAGAGAATAAACAAGTTGATTTCAAGATAACTTTTTCAAAAAGTTACAAACCTTATGGAGCAAAAAAAAGTATGGGCGCTTTAAAAATTTATCAAACTTCTCCACTGTCTAAATTTGTAGATATTAAGAAATGTTTATTAGAATTGATTAATGCAAAAACCCAATTTGAAAATGGGATAAATTTAACTTTAAAGGAAGATTCTAATACTCCTAAAGACTTTGTTTATAGGTAGACTATGAACTTATATAATTATTCCAAACTATTGCTTAAAAAAAGCTATAAAGATTGTTTAAATTTAGATATTACAAAGGATAAAAAAAAGTATTTATCAGCAAAGTTTAAACATTCAAAAAAAGCTTTAAATATGGCTTGTAAAATTTATAATGTTTGTAAGGAAGATGGTATACTTTATTTACTCCATGATATTGGTAGATTTAGAGTTGTTATAGACCATGTTGAAAATGAAGATCACGCACATTATGGATACAAATACTTATACAATAAGCGCTTATTTGATGAGGAAGTGTTATTGCCAATCATGTTACATGAAACGGATATGGGCTGGGAAGATAAATTAAATTCATTAAAATTTTTTCAAAATCTTAACGAAGTTGAAAAGAATAGAGTTGTTATAAATATAAGGAGATTAAAAGACGTTGATATTTTATCAAACATGATAGAAAAATTAAAAGATACAAAAATAGAATGTGATCTAAATAGAGATATATACAATAATTTGCTTAATGGTATGATTTGCAACAATGATTATGAAGGTGCAATTAATAGAGCTTTATACATAATTTGTGGGATATATATTTTATCAACTCCAGAAAGTTTAAATTATGTTAAAGAAAGCGGATTGATAAAAAAATATTTTAATAAAGTTCTAAATAAATTGAAGAAATGTGACTTGAAAGACAAATTGTTAAAGTGCAAGGAGTGTTTAATTGAAAAGGGTTATATTTAATTTAAGATGGTTAAAAAAGAACAAATTGAATACTTTTACAGAAATAGGACTAGATTTTGACAATCATAAGATGTTTGGTATTAGTACAGAATTAGAAGACATTAACGGAAAAGATTTGTGTAGAGTTCCTGGATTTGTAAGAATGAAATTTAAAGAGATATATTTAAGAATTTGGCTTTTTAAATATTGTTTGAGTATTGGAACAGGTGAAATAACATTAGAAAAAAAAGATAGAATGAATTTTAAATTATTGTTGGGCTTTGCAGGTAAAAATGAAGAGGAAGTAAAAAACATGACAAATAAAAAAGAATTGAAAATAAATCTTTGCATATCAAAACATTGTTTTTTAAATTGTTTAGGATGTTATAACAACTTTTCAAAAAACAAAGACTTCAAGTGTCACAAATTGCTTAAATTTTTAAAATTTGCAAGATTGCATGGCGTTGAAAAAATAACTTTGAGTGGTGGAGATCCTTTAGCAAGAAAAGATATTTTAAAAGTGATAAATGCTATTATACGAATGGGGTTTATTTTGAATTTGGATACAGTTGGGACGCCTTTTATAACAAATTGCACGATTCTTAACAATGAAAGGCATAAACAAATAAAACAGATTAAAAATTTAAATATTTTTAAAAATATAAATATGATAGGTATTCCTATAGATGGATCAAACAATAAGGTCCAAGCGCTTTTTAGACGAGGAAGAAATAATCTATTTGATGAGCAAATTAGAATAATTGAAAAATTAAAACAGGAAGGAATAAATGTTTGTATTAATACTGTTTTACACAAAGGCAATTACAATGATTTGTTGAATTTGCTCGAGGTTTTAAAGAAACATTCAAATATTGTAAAATGGCAAGTATTTCAATTTATGCCAATTGGTCCGAGAGGTAGTATAAATGCTGATAAATTCGTTATTACTGATGAAGACTTTTTCAAGATGAAAGAAACTATAATGTCTAAATTAAACAATAAGCTTGAAGTTGTGTTCAAAGGTGGTGAAATTAGATCTCACAATTATATGCTAATAGACAGCAGTGGTGAAGCATACAAAGTTGATTTAGAAAATAATAATGAGAAATATGGTAATATATGTCACAAAAAGACATGGAATAATATTATTGAGAACCTGTGATATTTTATTGAATGTGTATTGACATTTATTATTTGAAATGATATAATCAATCAAATAAATAAAGCATGGAGGAAAAATGTTTAATAAACAAGATACTATTAAATTTTTGTTAAAGGGTGCAGATAATTTTGATGAGCAAGCACTTGTTGAAAAAGTGGAAGAGGTTTATAAAGAAGGAAGATATTTAAATATAAAATTTGGTCTTGATCCATCAGCACCAGATATTCACTTAGGTCATGCTGTAGCTTTAAGAAAATTAAAGCAACTTCAAGATTTAGGACATACTGTTACAATTATTATTGGTGATTTTACTGGAATGATTGGTGACCCTTCTGGCAAATCAAAAACAAGAAACCAATTATCAAGCGAACAGGTTAGAGAAAACGCACAAACTTATGTCGAACAAATCTTTAAAATATTAGATAAAGAAAAAACAAATCTTTTGTATAATGGGGATTGGTACAATAAAATGACTTTTCCTGAAATAATCAACTTGTGTAGTAAAACAACTATTGCTAGAATCTTAGAAAGAGATGATTTTTCAAAGCGTTATAAAAATAATGCGCCTATTGCTGTACATGAATTTTTTTATCCTTTAATGCAGGCATATGATTCTGTTGTGTGTAAGGCAGATATAGAATTTGGTGGTACAGATCAAACTTTCAATGTTATGCTAGGGAGAACGATTCAAAAAGATTACGGACTAAGTCCGCAAGTTCCATTGTTTGTTCCTTTATTGGAAGGAATCGACGGTGTTGAAAAAATGAGTAAATCCTTGGGTAATTATATCGGCATTAATGAAGAACCTAAGATTATGTATGAAAAAGTAATGAAGATACCTGATTCTTTAATTATAAGATATTATACATTAACAACAGATGTTCATCCTGATAAAATTAAAGAAATTGAAAAAGAATTGGCAAATGGGGCGAATCCAAGAGATGTTAAAATGGGTTTGGCAAGAGAAATAGTTGCTTTATATCATGGCAAGGAGGCGGTTGCTGGTGCTGAAGCTTATTTTGTTGGTACTTATCAAAAAAATATCGTAACAGACCAAACTCCTAAACTAATCTGTTCTTCAAATTTCGTTAATGAAAATGGCGAAATAAATCTAATTGATTTGATCTTTAGTTCAAATAAATATAAATCAAAAGGAGAAATTCGAAGACTTATAATAGGCGGAGCTGTCAAAGTTAATAATCAAAAAGTTTCTGATTTTACACATACTTTAACTGAAGATAAAATGGTAATCCAAGTTGGTAAGGGGACTTTGTTTGAGGTTTATTTTCCGCTAATTCAAAAAAAAACATTAATTCATAAAAACAATGATATTATAGTATAATTTGAGTAAAAGCTGTTTTTGATTAGATATTTTAGTGGTTGTAATATAGAGGAACTGTGTTCTGTTGATACCGAATACTAAGGTTATTCAACCTTTGGATTTGTGTTAACTTTACAGAGTTCCTTATTTTATTTTGTTTTTTAACTAATTATTAATATATATTTGTTTATAATATATTATATTGTTTAATTTGAGATAGTAATTAATGCTATTCCAAACCAATCTTTATTAAAAAATAAAACGGACCTTGAATTTTCTTGGTTCGTTTTATTCGTGTATGGTGCGGATAACAGGACTTGAACCTGCAAGAATGTTACTTCACAAGATCCTTAGTCTTGCGCGTCTGCCAATTCCGCCATATCCGCATGCTATTAAGATAAAATTAACTTAAACACAAATTAACACTTTGCGCAAGACCATTAGGGCTCCCACAAACGCGATAGGGTTTGAAGGGAAAAGGAACAGTCACCAAAAAGTTAGATTTGTGAGCGAATGTGAACAAATCAACAAAACAGGTGTACTGTGACGCGCGCGTCTGCCAATTCCGCCATATCCGCATACTATTAAGATAAAATTAACTTAAACACAAATTAACACTTTGCGCAAGACCATTAGGGTTCCCACAAACACGATAGGGTTTGTAGGGAAAAGGAACAGTCACCAAAAAGTTAAATTTGCAAATAAATTAACTTGTACGAAGAAAATGTTAACATATTTGGTTTGCATTGTCAAGATTTTGCGCTAAAATATTATTTAATTTGTGTAAAAATTGTAAAATTGGAAATTTTAGTTGTTAAATTAAATATATTTTTGTATAATACTCAAACGGAGAATTTATGGAAAAGATACATTGCATTATTGATACAGACCCTGGTGTTGACGACGCTGCAGCAATTGCTTTAACATTTTATGACGATTTGGTGGACATTGAATTAATCACAACTGTTGCTGGAAATTTGGACGTCAAATCAGTCACACGCAATGCTTTGCATTTATTGGAAAAATTTAAACGTACAGACATTCCGCTTGCAATGGGTGCAACAAAACCAATGAAAAGGGAAAGTAAGGACGCGGCATTTATTCATCAGGCAGATGGACTGGGAGGCTATCATCCACCAAAAACAGTTAAAACAAAGCCGATAGAATTGCCGGCGGTTGAGGCAATGTATGAAGTGATTAATAAATATCAAGGAGAAATTTGCATCGTTGCTCTTGGACCTCACACTAATCTTGGATATTTGATAACCAAACACCCAGATGTTGTTAACAAAATCAAACACATTTATTGTGAGGGTTGCGCTCCTTATGGTTGGAAATTTCAAGGCAAGTGGTCTAACTACATATCGTTCAACGTGTCGAGCGATCCTGAAGCGTTTGACATTGTTATTAAAAGTGGAATTCCAATCACCATTGTTCCTTCTCGCATGGGACGCGATTTAGCAAATTTTACAGAAGCAGATGTTGAGGCGATTGGAAAAATTAATGACACAGGCAGATTCATATATGAAATGTATAGTGGTTATTGGGAACATGGTTATCACGATCGCCGTATTGCAACAAACGACACATGCGCAATGCTTAATTTAAGATACCCAAGATTATTCAAAACCATTGGTGTGGACATGTTTGTGGACACTGATGAAATGCCAGGCAAAACCACAATGGTCAAAAATAAGCACAGCCACATTCAATTGGCAGTTAAAGTCAACCGCAAGAGAATGCACCAATTCTATTTTAATGCAGTAAAAAAATTGGACAGATTTAAATTTTATAAAAACAGGTAAAAATTAATTTTAATTTAATGAAAAAATAAAAAAATAAATTAAAATATTAAAAAACTATAAAAAATATAATAAAAAACCGAAATTTAATCAAATTTTTCGGTTTTTTTAATTAATAGCAGATTAATTAGTAGGTATTAAAAAAAACAAATTAGTTTTTTTTAAATATTAAAAAATTATTTTTAATTAAAACATTGTTTTTCTTTTATGGTTAAAAAAACAATAAATCAACAAATTAAATCATTATTAATACTTAAATATTTTAAATAAAAACATCTTAATAATAATTTAAAAATTCTCACTGGTAAAAAGATTGCATAATTTTGTCGAAAATGTTAAACTTTAATTATAAAAGGAATTATTATGATTTGGTTGCAATATTTAATTGTTTCGTTGGTAGTGGCAATATTTTTAACAAGTTATTTTTTGCTTGCCAAATTTAAAAAAGATTTTAACAAGTTTGCGTTTTTAAAATCTGCGTCAATAGTGCTGCTGATAATTGCGTTTGTAAGATATATGTCTGGGGAAGACATGATTGAAAACACACTCAAACTTTCATGCGCAGAATTTGATGTTAAATTTTTAACTTTTGTTTCTTTAATTTCAAACTGGTTTATTTACGGAATGGGGTTGTGCTTAATTATTTACCCATTCTTTAAAAAGGACTTTGTTAAAAACATAATCAAGTTTTTTGTGCTTCCATTCTCAGCCCTGTGTGTTATTGCGCTTGTGCCTGCTTCAATTGGCATTGTTGGCAGAACAAATTATTATTCATTTAATTTCCGTGCTTTGCTAATGGCGGTTGAGGTGGCAATAATTTTTGCTTATAGCCTAGTTGTGTTCTTTGAACAGGGCAGATTTAAAGTCACAAAAAAGGAATATTTTAAATTATTTTACATTGTTCCATTAATGTTGCTTGCAGTTATGCCTGCTTACATGATTCAAGGCTTGTTTGGCCACACATTTTTGGTTATTCAAATCAAATCGTTGTCACCAATGCACAGGCTGCTAATATATTTCAGCATTTTGTTGCCAATTTTCCTTTATTTCTTGCTCAAAAACTGCGATAAAGAAACTTGCCGCATGGTGCTGTTATATATCTCTGTCGGCACGTTGTTGTCGTTCTCGTTGCACCATAAGTTTGACAGTTTTGCATCCATTACAAGTTGGCCATTCCACCTTTGCAACACGGCAATGTATATTGTTCCACTTTGCCTGCTGTTCAAGTGGGATAAATTGTTCTATTTCACTTTGTTTATAAATGTATTGGGTGCGTTTTTGGCAATGGTTATGCCAAACTATTCTTCAAGTCAAAACATGTTGGCAACAGGAATAGTGATATTCTACATTAACCACTATATAGCATTCTTTATGCCTGTTTTAATTGTCGCGCTTGGCGTTTACGAAAGGCCAAAACTTAAACAATTCATATATAGCATGGTGGCGTTCGCTGTATACTTTATCTTTATTTTAATCATCAATGCCTGGTTTTCTAATTATGCAACGGTTGACTATTTCTTTGTTAACAGCGACTTTATTGCAGACAAACTTGGCTCATGGGCAAGAAATTTAAGAAATGTTACCTGGCAGTTTAACATCAAAGATTTAACATTCAAATTTTACCCTATATACCAAGTACTATTCTTTTTGGTTTATGTTGTGCTTGGGCTTGGAATGTGGTTTTTATACGAATGGGCTTACCAAGGAGCGGACACACTAAAAGACATGGCAGCAAGAAGAAAGAAAATTAGAATTGACAAATTGGCATTGATGGCACAATTAAAAGGAAGGAGTGAAACAGAACCTATGAATTTGGACGGAGTGAATCAATTAAAATTAATCAACTTTTCAAAACGTTATGGTAAAAGCAATGTTTATGCTGTTAAAGACGCAAACTTAACCATAAACGGAGGAGAGATTTTTGGTTTCCTTGGGCCTAATGGTGCAGGTAAAAGCACAATAATTAAAAGTGTTGTTGGCATTCAACCAATCACAGATGGCGAAATTGAGGTTTGTGGTTATTCTGTAAACAAACAACCAGTTATGGCAAAACGCCAAATAGGTTTTGTGCCAGACCATTACGCTTTGTATGAAAAACTTACAGGCAGAGAATATATTAACTATATTGCTGACCTTTATGGTGTAAGCAAAAAAGATAGAGATTTGGCTATTGAAAAATACGTTGAATTGCTTAATATGAAAGAGGCAATCGACAACAAAATAAATACATATTCCCACGGAATGAAGCAGAAAATCACAATCATATCAGCACTTATTCACAATCCTAAGGTTTGGATTTTGGACGAACCTCTTACAGGGCTTGACCCAACAAGTATTTTCCAAGTTAAAGAATGTATGAAAGAACATGCAAAGGCGGGCAACATTGTGTTCTTCTCCAGTCACATTATTGACGTGGTTGAAAAAATTTGTGACCGCATAGCAGTGATTAAAAAAGGTCATATCTTGGCTTGTGAGGCTGTTGCGGACATTGAAAAGAAAACCACCCTGGAAGAGTTTTATTTGAAAACCATTGAGGCAAATGTTGACGCAACAACAGTTGGCGACGCAAAGCAAAAAGAACCAGTTACAACAACCGAGCTGGTTGATGAAGAAAAAGTTCAGCCAAAAAATGGGTCAAAATTAGAGAAAAAGAATGGCAAAAAATCTAACGCAACAAAAATAAAATCAGCATCCCAAAAAGTTGAAATTGAAAAAAATAAAAAAGCAAAAACAAAACAAATAAAAAATAAAATTGAAAAATAAATTTTAAAAAAATTAATAAAAATCATTAAAAAATAATAAAAAAATATGATTTTTAATTAAATAAATAAAAAAAATAAACATATTTAGCCGACAAATCGGTTTCGGCGTAACAAAACAGGAGAAATAAATTTGAAAGGATTAAACGCACTTGTAATGATGCAATTAAAAGACAAATTAGATTTGTCATTTTTGCATGATAAAAAAGGTTTTATTTTCAAAACAGTTTTTGCGCTCATCAAATTTGCGCTCATTACTGGGGCAATTTATTTGGGCTTTTATTTACTTTCTTATTTGCGCTTAACTTCGCTTTACGCGGGCATAAACACAAACTTTTTTGCGCTTGTGTTTTCAATTATGTTTGTGTTGAGTGTGATTGCTTGCACATTTGGCTTAACCGATTGGCTTTATTTGGCACGTGATAACCAAGTTTTGTTAACCATGCCAGCAAGCCGAACCACAGTATTTTTGAGCAAATGGATTGTGTATTACATTTATGAATTCTTACGTAATTTAACTTATATTGTTCCAATTCTTGTTGCGTTTGGACTTATAAATAATATGCCGATTGGTTTCTATTTTTGGTTGCTGCCTGCAAACTTTATAATAACGCTTTTGTCGCTTAGCATAAGTGCTTTGTTGTCAATTCCAATGCTGTTTTTAAAATTGTTTGCCGAAAGGTTCAAGGTTTTGAAATACACATTCATTGTTGTTGTGGTCACACTCATTTTTGTGGGGCTAATAAAACTCATCAATGCAATTCCTGCCGACCTTGACATTGTTGCAAACTGGGGCACAATATTCTGGCAAATTCAAGACATGTTGAATAATTTCACATTAAAATTTGCTCCATTTTATTATTTGGCAATAGCATTTGTTGGCAAACGAGTTGGGCTGGTTAACAAGTTTTTCGTCGGCGAGCAATTGCTGGCACTTTTGGCAGTTTTTGGCGTGATTGTTGTCACATTCGGCTTAACATTCTTAATTATTCGACCATTATTCTTTAAAATGACAAGTTCACCATTTGAATTTACAAAATTGGCTGGCACAAAATTTAAACACAACAACGCCTCTTCTGCTTTTGGTGGCAGTTTCAAAAAAGAATTGCTCATCACATTGCGCTCTGCAAACAAGGTTAACAATTTGGTGCTTATTGCCCTGATTTTGCCAATTTCAATTTTGCTGCTCAACAAAATTTTTAGTGCAATGGACACACGCCTTTCAGGCACACTTATGACCATGGCTTTCAATGTGCTTATGATTTTGCTCATCTCACTTTCAAGCAATGGCATGATTTCAAAAATATACAGCGAAGAGGGCAGGTCTGCCTACCTAAACAAAACAGCCCCTTCAAGTTACGCAAAAGTATTGTTCCCAAAACTGCTTATCAATTTGGTGTTAATCAATATTTCAATCATCGTTTCCACTTGCATTTTTGCTTCAAACGCAAAATTTGACGTATTAACAAGCATTCTTGTTTGCATTAGTTTATGCTCAGTTTACACGGGTCACCTGTTCTGGTCGGCTTCGTTTGACATTATGAACCCACAAAATGAGCAATATGCAACCACAGGCGCACAAACCAACAATCCAAACGAAACCAAAAGCACCCTTATAGCGTTCTTAGTTTCAGCTCTGTTCACCTATTTATTCTATTTCCTTGTAAGTGAGCGCATGGACACAGTTTGGTTTAAACTTATATTTGTTGCCCTTGCGTTTGTGTGCTGGAATATTTATATGTACTTTTCCAAAGTGAAATTGTACTACGAGGAGAAGTAATATGAAAAAATCAGTTGCAATATTAATAGGTATAATATATGTAGGTTCAATTTTCATCATCAATTTGTTTGGGCTTAAAATGTCTGTTTATAATGAAAAACATTCGGTTGCAAAAATTGAGTGTGTAAACAAGGCGGAAGATGATGTTATAATTGGCAAAACCTTGTACCCAGTGAATGGTGCGTCCACTCCAAGGGACCAATGGCAATACATAATGTATATTTCAATCAACTATGAAGGCGCAGCGTCAATAAATGAATCTGGGCAGGTTTCTGGCACAAATTATTTGCTTCAAATGCGTGTCTTTCCAGACAATGCAACTCAAAAAGATTTGGTTTTCACAAACTATTCCAACACAAAGAATGTTGACTTGATTGTTGTTGGTGGCAATCAAAACTGCTTGGTTCTGTTTTCAAAACCAACCACAGTGGTGATAAAAGTCACCCCAAAAGAGGAAAATAATCCAGCGTATTGTTATGTGAAATTGATTGCTTCTTAAATAGTTGTCAAATTTGGTTGCATAAAATTGTCAAATAATGTAATCTTTTAGTGTAATGTGAAAGTTTTTGACATTATATTTACAAATTTAAATAAATTATTAATTTAAGCAAAAATTAATAAAAAGGGGAGGGGTATGAGAAGAAAAAGTATAGTATTAAAATCATTATTGTGCTTTATGTTTGGCTTGGCTAGTTTTATTTTGGTTGCATGTGGTGCGCCAAAGCCAACAAGCATTGAGGTGATCAGCGGATTGCCTTCATATGTGCGCCAAACAGAGCAAATTGATTTGTCTAATTTAAAATTAAAGGTGACATATGCCAACAATTCAACCAAGGAAATTGGTGTGGGTGAAGTGGAATACACTTTCTCATCTGCTGAACTTGGCATGCAAGACTTGGTTATTAAATACACTGAAAACAAAAAAGAAGTCAGCCTGACTGTTCAGGTGCAAGTTATCAGCAAAACTGCTATTGCAGGTGTTGAGGTTAATGCTTTCAATGGTGTTTATGATTCTCTTGACCATGGTTTGACAGTTACAGGCACAGAAACTGACGATACTGTGTCTTATAGTGTGGACAATGGCGCAACTTGGCTTGACACTGCACCAGTTTACAAAAATGCTGGCGAATACACAGTTCAAGTTAAAGTGGAAAGAGCAAATTTTGACGATTTGATTATCAACAAAACAATTTCAATTGCCAAAAAAGATTTAACAATCGCTGGCAAAACATATAAAGTGACTTATGGCGACGCTGCGCCTGTTTACGAAATTGAATACACTGGCTTTGTTTCAGGTGAATCAAGCGAAAATTTAACAGCAAAACCAACAATCACATGTGAATATAGTTCAACAAGCGATGCTGGCAGTTATGACATTGTTATTGGCGACGTAGAAGTGGCTAACTACAATACTAATTTAATAAAAGGTGTTGTTAATGTTGCCAAAAAGCAATTGACTGTTACCGCTTCAAGCCATAGTGTTACTTTTGGGGACGAAGTGCCAACATATTCTGCTGAAATCACAGGTTTTGTTAACGGGCAAGATAAATCTGTTTTAACTGCTCAACCAAACTTTGTTTGTGAATACACAAAAACAAGCAACGCTGGCAGTTATGCAGTTATTGCAAACAATGCCGCAGCAAAAAATTATAGTTTCAACTATGTCAATGGCAATGTGACTGTAGCAAAACGCACAGTTGACGTTGTTTGGGGCAACCTTAGCCTTGAATACACTGGCGAAAAAGTTCTTCCAACCGCTCAATATGCTGACATTGATGGTAATTTAATTTCATTAAACGTCAATGCAAGCAATGAAGAATGTTATATAAATGTTAACAACTCATGCAGTGCAGTTGCAGTGCTTGACCACAAAAATTATCAATTAAACAGTGAAAATTCTAACACAACCTTTGCAATTGTTAAGGCTTCCAACAGATGGATTATCAGCCCATCTATGGACGACGTTATTGTTGGCAGTGAATATGCTCCAACCGCCAAAGCAAAAGTTGGCATTATTAAATATGAATATAAATTACAAGAAGCAGCAGACGAAACTTATTCTTTAATCAAACCAACCGAATTAGGGCTTTACACAGTAAGAATTAGTGTGGAAGAAACTTCCAATTATAACGGCATTGCTGCTGAAACATTTAATTTCAAGATTTATGACCAAAGAAGCTCTTCTCAGGTGTTAACTTGGTCCAGCTCATTATTGAAAGACAGAACAACTAACGCACAAAACTTTGTTGATAAAAGCAATATATTAATTGCAGGTAGTCAAAACAAATTCAGCCTTCAAATTTTGGCAGAAGTTAAAGGTTCACCAGACACTATTGAGCAAGTTGATGCGAATATAACCATGCAAAAATGGGACGCTGGAACAAGCAGTTATAAAGCAATTGAGAATGTTGCCGAATATGCAACAATAACAAATTCATTCAACTATATTAATTTCACTTCAAGCGCAGTTGGTAATCAATTTAAAATCACTGTTTCACCAACAAATGTTGCGTCAGGCTATGATGTAGAAGATTTAGTTTATGAAGTTAAAGTTGTTGATGGTTACAATGTTTACGAAGCAGATGAATTGTCTGTTATTGTCAACGCTTACAATCACGACGACGAAAAAACAGAAAATGGGTGGCGCGCATTTAAACAAGAAAAAGGCTTGGCAGGTGTTGAGGCAAATGCTGTTGTTTTACAAAGCAATATTAAAATAACTGATCAAAATATTTCAAGTTATTATTTTTGGAGTCAAGCAGAGGTTGACAAATTCACTTCAGACGTAAAATCTTTAACAAATCAACCAATTGTTGGCTCTTTAAAAGATGGCTATGGGCTGTATGTTTATGAAAGGCAAATTGCCGCTGGCGATAATTTTGCATTCTATGGCAACTATTTCAATATAGACTACTCATCTCTTTCAAAAATGGTTTTAGCAAGAGAAGCAAGTTATAAAGGTGAAATTAGCAACAAAAACGGTGTTAAATTTTATAGTGAAGACAGCAATCAAAACACTCAAATCACAACTCACACTTCACTTTTCAGGTTTGCTGGCACAACCAAAAACAGCAACTTATTGATTAAGGATTTATCTGTATTCGGCAACGGCAGACGCACAACAGACACTCGTGAAAGTGGTGGCGCAATGCTTGTTAAAATTGAAGGTCTAACCAGTGTTGCAGAAAACAACTCATATTCAAACTGCTATATGGGCTTTATGTACACTTCATCACAAGAGCCAACAATTGAAGAAGGTCTTACAAACAAATTAATCAACACAAAAGGTTACAATTCTTACAACTCCTTGCTTTACATGTGGGGCGTTAAAGATTTACTCATTGAGGGTGGCGAATTTGTTGGAGCTGGTGGCCCAGTTATGATTGTTGACCACGCTGACCCAGAAAGCAAAGAACAAGTAGGTGGTTATCCTTCAACAATCAACATTATTGGCACAAAACTTGAAAGTTTTGTAACAGGCAACGAACCTTGGTTTGCAAGTTATGGGGCAACAGCGCTTGTTCCTCAAATTAAGGGAGCGGACGGCCATTATAACGATGCAGGTGCAACTTTCTTGCAAGAGCAAACAGATTTAACTGGCAAAACAGTGGCTGGAATGATGAACTTGAAAGTCGTTTACAAATCAAGCGCGGCAGAAGGTACTACCGAAGCTGTTGTTAAAGGTGAAGTTAATTTCTACAATAATCGTGAAGAATACGAAAAAAAATTAGCTTATGGTCTTGATTTAACAACATATTCTTATAAGGCTGCTAAAGTTGTAAAAAATAATATGTTGCAAAACAGCCGCACAGGTGCAATTTTAGGGCAAGACACAACTGGTGCTTTTGCAAAAGTGGAAGACACTGGCGTTACCAATGTTAACATTTATTTGCAAAACGGCATGGGCATTGTGTTGCAACTTTACAAAAAATAAATATATTGATTTTCAAAAAGGCACCAACATGGTGCTTTTTTGTTTGCGTGTTCAGTTTTAATTTGATATAATAAAACATATAGTGAATTGTCAATTTGTTTGACAATAGGAGGCTTAATTTTGAATTTACCTAACAAACTTACGCTTTTGCGTATAATTTTAATTCCGTTTATGATGTTCTTTTATCTTGCGGACTTCATTCCTTACGGCATTGGCAAGATTGTTGCAATCGTAATCTTTATTTTGGCATCTCTCACCGACCTTTTGGACGGCAAAATTGCTCGTAAATATAATTTAGTTACCGATTTAGGCAAATTCCTTGACCCAATTGCGGACAAATTGCTTACAGCAACTGCATTTTTGCTTATTTTGGCAGATGGCACAATTCCAGCACCTTGGGGCGTGATTATTGTGGCAATCATCATTGCTCGTGAATACACTGTTAGCGCGCTCAGGCAAATTGCTGGCACGAAAGGCATTGTTTTGGCGGCGGACATGTGGGGCAAAATTAAAACTGTTGTTCAAATGATTGCATTGCCAACATGTTTCTTTGTTGCGTACTTAAATTGTGCAGGTTTTGCAACTGCAACCGCCATTTTGGTTGTTTCAATCATCAGTTATGTGCTTATTGGCGCAGCAACAGTGCTTACTGTTCTTTCTGGTGTTCATTATTTGGTTAAAAACCGCGAATGTTTTAAAGAAACAAACAAAAAAGAGAATTAATATTATTCAAAATTTGTCGAACAAATGTTTGACAAATTCTTTTTTTGCGAGTATAATATTTTCATATTTGGAGGAAAAATGGAAGACAAAAAGAAATCAAAAGCAAGCATTATTTTAGATGGCGTTTGTGGGCTTATCATGGTTGTGTGCACGCTTGTGTATCTGTTGATTGGCTTTATTGCAAACATTTGGCACCCAACTTGGGTTGTTTTTGTTATTGGTGGGGTTGTTTGTGCAATAATTGGCATCATCAAAGATACAATTTTAAAAGTTAAAGCGCAAGACCAACAAAAACATTTTGAAGAATAATTAATTTACATTTTTAAGGAGAAATTATGACAGACGACAGAAAAAAATCATTGGAAGCAGCAATCGCTTCAATTGAAAAACAATATGGCAAAGGTTCAATCATCAAAATGGACGAAACCAATTATGGCGAAGGCATTGAGGTTATTCCAACAGGCTGCTTGCCACTTGACATGGCATTGGGTGTTGGCGGTTTGCCAAGGGGCAGAATTGTGGAAATTTATGGGCCAGAAAGCAGCGGTAAAACCACTGTTGCTTTGCACGTGATTGCAGAGGCTCAACGCATGGGCGGCACAGCAGCGTTTATTGATGCGGAACACGCTCTTGACCCAATCTATGCTCAAAAATTGGGCGTCGACATTGGCGCAATGTATGTTTCTCAACCAGACACTGGCGAACAGGCACTTGAAATCACAGAACAACTTGTGCGCAGTGGTGGCGTGGACATTGTTGTTATTGACTCTGTTGCAGCACTCACTCCAAAGGCAGAAATAGATGGCGAAATGGGCGATAGTTTCATTGGTTTGCAAGCTCGCCTCATGAGCCAAGCCTTGCGTAAACTTACTGGTGTAACATCAAAAAGCAAAACTCTTGTTATTTTCATCAACCAATTGCGTGAAAAAGTTGGCGTTATGTTTGGCAATCCAGAAACAACTCCGGGCGGCAAGGCACTTAAATTCTATTCATCAGTGCGCTTAGACGTGCGTAAAGTGGACACAATCAAAAACGGACAAGACATGATTGGTTCTCGCACCCGCGTTAAAGTTGTTAAAAACAAAGTTGCTCCTCCATTCAAATCAGCCGAATTTGACATTATGTATGGCGAAGGCATTTCAATTTTGGGTTGCTTGATTGA
This sequence comes from uncultured Clostridia bacterium, assembly GCA_934747385.1. Taxonomy (GTDB): domain Bacteria; phylum Bacillota; class Clostridia; order Christensenellales; family UBA1242; genus Onthoplasma. The sequence continues at coordinate 58,930 of CAKVGK010000003.1, read as the reverse complement.
CGCTGCAATTGAAACTGAAGTTATTGAAAAATCTGGCAGTTGGTTCAGTTATAACGGCGACAAAATTGGTCAAGGTAAAGAAAACGTTAAAGCATATTTAACCTCTCACCCAGAAATTGCAGATGAAATCAACGCTTTGGTGCGTGAAAAACTTTCAAACAAATAATCTTAATCAACACAAATATGATTTGTCACAAAAAGTTGGCGAATTATATTTTTAATTAAAACAAAATTTTAGCTTATGTTACAAACTTTAAAAATATAATTTATCTCAAAACTAACGTAATGTGATAAATTGTAAATTTAAAGTTTAAAATATATAATTTTATTTAGCTTATGTTACAAACTTTAATTATAATTTATCTCAAAACTAGCGTAATTCGATAAATTGTATTTAAAGTTAAAAAATTATTATTTTTATTTAGCTTATGTTACAAACTTTAAATATACAAAACGTTGCGCTAGTGGACAGCGCAACCCTAAATTTTGACAATAAACTCAATGTTATCAGTGGTGAAACTGGTGCGGGCAAAAGCATTATGCTGGACTCATTGAGTTTTGTTTTTGGTGGCAGAAGTGATAAATCACTCATTCGCTCTGGCGAAACCAAAATGAAAGTGGAAGCCATTTTTACTGGTTTAAGCAAATCTCACATTCAGTTTGTTAAAGACCAATTGGGCATAGAGTGCGGGGAAGAAATGTTTTTGTCACGCGAGTTGGACATTAATGGTAAAAATATCTGCAAAATCAATGGCGAACTTGTGCCTGTTGCTATGGTTAAAAAGATTTGCTTAAAGTTGGTTGACGTGCATGGGCAAAGTGAACACCTTGCAATTTTGGACAATGATTATCAACTTAAAATAATAGATCTTTTTAGCAAAACTGCCGATAGTTTTTTAATTAAAATTAATCAATATATTGAAAAAATTCATTCAATTGACTCTCAAATTAAAGCTCTGGGCGGAGATGAAAAGGAAAAGCAAAATTTGATTGATTTGTACAGTTATCAAATTGATGAAATCACAAATGCAAATGTGCAGTCAAACGAATTTGAACAACTGACAGAAGAAAAACGCACAATGCAACAATTTGAAAAAATTAATGCCAATTTACAGGAGTTTTTGTCCGCTTGCTACAAAAATGGATACTCAAATTCCGCAGTGGAAAACATCAGCAATAGCGAAAAATTGCTTAACAACTTAACAGATTTTGGCGAAAAGTATTCAACCCTTGCAAACAGAATTAAAAGTGTTGAAATTGAACTTAACGATATAAACGAAACCGCTTTGGAAATTTTAAACAACAATGTTTTTGACCAAGAGCGTTTTGATTTTATTGATTCTCGCCTTGATTTGTTAAAATCTTTGTTTCGCAAGTATGGCGGTAATTATGAAAATATGATTGAATATCTCCACAAAACAGAAAACAATTTGTTTAATTTGAACAACAGTGCAGAGTTATACCAGAAATTGCACACTGAACGTGAACAAGTTGTGGAAAACTTGTTGCAAGAACAGGAAAAATTGACAGATTTGCGCAAAAAAACTGCCAAAATATTGTGCAAGAAAATGGAAGATGAATTGCGCACTTTGGGTATGCCGAATGCTCAACTTGACATTAAGTTTGACCGCATTGCCGAGCAGTATAGTTCCACAGGCGCGGACAGAGTAGATTTTATGTTTAGTTCCAACCTTGGTTTTGAGTTGAAAGAACTTAACAAGGTCGTTTCTGGTGGTGAAATGAGCCGCGTTATGTTGGCTTATAAAATTGTTGTTAGCGAAGTGGACGAAATTCAAACAATTGTGTTTGATGAAATTGACAGCGGCTTGAGCGGCAACATTGCCATGGTTGTTGCGGAATATATGGCAAGATTAAGCCAAAACAAACAGATAATTGCAGTTAGCCACTTGCCACAAATTTGCGCAATGGCAGACAATAATTTGAAAGTTGAAAAACACTCTTCCAACGGCACAACAAAAACACAGGCAACAATTCTTGAGGGTGAAAAACTATTTGCGGAGATTGCTCGCCTTATGGGTGTGGCGTCAACCAACACAACTGTTGCGGCGGAATTAAAACAAAAATGTAACGACTACAAAAAATCAGTTTAAATTTGTTGAATTAACACTTAAAACTAAACTAAATTATTGCTTCAAAAAGCAAAAAAAAAGCAAGACAAACTTGCTTTTTTTGTTCAAACAAATGGTTTAAAACATTTATTTGTCCTTATTTTCTTCTTTATTAATTTTTATTGCGGACACTGGGCAAAATTGTTCACAACTGCCACATTTAATACATTTCTTTGGGTTGATTTCAGCCTTGCCGTCCACAAACTTGATTGCGTTAACAGGGCAGATGGAAATGCAAGCTCCACACGAAATGCACTTAGATTTGTCTACCATAATTTTCTCCTTTATTATTTATGCTTTTTTGCGATTTTTTGCAACAAATGCAATATTTTTAAAGCCCGAATATTTGCAGAATTATTTAGAAGTTCATAAATTAAATTGCCTTAATTTTTGTGTTTTTTAATTGAATTTTTTTGGCAAATTTTAAACAAACTGCTTTTTTAATTCTATCATAAAATATTAAATTTGTCAAGGGTATATGTCTTTTTGAAGAATTTGTGAAACTGGCATATAATACACAACATGTTGTGCAAATTGTCACATTTTCTAAAATTGAGCGGACAAAAACAACGAATTTAATTGAAACCAAATGATAATTTATTTGGTAAAAATAGTCAAAAAATTGTTAAAGTATTTGGAAAATTTTGCTTATTTGGGTACAATAATAGTATGAAATTTGATGTAATAATCATAGGGGGAGGGCCAGCAGGACTTTCGGCTGGCATTTTTGCGTGTCGTGCTGGGCTTAAAACTTTGTGCTTGGAAAAATTGTGCCTAGGTGGTCAGGCATGTTTGTCTGCTGAAATTGAAAACTATCCTGGCTTTGAATCCATTTCAGGTTTTGAACTTGGGCAAAAAATTGCAAATCAAGCCACCAAAGTAGGGCTTAAAATTGAATATGAAACAGTTGAAAAACTTAGCAAAACAAAAACAGGGTTCAGTGTTAAAACAAAACAAAACAATCACACGGCAAAAAAAGTTATTCTTGCATGCGGTGCCAAGGCAAGAACTTTGGGATTAGATAACGAGCAAAAGTTGATTGGCAAAGGTGTTAGTTATTGCGCAAGTTGCGATGGAGCATTCTTTAAGGGCAAAAATGTTGCAGTTGTGGGCGGTGGCAACACTGCGGTTACAGACGTAAAATATTTGGCTCGCTTGGCAAAAAAAGTGTATTTAATTCATCGCAGGGAAGGCTTTAGGGCAAATAGTAATGAAATCGAAAAAATAAAAGCAGTTAAAAATGTGGAAATTTTAACCTCGGCAACCATAGAGCAGTTGCAAGGTGAAGCACAACTTGAAGGTTTAATCATAAAACAAAAAAATTTAACAAAAAAATTGAAAGTTGACGGCCTATTTGTTGCTATTGGCTATGTCCCTGACTTGGAGTTTGTTGATATAAATATCAAAAAGGACAAAAATGGCTATGTTTTAGTTGACGAAAGCATGCAAACAAGTGTAAAATATTTATACGCATGTGGGGATATTTTAAGCAAAAACTTTAAACAGGTCGTTGCGTCAGTTGCGGAAGGGGCAATTGCTGCCAACAGCTGCATAGAGGATTGATGAAAAGAAAAGCATTTGGGTTAATATTTGGTTTGGTTGTGGCAGTTTTGGCACTTGTTGTTTCGCTGCCTCAAAAAGTGACCTATGCTGCCAATGTTGAAAAAACAAAAACAGCAACATTTTTGATTAACAATAATTTGCCTTACGAGGCAGACGTTGACGCCGGTGTTTCAACTGGTTACGACGAATATCTGCTTGGCGAAAAGAATGTTGAACCAATCAAAGCAACCGCTAATCAAGGTTTTCAAATTGTGGGCTGGAGAGTGGTTTTTACAGATGACGTTTCAAAACAATATTCCACAACAAGAAAACTTGGCGAGCAAACAATTGAAAACGGTGAACAAATTTATAGTTCAACCGATTTTGAAATTACATATCAAGCAGCTGAATTTGAACAATCATTTTCAGTTAAATACACCTTAACATATCAAGACAAAAACGGAGATGGTTATTTTGACTATTCTCTTCTCACATTCGACCAAGTGGTTGAAAACGTGACAATTGACCCAGTGTTTGACTTCATTTATAGCAATGTTGACGCAACACAATTGCTGAAACTGGACAATTTAGGCGATAGCACCAAATGGCAATCTGTAAACATTGGCGAAGGGCAGGATTTGTTTTTTGGTGAAAGCATTAATGAAAATGGCACAACCAAATATTCCAATTCATTTTTGAAGACAAATGAAAAATATTATTATTTTGGCGAAGTTTATTGCGACGACGGAACCAACACATATTACACTCTTAATTATTATCAACCAAATGGCAGCGAGGCAAGTTTGACGCAAAAAATTGAACTTTCCCGCGGCAGATTTAGGTTTAACGAACAGGTTAATTTCACAACAAATGTTGCAATCGATTTGGAAGGTTTAACTTCAAGCACCAATGTGGATGTTACTGGTGTTAAAATTAATATTGATGAAAAAACCATTGAATTAACTCAAACTGGTGAAGCAAGTTTTGCTTTAACAAAAGACGAATTTAACCGAACCAAAACCATTCAGGTTGCTTTCAAAATGCAAGAAAGCAAAACTCAATTGGCAGCAATTGCAGTTGAATATGACAAACTTTACATTGCTTCAATCGTTCCAACAATCAACAACCAACCAGCGGGCGAGAACCAAGATTTCATTTTTAACGCTTTGAATGTTAATGTAAGCAGTTATTATTCAGTTATCGAACAAAACAAAAAATATTTTGTTAAAGACGCAAGCACCGCACAAAATGTGGTTGGCTTTAAACTTACAGCTAATGAAAAAATTGCAAATAGTGGTTACGATTATTACACTTTTGAAAGTTTAAGCTCAACTTATGCACCTGTTAGCGAAAGCATTAATCAAAACAATTTGAATTTAAGTCAAGCAATTGACCAAAATTTTGAAGTCGTTGTTAACTACACACCAGTGCTTTACACAGTCAACTTTAAATTTGTTTTGTACGACGCAACTGCAAGAAAATTTAGAGAACTTGACGGCAACTTCAACGTTGAAGAAAGTTTAATGTTGGAGCGCGGCACAACCAGCGAAACAATAACAAAAACAGACATTTCAAATAATGTGGGGTACAATTTCGTTGGCTTTGTGACAGAGGAAAACACCAAAAATATGATGCTCAATCTGGGAACTGCACCAGCAGTCACAACAACAATTTCCATTCACAAAACAAAACCCACAAACAAAACAGTTTTAATGTTGTTTGAAGAAAAATATTACACAGTTTCGTTTAAAAACATAAATCACATAAATTTAAACGACGGCACAAAGAATATCTACCCAGTTGCAAGCCTTGCAATGGACGTTGACCGTGACGGCAACCTAACCAGTTCAACTTTGTTAAATTTGAACAATGCAAACGCAAATTTGGAATTTGAAAAAACTGTTAAAATTGGAGATGTTTTAACTTTTGTTGCCACAGCAAACCAAGGCTTTAAATTTTTAGGTTTCGGGTTTGATGCAGCAACCAAAATTTACGATGGCAACACTTTTAGCATAACCATAACACAAGAATTTTTGTCAACGTACGACAATGCCAACACTAATATAATCGACATATTTGATTTTGAGGACTATCAAACTTACACAGTAACTTTCACGCTCAAAGGTGCTTTCAACAGCGAAAACATTAAAATTTTAATGGCTGACTTAAGTGTTGAATACAATGGCACAATTTACAACAAAGCCAATCAAACAGACAGCATTAAATATTATGAATTTGGCGGCGAAGAAGCAAAACTCGTTGTTGAAAATTTGAAAATGTTCGAATATCTTAAACTCATTTCAACCGCAAAATGCATCGACAGTTCAAGTGAAACTCCAACTTATTATTTGTTCAACCGCTTCACAGAAAACTTCCAATCAAACTTCAGTTTGGTGGCGGTGGAAGACCCGAATTCAAAGGCAACAAGTTATCAGGTTAAAAAAGACATTGAAATTTTTGTAATCTATTCCATGCCAGGTTTGTGGCTCAATGTTTCAGTTGACAATGCAGCAGCATATGACTTGCAGCAATCAATCGACCTTGGCAAAACATATGTGTTGGACACAGTTGACAACACAAAAATCGACTTCACAACAAAGGAATTAATTCCATCAAGAGCATATAAATTATATTTGGCTGCATCTTTTGCTTCAGGCTATGAATTGAAAGGCTACAAGTTCAACGAGGTTGAATATTTGGCAAAGGATTTAACCAACCAATATGTGTTTGATTTCACAACTTCAAACTCAACGTTTGTGCACACTTTGGAAATTTTAACAAACTTAATAAATTACAAACTCAATGTTAGTTATGCTTATTCAGTTGAGGACGAACCAACAGCACTGGGCAGTTTTGACATTTCAATGGAAAAACTTAATGTTCAATTTGAAATGCCAGAGGGCTATTATGCAGGTGAAGTTTATTTCAAAAACCAACTTGGAATGGGCAAGTTTAGCAATGCAGCAAATACAAACAATTATTCTTCTAATATTTATAAATACGATTTCACTTCAACTGAACTTAGCGATTTGATTGATAGTTATGGCATTAAGGTTGACAATGTTATCACCCTTAATATGTTCATTGTTTACACTCAACACACTTACACAATCACAGTCAACTATAGTTTGGCAACAAGCAAGGGTGAATATGATAATGAAGTTAGTTTCCCAAATGTAACAATGCTATTAAATGGTCAGCCAGTCAACTCTCAGGTTAATAACAAATCAAGAATGTTCTTCAACATTCCTTATGGGGCACAAATTCAAATTATTGCAGACGAAATCAATCAACAAGGCATGTCGCCATATGGTTGGATTTACGACCCACAAGCAGGATTCAGTTCAAATTTAACAACTTTGTTTATTAATAAACTCACAGCAAATCAAATTGTTGAATACAAGTTGAATTACAATTCATATTCAATCCGCATTGAAACTCATGGCAACACAAAAAGCCCAATTGTAACAATCAAAAATGCTTACACTAAAGAAATAACAAACAAAATTTCACGTTTTGATGAACTTACAATTGACACAAACGCAGATAGACAAAATGGTTGGCGCTTTACAAGCATGTATTATTATAAAAGCGAATTTGTGACGTACCCATGCACACCAGAAGAATTTGAGCAAGTTAAATCAACCCTGTATGTTTATGTGGACAACCAATACATTTTGAACACAGAGGAATATCAAGAAGGCAGAGAATATTATCAAAAAGTCACCACAAGAGTGGATTTCTTCTCAGCATTTGAACCTTATACTTACAGCGAAACATATTGGAACACTGATTGGAAAACTCTATTTGTTTTGGCTGCTGGCGAATTTAAGCGCAACAACAGCAAAGTTTATAATGCAAACGTTAAATATTATACCTATTCCAACACGGTTTTCAAAGACCCTGAATTCCAAATCAGCAAATATTATGCAGAGTTGGACGAAAACAATGTTTACTCAATCATTTTCCATGTGAAATATGATTATATTGAAATCTCTTATAGTGTGAAAGCCGCAAACATAGGCTCAACCGACCTCAACAAAGGTGATTTGTTGCTCACACCAGATGATTACGCAAACATTGAATTCAGCATTATTGATTCAATTGGCAACGAATCAAGCTTAGATAGCTCTTCAACAGTTACAATTGAAAATTATAAATTGAGAATAAAAATCAACTTAAAAACCATAGACATTTCTAATATCCAATTCAGTTTGGCAAATGGCATTGAACTTATCTCTGCTTTTGTTTACGACAACACAAACGGAAGTTTGGTCATTGCTGATCGCGGAAATGGCAAATATGTTTTGGAATTTTATATTTCGGACATGTTGAACAACAACTGCTTGTCCATGGACGATAGTTTCAACATTTTCATCTACTATCAAATTAAAACCAAAAAACTTGTTTTAACAACCAATGTGCCAGAAAACAGCACAAACACAGGTTTTTACAAAGACAGTTCAAGCAACAGCGTTATATTCAGTATGTCTTATGAACGCAAATACGGATTTGGCTCAGGTGCAGTCAGCAGCCGTGGCTCAGACAGATTGTTCAACGAATTGCATTTCTTGGGTAAAGAATATATTTCTTATGGCTTTATAAATAATTATCGCGATTACAATAACTATTTCATCATAACAGGACTAAAATTGTATGCGTTAAAACCAGCCTCAAATTATTCAAGGGTCAACTTGGCAAATGTGAAAGGAGATTTAATTCAAACAATTTCGATTGAGGATTTTGAAAAATATGGCATTTCAAGCATTTCACTTGAGAGCAAAAGCTTTGATTACCGATTTATTGAAGATTTATATGTGGAACTTCAAGTTCAACCAGTGTTAACAATTAACACTCAGGACAATAAGTTTAATTTCACCTTCCAGTGCGACCAACTTGGCAACGGCTTGGAACAAAGTTTGACAATTGGTCAAAATTCAACTTTCCACATTCAAATTGCAGATATTTTGAAAGATTATGTCAACATTTCATATCACAAAAATATCATTAAAAACAATGTTACAATAGGTTTTGAAAATGAAGAGTCCAAATTGATTGACGCAGGCACATACAAAGTTAAATTAACCTTTGATGGCTCTGGCAATTGGTCTTGGCTTTCTTCATTGAGTTATGATAAAGATTTGTTCGTTGTGATTAGCCCTAAGGATTTGGAACTTAAGGTTAATAACGAAACATTTAACCGCAAACAACCTTACGAAAAGGAATATGTTGGCAAAAACAATTTTATTTTCACAAACATTGCCGATTTACTTAAATATGTTTATTTCACAGATGGCAGCAGAACTTACAGTTACTCACCAACAAACGAAAACATGAGTTTGAATTTGAGCGTGTTAAAAGCAACCACAACTTACACGAATGGTGACGCTCAAGTAAATTCAGGCATGGCAACTGAGGACGGCAAGTATTTGAACATTTTGCTCACAAACATTGGTTTTGGCAACACAAACTTCAGTTTAATCAATTCAAGTTTGTTGTTTGAAAACGCAATGAAGGTTAACAAACGTGAAATCATTTTGTCTGGCGTTAAGGTTTATGACAAGGTTTATGACGGCACAGACAAGGCAGAATACAGCATTGAAACAACTCTACAATGGAACAATATCATTTCAGGCGACGAAATTTATGCGCCTAATATTGAAGATTTGGTTTTAACTTTTGCAAAAGGTATTGACGGAAAAGTGCCAATTGGTTACAATATCAACGTCAACATAGACGCAACCAAAGCGTTAAAAGGTGAGGACGCAAGCAACTACAAAATAAAGGTCAACGGCACAACCGCAAACATTTACCCATATAGTGTTAGCAAACGAATTAAAGACTTTGGCACAATTGAAGTGCGAAACAACAAAGGCTTGATTGGCGCAGCGGAAACAACAAGGCACGAATTGGCAGGTTTAATTCCAATTGATGCCAAATTGAAGGTCGATTTGGTTTATGCTGACAGCCCTGAATATGTGGAATTGTACTCAAACATTTCAAGATATTTGAACAGAAACAGAAATTTTGTTGTTGGCTACAGAATTATGTTTGAAAACAACAATATCAACACTTATCTGGACAATAACTTGACTTTGGTTCTTCCAAATGCAGAAAGGTTAACAAATGTTTTAATGTTAACAGGCAACAATTCGGTTGAACTTGACTACTCTCAGCAAGGCGATCAGTTGATTGTTGATTTAAGTCAAACAAATTATCAGCCTTTAACTTTTGTTCTTATTCAACAGAGAGTGCTTTTAAAACAATGGCAACTTATTCTCATCATTTCGCTTGGAATTTTGCTTTTGTTGATAATTATTATAGTGTTTATAATCGTCCGCAAACGCAAAAAAGAACGTTACAGCGTAAACGATAAGATTTAGGAGAATTATGTTTGAATGTAAATATAAATATCAGTTAGAGGACAGTTTGATTAGCGCAAAATATGTTTTCCGTTCCCAAAAACGCAAAAAAGATAAAATTATTGCAGCAATGATTCCAATTTTGCTTGTTGCAATGATTGCACTGTTGATTGTGGATATTGTTAACAAAAAATCTTTTGTGCTGGACATTGTTCTCATCGTCAGCCTTGTGGTTTTGCAAGTTATGTATTTGTTAATTCCAGTCAGTTTAAATCATTCACAAAAGAAGTCTTTCTACGCACAAAAACTTGACACTATGGACTATTTAAAAGTGGTTGTAGATAACACCTCATGCACAGAAACACTTTTAAAAGACGACATTGAACAAGCAAAAAATGTTCATGCTTTAAAGAGTTTAACAAGTTATTTGGAAGACAATAATCGCTTGATTTTGGTTTTCAATAGTGCAGAATATGTTTGTTTGAGAAAAGATAGTTTAACAGGCGACATTAATCAACTTAAAGCATTGCTTGAAAAAGCTATGGCAAAAAGCAAAAAAGTTAAATGATTTTAATTTAAAGCACACTCGCATGCACAAGTTGACGGCGACACAACCAAGCATAAAAGCGGCTGCAACATTGTCATATCGAATGCGACAGCATTGAGTGTATCCTTGAAAAGGACATAAAAAAATTCCAAGTTTATTGGAATTTTTTTTGTTTAATTTATTTTTGTTCGCCGTCTTTAGGCATAGGGCGTGTTGGTCTTGGTGTTGGGCGAGTTGGCATTGGTCTTGTTGGCATAGCAGGGCGCGCAGGTCTTGGTTGCACAGGCGCATTTTGTGGCATTGGTCTGGACATTGTTTGTGTGTATGCTGGTCTTGAAACTTCACTTGAACCAAAACTTGGAATGTCCACTTCATTATTTTTTTCGTTGCTGGATTTTACCTTTTTTAACAATCTTGCCTTTTTGTTAGACAAACCAATATCAGCACGGCACAACAATTTGAAGTTGGCAATTTTTGTTGCGCTAACTGCCGTAGAATTATCAACTGCTAAATTGTAAAATTCATCTGCAACTCTCGCGTCGCTCACAACGCAAAGCAATTCGTTATAAGTTCTTTTTGCCTTTTCAGCAAATTCATAATTTCCTTTCTCTTGGTCACCTTTTTCACTAAGTTCGTCAACCAAAAGCATGGCACGTTCAATTGCTTGCTTTTTTAATTCAAAATTTTTGTCAAACAAAATAACGTCTTTGTCTAAAATGTCCAAAATATTTTCCCTTGTCAAAAACAAAACAACAATGGCAATGATTGCAACAATAACTCCCGCAAAGCCACCCCACATTGCAATTTTTTCAATCATAAATTCCCCCTTAAAAATTTTAGTTATCATTATTATATCAAATCAATATTTTTTTAACAAACATTTTTAAAACATGAATTAATATTTTTTTGTAAATAAATTAAAAATAAAACAAAAAAATGTAAATAAAAAATATTTTCTAAATTTTAAAAAAATAATTAAAAAATTAATAAAACAATCCAAAAAATATTAAAAAAATATATAAAAATTCAAAAATTATTAAAAAAACTAGCAAATAAATTGCTAGCAATAAATTTTTAATCCATGTTCAACAATTGTAACATTAATTTCTTCGCATTCAAAAATTTTTTCATCGGCCATAACTTTAATGTTGCCCTCTGGTTTTTTAATATTCACAGCATTCAACCAAAGTTGCTTTGTGTGTTCGTTGTAAATTTGGTCACCAACGTCAAATTGCAAAATGTATGCCTTGCGCTTGTTTGCCTCCAAATTTGTGGAATAACTAACATTAAACAATCCGTCCTTAACATTTGCAAGAGGGTTCAAATGCTTGCCGCTCAAAAGCCCGCCATTCGCAATTGAAAGTTCATACACAGTTTCTTTTTTAGGCTTGCCAGTTTTTGTGTCGATAATCAGTTCAAATTCTTCACATTTATTTGCATGCTTTAAACTTGCAAATTTTTTTGTTATTAGATTTTTGATTTTATATTGATTGTAAATCTCAACCAAATGCACGCTTGCGCCAATAACAATGTTGTTAAGCACAATTTGATTGTTTAAAATCAAATAGTCCACATTGTCTACCTTGTTTTCCAAAATGGTTTTTATGGCATGCATTGGGTTTTCTGGCACACCAACGTAATTTGCAAAATCATCGTTTTTTCCAAGTGGGATTATTCCCAATTTTATTTTGGAAACGTCCTTAACATTGTTCAAAAAGTTGCTTAAAACAAAATCGTTGCCAATAACGGCAAACTCAGTTTCCATTTGCTCGGTCAACTCTCTTGCAGTGGCGTTAAAGTCGTTTATATTAAGCGAAAAATAAACCGAATATTCCTCGTTTTCAGTTTTCAAATATTTAACAATTTTTTTTGCAATTGCCTCCCCATGTTTTGATATGTTGGAAGGGCAAACCATAATATTAAGCATAAATTTATTATAACCAAATAAATTGCAAAAGTAAACAAGTTGACATAAAATTAAAAATAAACATTTTGCTTTTTAGGTTTTGTGTTAGTAAACAATCTCATTTCTCGTGTCCCCTCGCAAGGGGACAGGAGAGTTTGTTTAGTTGAAAATAATAATAGGACACAAGATAAATTAATTACTGAAAATATTAAAATATTTTTTTTAAAAATAATAATTTTGCTTGATATTAATTTAAAACAAGATCTCAAATTTGTTTGACAATATTCGACTTAAATATTAATATTTAATTAGGTGGCAGTTTGAGGAAATTTTTTAGGGTAAATCTTAAGTCGATTTTTATGTGGGTGATAACGTTTGCTCTTACCCTTATTATTTCCATGGGTGGAGCATACGCTTATTTCACCGCAACCGCTTCAAAAAAACAATCCGAAATGACAACCGGCATAATCAGGGTCGGTTTAACAGATACTCAACTCACTGCTTCAAATTTGGGTAGTTCAAGTTCAACCAAAATTCTGCCTGGCTCAACAATCAAATATTCAGGTAAAGTTCAAAACACAGGCAACACAGACATGTATGCCGTGCTTGAATTTAGCGTTTACATAGAGGGCACAGAAGACCCAATCCAAACCACATATTATTCCGCTGCAGGCACTAAGTTGGTTTACAGCGACTCTAAGCAAGAATTCGTAACCGTTGGTGCAACACAAATTGCAGCAGGTGCGTTCCAACGTTTTGAGTTGGATTTTAAGTTCGATTCTTCACTAGACAACAGATACAAAACAAAAACTGCCACAGTTATTGTTACAGCTCACGCAATTCAATATAGGAATATTGATGACGCAGTTCAGGCGGTCAATTTGCTTCTTTCCAACACAGGAGGTGGGGTAACTAGGTTACCAAGCAATTACACCCAACTGCAATATGTTGAAGCCGCTGGCAATCAATGGTTCGATACTGACTTCCAAGTAACTGCCGATACCAACAATTTTATTATTGAAACATCAATAATGTGGACAAGCACATCATCACGCCAACTTATGGGTTATAGCACTGCAAGTGGTTATTTTGGGATTAGAACTGATTATTATGATCTTGGTTCGAAATATGATGGCAGAATTAAACCAGATACAACAAGTTATGCCAAATTGCGTGTGGTCCGCAGCAAAACAGATAATACGCACAAATTGTATGTTAACAACAATTTGGCAGGGCAAGCGTATGTTGATGCCTATAGCGGGAAATATCAATTGTTTGCACTTGGTAGAGGGTATAAATGCTATTGCAAAATGAAGTATTTCAAAATCTATCAAGACGGAGCAATAAAATATAATCTAATTCCAGCAAAGGACGCAACTGGGGCTGTTGGCATGTATGACACTGTTAATGCTAAATTTTACAAAAGCGAAACTTCTTCAGCATTCATTGCGGGATCAATTTCAAGCCCTGAAAATTTGTTAGATAGTTCAATATATGCGGAAACTGGGTCAAAGTCTGGTTTAACATTCAGTTGCAACAGAACCTCAGGGGAAATAACAGTTAACGGAACTGCAACTGCAGCAAGTTATTGGAACCCAAGCAGTTTTTTAAATTTTTTGGTTGGCGGACACAAATATTTGCTTATTGGCGGTGCAACTGTTAGAAACAATAATTTTTATTGGGGATTGCTAAATCAAGATTCGTCTGCAGTAGATTATGGTGCCGGAGGTATTTGCACATTGGACGCCAGCAGAGAAAAAACTTGGGGTATTGTGTGGAAAAGTGGCGCTGTGTTCAACAATTTTAAAATTAAACCAAGGCTTTATGACTTAACTGAAATGTATGGTGCAGGCAATGAACCCGCAAATGCCTGGGAAGTTAACAAAGATTACAGCCGCAACATTTGGACTTGCAATGCTGGTTCAGTTGGTGTTGATACATATTTTTATGACGGCGTAAATCAAGAATATACAATAGGCAACATAGGCTCACAAAGTTGCTTTAAACTTCCAACAGCTATTCCAACAGGCACAACACTCACAATTACAGTTCACTGTTTGTCTGGCACAACTCCAACAGCCTCATCAGTTGGCGGTTATCATAATGTTGATGGAACAAGGAGTTGGCAATGCAACGTCGATTTACCACTAAATCAAGATTTAACAGGCAAATCATATTCAGCCACTTTTACGACTGACAACACATTAACCGATTTGTGGATTTTTATAAATCAATCAAGCGGAGGAATTCCACAAAACCTTAAATTCAAAGTTCAGTTGGAGTTTGGCAGCACTGCAACAAGTTATCAGCCATATATGGGCGATTTGATGAAATAAAAACTAGCAAAAAACTGATTTAATAAACAAAAAGCACCTAACAACTCATTAGGTGTTTTTTTATGTTTGTTATACCGAGAACGTGTAGTGTTTGAGGTTTATAAAAAGAGAGTTTACTAACTCATATATCTCGGCATTAAAAAGCCTCGGTATATGAACTCATAAACTCGTCATTCATATATCTCGGCATTAAAAAGCCTCGGTATGACAAACAGAGCTATATAGTGACAGTATGCAAAGGGACACGAGAAAAAGGAGTATTTTGTTTTACAAATTATTAGTTTTTATTTATAATAAATATATTTAATCGTTAATTATGGTTAATTTGTGTAAATTTATATTTATTTTTTATGAAATGATTTATAGAAATCAAATTTAAAAGGAAAAACAAATGGGATATATAATTTTAGGGTCAATTTTGGGTGGTGTGTGGCTGGTGTCACTTATTATTTTTGTGGTTATGTACAAAAAGAAATCAGCAATAAGTTCAGAATATGACGCAGAAAAATTGCAGTCACTTTTCACAAGTCAAAAAGAGCAAAATCAGTTGGTGAACAATATGATTATGCAACAACTTAAAAACAGCGAAGTGATGACGCAAAACACAATCAGCAATTTGTCAGTTTTGCAAAAGCAGGAGTTTGACAGCATTTCCAAGCGTGTGGACGAACTTACCACCCGCAACGAGCAACGCATTGAGAAATTGACAAACAATGTGAACGCTGCACTCATCACAATGAGCCAGCAAAACGAAAAGCAACTGGAAAAAATGCGTGAAACGGTTGATGAAAAATTGAACAACAGTCTATCTCAACGTCTTAACGAAAGTTTTTCCAAAATTCAACAAAGTTTGGAAAGTGTTAACTTGGGCATAGGTGAAATGCGCACGCTTGCCAACGGCGTGGGCGACCTCAAACGTGTTTTAGGCAACGTTAAAGTGCGTGGCGGTTGGGGCGAAGTTATGCTCAGTTCGCTGCTTGACCAAATGCTTGCGCCAAGCCAATACAAATCTCAGGTGCAAATCAAAAAGAACAGCAAAGAGCGTGTTGATTTTGCCGTTGTTATGCCAGGCAAGGACGAAAAAGAAGTGTATTTGCCAATCGACAGTAAATTCCCGCTTGAAGATTATAACCGCCTTGTTGAAGCCAGCGAAACAATGGACAAAGATGCTATTGAACACGCCCAAAAGCAACTGGTTAAGCGCATTAAGGAAGAGGCAAAATCAATTAAGGAAAAATACATTTCCGTGCCAGACACAACCGATTTTGCAGTTATGTTTTTGCCAATTGAAGGGCTTTATGCCGAGGTTGTGCGCGACGTGGAACTTATGGAAACATTGCAAAACCAATACAAAATTGTTGTGTGTGGCCCAACCACTTTAACTGCGCTATTGAACAGTTTGCAACTTGGTTTTAAAACCATGTATATTGAAAAACGCAGCAGTGAATTGTGGCAAGTTTTGTCCACATTCAAGCAAGAATTTGAAAAGTTTGTGGCATTGCTTCTTAAAACTCAAAACAAAATCAGCGAGGCCAATTCTAACATAGAATTGGCAACGAAATCCTCTCGCAAAATTGCCAAAAAGTTGGGAGATGTCAGCCAGGTGGTTGGCATTGATTACGACAAAGACGACGATGACGGCACTCCGCCAGACGAGTTGCCAAATATCGAATAGCGTCGTGACACGCTTTTAAGTTAGTTTGCTTTGAACCTTAAAGCAAACATAAACCTTTAAGCGATCACTCCTTAACCCCAACAAACCCACTATGTTTGGCTTTGTCGGGGACCTTAAAAAGTTGTTTTCGGCATAACAGAAGAACATGGGTACAAAATTCTACATAATTCGAGTGGAAATACGCATACTACGCATATGAAAAAACCTTTAATTTGTGCTGTGGTATGCGTATTTTTTGTTTTCATATTTAACATGGGTTGTTTGTCCACTTTTTTGTGCAACAAAATTTCCTTTGCT
Organism: uncultured Clostridia bacterium; assembly: GCA_934747385.1. GTDB lineage: Bacteria > Bacillota > Clostridia > Christensenellales > UBA1242 > Onthoplasma. The sequence goes on along the minus strand of CAKVGK010000003.1, from coordinate 42,136 downwards.
GCTCAAACTGGATGCGTGAACGAAAAAATTGAATTTGTGTTTAATCAAAAAAGTTTTGTTTATGAACTGAAACCAAACATAAAATCCAGCAACATTTTTAGCATTAATTATGAAATAAACAAATACAATCGTTTTGAAACCAAGCCTCAACGTGTGGTGTTGTTAAAGCAAATGTTGAATGCAGGTTTTGACAGTGAAATTGCACTTAATTATATCTTTCCAAATTTAAACAAACTTGTTCAAAGCGCGGAAAAAAACATTCAGCAAAAGCCAAAAGACGCAAACATGACAGTGAACACAAACAGCGAAAAGGTTTTTTATATCTCCGCAGAAAAAAGTGGGCAAAAAGTGGACAAAATCAAATTATATAATCAAATTGCAAAAGCGTATTTAAACAACACACCACTTAAATTTTCACTGCCAACAATTGTTTTAAAGCCAACAATTTTGGCAAGTAAATTTCAAAAATACACAAATCTTCGTAGCGATTTTTCAACAAACATATCAAGTTCCAGTGCAGACAGAAAGCACAACATTAAAAACGCATTGACCAGCCTGAACATGCGAGAGATTTTACCAGGTGAAATATTTTCTTTTAACAAAATTATTGGCAGACGCACTGAGGCGAATGGCTACCGCCCAGCAAAAATCATTGTAAACAATGAATTTGTTGACGGGCTTGGCGGGGGTGTTTGCCAAGTGTCAAGCACGCTTTACAACACGGCATTATTGGCGGGGCTTAAAATTGTTGAAGCAAACAAGCACAGCAAGCAAGTGGGCTATGTAAAATATGGCTTTGACGCAATGGTCAATTTTGGCAGCAGCGACCTAAAGTTTGAAAACACAACTGGCGAAAAACTTACGATTGTAACAAACTATTCTCCAAACAAAATCCGCATAAGAATTTTTGGCGAAAACCTTTTTAACACGGAGTATAAACTTGTAAATGAAATAATCTCCACCACAGAGCCTGGGGAGGAGATTAAACAAGATAAAACTGGAGAGTACAGCGAAAAAGTTCAGTATACAGACGAAAGTTTTGTGCTTAAAAAAGGCAGCAGAGGCATGGAAGTGAAATCTTATCGCCAGAAATTTGTTAATGGGCAGATGGTGGAAAACCAGTTGCTTAGATACGACAAATTTAAGCCACAAAATGCAATCATAATTGTGGGAACAAAAATGAGAGAGCCTATTGAAAATGCCAGTTAGTTATGGCTTTTCGCTCATTGGCTTAATGTTGTTCTTGTACATAGAGCAATTTTTTGCAGCTTTATATGCTTCCACAGATTGGTCTGGAACGTAGATATAAACGTCATCCAACATGTAAGTTGGACCAAAAGTGAAACCATTAAATTTTGGCGGAGTTACACCCTCAAGGGTTATAGACTGCAACCTCTTGTTTTCTGCTGGTTCGCCTTCAGGCACGCCAACTATGTAACCGTTGAGAATTGTAACGTTTGAAGTTACTGTGAAAGTTTTTACGCTGCCGTAATATGTGAACCAGTTTGGTATGCTTGTAACCCAAGACGGGGTTACGAAGTCTGTGTTGGTAACAACACCTTGGAACATGCCTTCTGCCAAACTTGTTATGCCGGCTTCGCTTATGTCAAAATATTCACAATGCAAACGTTTGCTGTAACTTGTTGTGCCAAAGCAGTTTTTGTCCACGCTTGTTACGGTTGAAGGAACTTTAATGTAAGGGTTGTTGTAAACTGTTTCAGCAAATCCATATTTCCCAATAGTTGTGATTGAAGCAGGAATGTTGGTTAAATCAAGGTGTTTTACGCCATGCAGGGCATAGTCACCAATCTTGGTTAAGTTCTGCACCTGTTGGAAGTTTTTCAATTCAAAATTATAGCACTGCTGAAAAGCATGAGCACCAATCTCTTGAAGTTCGCTGTTAAAATACATGTCAATCGTGCTGTTGCTGCAACACATAAAGTAGTCACGCAGTTTAAGCGTGCCTGGGCGCACATGATAATCTGTTTTTGTGGAAATTGGTGTGGTATGATAGTTGTTGTAATAAATTTCCAAAGTGTTTGCGTCAAGTGTTTCTAAACTGCCAGTTTTTAGTTCGCCACTCACAGCGTAAAAGGTTTTTCCTGTAATAACGTCTTCTTCGGTGGCGGTTGCGTTGCTCATGTCCAAAACTGGAATGGAGTTTATTCCTGCAGTAATTTCAGCCGGACTTGGGTTGGTGTGCGCTGGAGTAACTGTGCCGCCTTTTGTTTCAATGACCGCTTTTTGTGTTAATAATTCTTGTTTTAATTGTTCTATACTTGTCATATTTTCTCCTTAAATTTATTCGTATTCGCCTGAAATGATTTTGTCTAACTCTGCGGTTAAATAATAGCCACCTTTCAAAATAAAATCCAACTCGTTTGTTACTTGCAAGATTTCAAAATATTTTTCAATTTTTCTTTCAAGGTCGGCAATTTTTTTTAAAGCTAATTGCAAATCTTCTTCCATATAAACCTCTTTTTTTAAGCAAAATATCACCAAACTTGGTATTTTTTGCAAAAACCTGCCATTTTTTGAAAATTTTGATTTAAAATCCCTTTAAACTGACAAAATTATTACATTAAACTTGAAACATTTGATTTTTTGTTTGCCAAATATTGAAAAATGACTTATAATGAAATAAAGAGGTTAAATTATGTCTAAAAATTTAAAATTATCTTTCGTTTTGGTTTTTGTTGCTTGTGCCATAAGTTTGGCATGGAACACTCTGCTTAACTTCTTCAGTGGGGTTGGCATTAACTTTGTTGCTTATTTTGCAATAACAGCCTTACTAATGATTGTTGTTTTAACAGATAAGGAAACCAAAAAAAGAATGATGGATTTATTTGTTATTACAATTGCTTTCTTGGTGCTTGAAAGTGTGATTTATTTTGCACTTGAATTTGGCATTCCAACTTATGACCTTTACAAAGGTATGCATACTTATCAAAACGTTATTGCTGCTTTGGCCTTCTTGTTTTTGGCTTATGCAATTTTCCGCCTTGTTTGCGAAATCAATGGCACAAAAGTTGGTTTTGTTGAAGTTATGTTGGGCAACAAAAAGGTTCAAAAGAAAGAACGTCAACCAAAAGAACTTTCAAACGGAAGTTTGGCTGATAAACCAAAAAAGAATGAGCTTGAAACCTTAGATGAAGATTTGGAAGAACAGACAATTGAGATTGAAGAACCAGCAGCAACTCAAAACACAGAAATTGAAGAAGAATAATTAAAAACAGCCACCATTTTCTTGGTGGTTTTTTTGTTTTGAATGCGCTATGTTGTTATGGCACTGATTTATAGTGTCAATTGTATATGCGTTTTGGAAAACATTTTTCTTCTAAAAAGGTTTAAATTTTAAAAAAAAGTTTCATTTTTGTGTTGACAAGGTTGTGTGATTGTGTTAATATATGATTACACCAAGCAGGTGTTTTTTTAACGAATGCATTTTTGGCGTTTAAGTTTTACTTAAAACAGTTGAGAAATAATTGTTTTAGGTCTTGAACACAAAAATATAAACAAACTTTTGTTAAAAATTTCAGTTTTAATTTTTGAATAGGTTAAAACAACACCAAATTTAATGTGGAATTATACCAGTTAATGGGTATTAAATTAAAAAAAGGAGAACAATATGGCAAAGAAAGCAAAAAGCAAAAGAGAAAAAATAATTTTGGAGTGCACAGAATGCAAAAATCGTAACTACAACACTACCAAAAACAAAGCAAACGACCCAGACAGATTAGAACTTAAAAAATTCTGCCCAAATTGCAAAAAAGAAACCACTCATAAAGAAACAAAATAGGAGAGATTATGGTTGAAGATAAAAAACTGGTTGAAACAAAGGAAATAGAAAACAAATCTAACGGCAAGGTTGTGGAAGTTAAGGCAAAAAACGCAAAACCTAAAAAAGACAAGGTCAAAAAGCCTAACAAATTGGCAAAATCTTTGAAAGATACTGGTGCTGAACTTAAAAAAGTCAGTTGGCCAAAATTTAAAGACGTTGTTAAGCAAACAGGCGTGGTTTTGGTTGTTGTTATTGTGTTCACACTTGTTTTGTTCGGGCTTGACAAACTTTGCTCTTGGCTGGTTGGGCTTTTGTTCTAGGAGGAGTTTAAGTTATGGCAATTGTAGATAATAACAAAGATATTGAACCTAAATGGTACGTGCTTCACGTGTTTTCTGGTTACGAAAATGTTGCTAAACAAAATTTGGAAATTACTGTTGAAAAGTATGACTTGCAAGACCGCATTTTCCAAATAATCATTCCTATGGAAGACGAACTTGTTGAAAAACGTGGCAAAAAAGTGCTTGTTCCTAAAAAGACTATGCCAGGCTATATGTTGGTTAGAATGAAATATGGCGACGACATTTGGCACGCTGTTACAAGAACTCAGTATATTACTGGTTTCGTTGGACCAAAGGGCAGACCAATTCCAATCACAGACGAAGAAGCAAGGCGCATGGGTGTTGACGGTGCAAATATGCACGAAGCAAAAATGGATTTGGACGTTAAAGTTGGCGATATGATTGAAATTCTTGAAGGCTCACTTGCAAACTTTGTTGGCGTTGTTAAGGCTGTGGACAAAGAAAATCAAAAATTGACCGCTAGCGTTGAAATGTTTGGCCGTGAAAGTGACGTTGAGTTGTCTTTCGGTCAAGTTAGAGTAAGCAACAATTAATTTATAGGAAACTCATCCGCCTTAAAGAGAGGGAAACTTTCGTGGGAGAGGTGGTCGGCCTCATTAACCACGCCACATATTAAAAAAGGAGAAAATAGAGATGGCAAAAAAAGTTAAAGCAGTTGTTAACATTCAACTTCCTGCAACAAAAGCTACTCCAGCACCACCAGTTGGTTCAGTGCTTGGTCCTCATGGCATTAACATTGCAGGTTTCGTTAAAGAATTTAACGACAAAACACAATCAATGGTTGGCTTTACAGTTCCATGTGTAATCACTATCTACGAAGATAGAAGTTTCACATTCGTGCTTAAACAACCACCAGCAGCTGACCTTATTTTGAAGGAAGCTGGCATTGAAAAGGGTAGCGATAAAGCCCCTAAAAACAAAGTTGGTAAAATCACAGTCGAACAACTTAAGAAAATCGCAGAAACAAAAATGAGCGACCTTAATGCAGCAAGCATTGAAGCAGCAATGAGCATGATTGCAGGTTCTTGCCGCAGCATGGGCGTAGTAGTGGAGGGCTGGAATGGCAACAAGTAAGAATTATCAAGAAGCTCTTAAACTCATAGACAAATCAAAGGCATACGCTCCAAGAGAAGCTATGGACGTTGTTGTTTCAACAAGCAAAGCAAAATTTGACGAAACTGTTGAACTTCACGTTAAACTTGGCGTTGATGGCCGTAACGCAGACCAACAAGTTCGTGGCGTTTGCGTTTTGCCAGAAGGTACAGGTAAAACTGTTCGCGTTTTGGTTATCACTCGTGGCGATAAGGCAGAAGAAGCTCGCAAAGCTGGCGCTGATATCGTTGGCGACGATGACGTTATTGCTAAAATCATGGGCGGTTGGTTGGACTTCGATGTCTGCATCACCACACCAGACATGATGGGTGCAATCGGTCGTTGTGCTCGTATTCTTGGACCTAAAGGCTTAATGCCAAACCCAAAGAGCGGCACTGTTACTATGGACGTTACTAAAGCTATTAACGACGTTAAAGCCGGTAAGGTTGAATATCGTCTTGACAAACAAAACATTGTTCACGTTCGTATTGGTAAAGTAAGCTTTGGTGCTGAAAAATTGTTCAACAACTTAACAACAGTTATGGACGCTATTATTAAAGCAAAACCAGCTGCAGCAAAAGGTGTTTACTTAAAATCAGTTTATGTTGCAACAACAATGGGCCCAAGCGTTAAATTAAGTTACGACGTTAAATAATTTAACATGTTAACAAAAAAGACTAGTTCAACTAGTCTTTTTTTAGTGTCTTCATTTGTTATTGAAATAAAGCATGTTAAGTAACAATTTTTTGTTGATTGCTTTATTAAAAATAAAATATTTATAAAAAAACGTTAAATTTCATCTTCCATATCTTTGTATGGCAAAAAGTCAAGATCCTTGTCAATTTCAGTAAACAAATATTCCAACGAACCAACATTTGATATGATTTTTGTTTCTGTGTGGTTGCCAGCTTTGTCCGTCCAAGAATCTGTAAAGGTGAATCTGCCTTCAATTATGTCCAAATCATCTGAAACCAATCTTTGATATTCAACATTGCCATGAGCAAGTGAATCGCGCAAAATTTCCAAATATGCTTTGTTGGTGGCCTGTTTTTTTGTCAAGTCTGGATTGTTTTTCATAATCTTTTCAATTCTCGCGTCAATTAATTCAGGAGTGGTTGAGCCAAATAATCTTTCGCAATTCAAATTTGAAAAGTCAACAGGTGGGAAATTTTTGCATTGTAACCTATATTGCAATCTGTAAAGTTGTAAAAGTGTCATAGTTGGCTTTAAATTGTCTTTGCAAAAATCCAAAATTTGGAAAGTTCTATTAAAATTGTGTTGTTTTTTATGGTTGGGCAATGAAGTGAAGTAAACGTAATTGAAAGCATTAACAAGTTCATGCAAAATAGAATTCATTGTTTCATAAGTGAATGTGTAATTTGAAAAATATTTATGAACAATAAGTCTTTTTTTGTTGGAATGATAAATATAACCTGCGTTTTTGTGAATTAACTTTGCAAGCAGTTTGGCTTTTTCTGGACTTAAACTCATCGAGCCTCCGTTTGCAACTAAAAACTCAGGCATATTTACATTTGGATTGGAGTCTTCAACAATTTGTGAGGTTTCAATTTTTGGCTTTATCTTTTTGCCGTCTGCAGAATTTAAAGTCATGCCGTCATAGGTGTATTTATCAAAATCAATTTTATATTGATTCATTGAAATTTTGCTCACATATTCTTCCAATGTTTTTTCGTTTGTTATGTCAAAATCAGGGTAACGCATAAAATTATAACTATCTTTAATTCCGTAACCTTGATTGTAAATGTTTCTAAAATTGTCCTCAACGAATTCTGTTAAACCTGGCTCAAAAATGTTGATTTTTGCGTCAATTTTTGTTGGTGTGCTTTGGCATATTTTAACAGTATATTTTTTTAAATTGTCGTAGTCTATCTCAAATTGCCCATGCAAGAATGCATTTCGCACTTTTTTAATCCAAAATTGGGCATTTTCATTAACGTATTTTGTGGCACAATCACTAACTTGAAGCCATTCTTTAAAATAAGGAATTTTTGAATATCTTTTGCTAAAATTTTCAAAAGTAGAAACCATTTCTGCTTTGTAATTGTTCCAGTCAATATGTGCTTGCTGCTCAATCTTTTCTTTATTCAGTGCCAAACTTGTAAGCGCAACCAAAGTTTCAAAAGAAAACCTCATTGAGTCTATGTCAATTTTGCAAGCTTCAATGTTTTCAATCATTTTTCTTGCTTGGTAGTTGTGGTTTTGTGAGTCGGCTTTTAAAAAACAATATAGCAATTTAATGCCAAAATCTGTTTCATAATAAAATCTTTCACTGTTATTCATCGCGAACATTATATCAAAAATTCATTTTTTGTCAATACCAGCCTTTAAAATAACAAGGGCTTTAAACTTAAATGTTTGCAGAAGCAACTTTTGGATGTTGCAATTTATTTGTGTTTTTTGTTGGTTTATGTTATATTGTTTGTAATAAAAGGAAGGGATTATGTTGCAAATTAAAGTAAAATATTTCACAGACGTTGAACCAATAAAATTCATTGAAAACAAAAGCGATTGGTATGACTTGCGCGCCGCTGAAGAAGTGGAACTTAAAGCAGGGGAATTTAAACTTATCAAACTTGGCGTTGGCATTAAATTGCCAGCTGGCTACGAAGCGTTGGTTGCTCCTCGCAGCAGCACTTTTAAAAATTTTGGCATTCTTCAAGCCAACAGTCTGGGCATTATAGATGAAAGTTATTGTGGAGATAACGATCAATGGATGTTCCCAGCCCTTGCAATGCGCGATACTGTTATTCATAAAAATGACCGCATTTGCCAATTCAGGATTATTGCTCACCAACCAGCACATGAAATTGTTACAGTTGACCATCTGGACGCTGTTGACCGCGGCGGCATTGGCTCAACCGGCAAAAATTAGTTTCACTTATTGATGTTCAATAATCAATCCAAATTATTTGACAACTTTTTTAAAATTAAGGTATACTAACATTAATGTTAGGGGCGAATAAGATATTAAGATACAAAAAAACAGTAAGCATACTCTTACTAATTTTTTGTTTTGCATTGGCAGGGCTAACAACCCTAGGTTTAATCCTCAACCTAACACCAAACAACATAGCGATATTGCGAACCACAGCAGGTGTTGTTAAGTTTGAATTGACAGATAGCATAACAAAAGAAGACAACACAATAGACAAACTCAGCCAAAAGATAAAAATCTCCGGCAGCGGCAATAAAGGAGAATTAAGTGGTTTAATTAAAATAACCTCAAATGAAGTTATGTTTGACTACATATTAAATAATCAAACACATTATTTTTCAGCCATGGACAAAACCATAAATAAAGTTTCAGTTGCAACCTATGCTGCCACAAACGGAACAATAACCATAAGCGACAAAACAGGGCTAGTAAATTTTAGAAATAATGTTAACAATGGTAACTCATACGAGGGGCAAACCATTTCATTGACAAAGGATATTAACCTTTCAGGTGAAGTTTGGGTTCCTATTGGGTGTGACAATGAGTCATATTTTAAAGGTGATTTTGACGGAAAAGGGCATAAAGTTTCTAATATTTTAATTAAAAGAGAAAATGAATCTCAATATGATTCGGTAATTTTCCCAGAAAATGAAGAAAAGAATGGTGCTGGTTTCTTTGGAATGTTAAATGGTGCTAATATTAGTAATTTAACTTTGGAAAATGTTAATATTGAACTATATTCACATGAAAATGATAAAAAATACTCGTCATGCTGGCAAACGACTGTTGCTGTTGGATGTCTAGTTGGGTATGCTTGTGGAAATATGGAAATTTCTAAGTGTCAAGTGTTAAACTCATCAATTGATGTTGTATCTGATGTTTTTTGGAGTTGGTATACTGGAGATTGCAGTGTGGGAGGACTTGTTGGCTATGTTGGTTATGACTGGGAAGAGAAGCAGGGTGAAGGTTATAATTCTTGGGCATATATTTCAGTTAGCAACTGCTATGTGAATTGTGATATAACTATTCGTCCAGACAAATATGCGGATTTTGGAAATGTTGGTGGAATTATAGGAGTAGGTAGTTATGTTAAAAATGTTATTCTTTTAAATAATTTTTTCAACGGAAATGTCGTGATTAATAATGAATCCAATGATTCAGCTGACGTTGTTTCTTTTGGCGGCATGATGGGATTTATAAATGAATCTGGCGGAAACAGTTATACGGTTAACATACAGGGCTGTTTAATTAAAATTGGCAACAACTCAACTTTTGCGAAAAAAGAAAATAACAGAAAAATAGCCGCTGTTTGGGCAGGTCATAAACTTGTTTATAATTTAGACTTTCCAAAAAATCAATTTATCTACAATAGGAATTGTTATGTTACTGGTGCTGGGTGTATGGATTGGTCTCAGGCTGACATAGACACGACTGGGGCTACAGAAAAAAAAGTATCGGAACTTTAACTTTTATTTTAACAAATGATAAATTAATTAAATAAAAAACTGCCGGAATGCGGCAGTTTTTTGTTGGTTCAAAATTATTTCTTCAACAATTGTTTGAAGGATGCGCTCAACTTAACGGTTGGCACTTTGCAAGCAGCAACTTTAACCTTTTCTTTTGTGAATGGGTTAAGTTTTGTTTGTGCTTTGCGTTGTTTAATGCCAAAGTTCATGTAACCAATGAAATGGCATTCTTTGCCAGCCTTAAGGTTGGCTTTAAGTTGTTCACCAGCGGCATTAAGGATTGCCTTAACTTGAACTTGTGAATAACCTGTTGCTTCTGCAACTTGTTTGATAAATTCTCCTGCGCTAACTGTGTTCATAATTTTTCTCCTTTTAATAAAGGGCTTCAACCCCCTTATTTATAGTTAGACTAACAAATTGATTGGCAAAAATCAACTAAATTAAACGTAAATCGCAATATTTTGCGTCCAAAAGCCCTAAAAATAGGTGTTTTTGGCCATTTTTTTGGTAAATTATGCAATAATTAGAGGTGTTTAATGAATTTAATCAGTTTTTATTGACGTCACTATTGTTTTATTGTGGCAAATTATTTGCTCAAATTATTGATTTTTACGCGCGCGTGTGTTATTATATAAATTAATCTAAAAGAATAATAACAATTTGACATATATTGCCGGAAAAACTGGCTTGATATATTAAACGTTAAATCTAAAAGAAAAGGACAAAATTTTTATATGGATATTAGAAACATTGCAATCATTGCCCACGTTGACCACGGCAAAACAAGCCTGGTTAATGCTTTGCTGAAACAAGGTGGCATTTTTAGAGAAAATCAAGAAGTACAAGATAGGGTTATGGACTCTAACGCATTGGAACGCGAACGCGGAATCACAATTTTGAGCAAAAACTGTTCTGCTTTTTTTGGCAACACAAAAATTAATATTGTGGACACTCCTGGTCATGCTGACTTTGGAGGTGAGGTTGAACGTGTGCTTAAAATGGTTGATGGTGTGCTTTTGGTTGTGGACGCTTTTGAAGGTCCAATGCCTCAAACACGTTTTGTGCTTGAAAAAGCGCTTGAACTCAATTTGAAGGTTATCATTGTAATCAACAAAATTGACCGCCCAGATGCTAGGTTGGACGTGGTTGCGGACGAAGTGCTTGAACTTATGCTTGACCTCAACGCAACTGACGAGCAACTTATGTGCCCAATCATTTACGCAAGTGCGCGCACTGGCATTGCAACAACCGACTATCACAAACCAGGCACAGACATGAAACCTTTGTTTGAAGCAATTGTAAATTACATTGACCCACCAAAAATGGACACATCTGCACCTTTCCAAATGCTTGTTTCCAGCACTGAACAAAACGACTTTTTGGGCAAACTGGCAGTTGGCAAAATTGAATCTGGCACACTCAAACTTAACCAAACTGTTTATGTTAAAAACTATTTTGACGATAACAAAAAATATCAAGGCAAAGCAGTTAACATCTTTAACTTTGATGGTTTAAAACGTGATCCTATTGAACTTGGCACAGCAGGCGACATTGTGTGCATTGCCGGCATTCCAGACATCACAATTGGCGACACAATCAGCGAAACTCCAGATATGGCAGCTCTTCCATTTGTTAAAATCAGTGAACCAAGCGTTGAAATGACATTTATGGTTAACGATAGTCCTTTTGCAGGTAAGGAAGGCAAATATGTCACAAGCCGCCACCTGAAAGACAGACTTTACAAAGAGGCTGTTAAAGACTTGTCTTTGCAGGTTAGTGATGGCGACACTGCCGACCAATTCAAAGTGCGCGGCAGAGGCGAAATGCACCTATCTATTCTTATTGAAAACATGCGCCGTGATGGTTATGAATTTCAGGTCAGCCGTCCACGTGTATTGTTCAAAAACATTGATGGCGTTAAATGCGAACCTATAGATAAACTTGTAATCGACGTGCCAGAAGATAGCGTTGGCTCAATAATGATGAGCATGGGCGTTAAGAAAGGTGAGCTTATCAGCATGACACCAATCGGCAGCCGCATGCGTTTGCAATTCTTGGTGCCAAGCCGTGGTTTGTTTGGTTATAAATCTCAAATGCTCACCGACACTCGCGGTGAAGGCGTTATGAGTTTTGTGTTTGACAGTTATCAACCATACAAGGGCGATATTGAAGGCCGCAACTTTGGCTCGCTTATCAGTTACGAAACTGGCGAGGCAATCACTTATGGTTTGTTCAACGCTCAAGGTCGCGGCAGATTGCTTGTTGGCCCTGGCGACAAAGTTTATATGGGTCAAGTTGTTGGTGCAAACCCTAAGGGTGAAGATATTGTTGTTAACGTTTGCAAAAAGAAACAACTCACCAACACTCGAAGCAGTGCCAGCGACGACGCTCTTAAACTTACACCAATCAAACCATTGACGCTTGAAGAAGCACTTGAATTTATTGCAGATGACGAACTTGTGGAAATAACACCACAAAGTGTTCGTATTAGAAAACGTATTTTAGACCATTCACTTCGTGCCAAGGCAAGAAAACCGGTTGTGGAGGATTAATGAGACCTGTCAATCAAAGAAGTCAAACTTATGCAAAAGCAATGAAGGTTGCAAAGCGTATTGCAATAACAATGCTTTGCTGTTTGCCGGTGCTTATTGTGTTTGCGTATTTAACTCGCAACATAATCACAAGCAATTTTTGGCAAATATTTATCTTTATAATCATTATGGGTCTGGCTGTTTTGATTGAAGAGTTAATCACTCGTGCAAAGGAAAAACGCAAGCAGGCAGATGAATTGCTGGGCACTAAAAAAGACGTGTTTAAGTAAAATTATTTAACTTTTAGGAGGGTTTATGGCAAAAGAAAAAATTGCAAGAATGTTGCCAAACGATTTGGAGGCAGAACAGGCATTGTTGGGCTGTTTGTTCTTGTCGCAAGACGCGTGCATGGAAGTTTTTTCCATGATTAAACCAACAGATTTCTATTCCAACGCACACCAAAAAATTTATCAGGCAATGTTGCAGAACTATTCCTTAGACATTCCTAATGACTACATAACCGTAAGCAAAATGCTAACAAACAATGGGCAACTTGAAGAGGTTGGCGGTTTGGGGTATATCACAGACTTAACCAACTTTGTGCCTAGTGCAGCAAATTTTAAGCACTATGCAGAGATTGTTAAAAACGACGGCACTTTACGTGAGGTTATTCAAGCCAGTGAGCAAACAATTAACGACGCTTTTGAGGGTAAAACTGCAAAAGAGGTGCTAGAAAGGGCGGAAAAATTTATTTTTGACATTTCACAAACAAGGCGAACAAGCGAATTGGAACATATTCGAGTTGGTGTAACTGAGGCAATTGACCTTATGGAAAAATTGGCGATTGACCCAAATGCAAATGCTGGTGTTAAAGTTGGCTTTCCAACGCTTGACCGCATGACAAACGGCTTTAAGGACGGCGAACTTATCATTATCGCTGCTCGTCCAGGTATTGGTAAAACCACCTTGGCAGTTAACTTTGCAATTAATGCTGCACTCAAACACGGCAAATCAGTTGCAATGTTTGACCTTGAAATGTCTGCTTTGCAAGTTGCTCAAAGATATATGTGTGCAACAGGTAGAGTGCCAATGAACGACGTAAAATCCGGCACAAAAGATAATAATATCTGGAACACAATTTTTGAAACCAAGAAGATACTTGAAAACACAAATATTTATATCGACGACACAACCACAATCACACCAAGTGAAATTTTGTCCAAATGCCGCAGATTGAAAGCGCAACATGGTCTAGATATGGTTATTGTGGACTACCTTCAATTGATGAAGAGTGAGCGCGCAACAAAAGACAACAACCGCCAACAAGAAGTTGCAGATTTAACGCGTAGTATTAAACTTGCAGCGCGTGAATTGCATGTGCCAATCCTGTTGCTTTCACAGTTGAATCGTGAAAGTGAAAAACGTGCGGACAAAACTCCACAGTTGAGTGACCTCCGTGAATCTGGCTCTATTGAGCAAGACGCAGATATTGTTATGTTTATTGCAGACACTGCTCTTGAAGACGTGCCAGACACCAACGACGGTTCAAAAGATTATTCTCTTGTTATTGCAAAACACCGTAATGGTGAACGCGGCAACATTCCAATTAAATTTAAAGGGGAGTACACTCAATTTTATGAACCTGGCAAAGACAATTTGTACACTAAAAATACAAGCAAGGTGCAAAAAGATAATGTTATGACCGCGGTTGTTGATAAAGACATTGACGACGCTTTTGGAGAATAGTCCAAACTCTTGCGTAAGTTAAAAACACATTCTATAAAAATGTTAAATATTAAAAATTAAAAAATGGGGCGCTTATATTTAGTGTGATTTACACCCCAAAAAGGAGAGAAATTATATCAAGGCTGATATAATACCCCTCCTAAAAGGAGATAATTATATCTCTAGCGTGATATAAATATCACCTTTATGCTTGCTAATTTGCAAGCAATTATTAATCAAAAAGGAGCATTATATCAAGTGTGATATAATAATTCCTTAAAAGGAGAATTATTATGATTTTAGAACAAATTAAAAAAGACAATGTTCAAGCAATGAAAGACCACGACGCCTTGGCTCGTGCAATCTATGGCGTTGTTATGAACAAATGCTTGCTTGCTGGCATTGAACTCAAAAAAGACGGCAAGGAACTTACCGACATTGATACAATTCAAATCATTCAAAAAACAATCAAAGAGTTGACCGAGGAAAAGGAAAACTATGTTAAAGTGGGCAACAGCGCGGAAGCTGAAAATATAGATCGCCAAAAAGAAATCATTGAAAAGTATTTGCCTAAAATGCTTGGAGAAGATGAAATCCGCAACATTATTGCAGGTCTTGACGACAAATCAATTCCAAGTGTTATGAAACACTTTAAAGCCAACTATGCCGGTCAAGTGGACATGGGATTGGTCAATCGTATCGCTCGCGGTTAAATATTGTAATTTTAAATTTTTTGCACAAACAAAGGGGTGAAATGTGGAAAAATTAGTTAACACTTCAAAAACGATACACGACAAAATCATAAAAACTATGATTAGGCCACTAAAAAATGCGGAAATCAAGCAAATCATTGATTCTGGCAGTGGAAAAATCAGCGCAAGCATTTTGCTTAAATATTTTCCAACTGCACATGTTGATGCTATTGTTTATCCGGGTGACAACCGCAAAAAAAATCCATTGCAATCCGCCATTGGCAGCAAGCGTTTGGATGTGATTGAAACAGACATTTGCTCGTCTTGCATCCGCAAAAGGTATGATTTTTGCTTAATGCATTTGGTGCTTGGTGAAGCGTCAAATTTTGGCAATTCGTTTGAAAACCTGTTCCACCAAATTATGGATATCCGCAGCAAATATTTTGTGCTTGTGGATATTTGGGAAGACCCTTGCGTGCATTTTAGATATATTGAACAATATCTTAAAGAAAAGGGTTTTAAAATAATAAAGAAAAAGAAGTTCCGCAATCCACACCCAGAGCACTACCCAAAGTCAAAATTGGACAAATACAAACTTGAGTTTGACAGCAAACACTACATGGCATATCTAATCGAAAGATTAAAATAAAACAAGGGTTTGTTGCGCGTTTAATAAAAAACAAAAACAACACAAATCCGAAAAAACCAAAAAGGAGAAAAAACATATCTTAGAACGATATATAATTCCCTTTCCGCTTGCTGAAATGCAAGCATTCATCAATCTAAAAGGAAAATATTATGAAAAACACATTTTATATCACAACACCAATTTATTACCCAAGCAATAAATTAACACTTGGCAATTGCTACACAACTGTTGTGTGTGACAGTTTGGCAAGGTTCAATCGAATGTGTGGTAAAGATGTTTTTTACCTTACTGGAACTGATGAACACGGCCAAAAAATTGAAAAGAAGGCTTTGGCTTGTGGCAAACCAGAAATGGAGTATCTTAACGAGATAATTGACGACACAAAAGCATTGTGGAAAATGCTTGATATTTCTTACGACAAATTCATCCGCACGACAGACGATTATCATGTTAAAACCGTGCAAAAAATCTTTAACAAGTTGTATGAAAAAGGTCAAATTTACAAATCTAGCTACAAAGGTTTGTATTGCACTCCATGTGAAAGTTTTTGGACGGAAGAACAATTGGTTGACGGTAAATGCCCAGACTGTGGCAGACCTGTTGAACCAATGGAAGAAGAGGCATATTTCTTCCGCCTTAGCGAATATCAAGACAAAATTTTAAATTTATACAAAACCAATCCATACTTTTTGCGCCCACAATCTCGCGTTAATGAAATGATTAACAACTTTATCAAACCAGGGCTTAAAGATTTGTGTGTTAGCCGCACAAGTGTAAAATGGGGCGTGCCAGTTGAATTTGACCCAAAGCACACAATTTATGTTTGGATTGATGCATTGCCAAACTACCTTTCAGCATTGGGCTATTTGCAAGAAGATGAAACAAACTTCAACAAATTTTGGCCAGCAGATGTTCACGTTGTGGGCAAAGAAATCGTACGCTTCCACGCAATCATTTGGCCTGCAATTTTAATGGCACTTGATTTGCCTCTTCCAAAACAAATTTATGGTCATGGTTGGCTTTTGTTTGGCAACGATAAATTGAGCAAATCAAAAGAAACAGGCAAAAAGGAAGTTATTGACCCACGTGTGCTTGTGGCACGTTATGGTTTGGACAGTGTGCGTTTGTTCTTGACAAAAGAAGTTCAGTTTGGGCAAGACGGACCATATAGTCAAGATTTGTTTTTAAACGCATTTAACACAAACCTTGCAAACGAATATGGCAATCTTGTGTCCCGCACTTGTGGTATGATTGGCAAATATTTGAATGGTACACTCAACAAAGCGGGCGGGTTGACAGAAATTGACAACACATTTGTGTCAGAAATCCGCAGCAAACGTGCCAAAGTGTTTGAACAAATGGAAGATATTAATCCAAGTGGCGCATTAAACACGATTTTTGAAATGTTCTCACGCACAAACAAGTATATTGACGAAACGGCACCTTGGGTATTGTTTAAAGAAAGCAACACTGCACGCATAAATACTGTTATGAACCTAATAAGCGAAGCAATTATAATTGCAAACACATTGCTTTTGCCATTCTTAACTGACAAACCAAAAATGGTTTACGCTAACTGGGGCTTAAAAGTGCCAACATCATTCAATGAATATGCCGATTTTGGCTTTATTGCTGACGGCACACCAGTTATAAAAGGTGAAAATTTGTATCAACGCCTTGACATAAACAAAGAAATTGCCGAACTTAACGAAATCGCCAATGGTTAATTTTAAAACCGCTTTATTTAGCGGTTTTTTGCTTGCTTTTTTGCTTTTTTGTTGATATAATTACATTATATTTATATAATGTAAATTTTTGCTTTATGGGCTTGATTTTGCTTGTATTTGGCAAATATTTAATTATATGTTATTTTGTGTAAATAACACGCAATTAAGGAGATTTTATGCAAGACGAATTAAAAGTTACCGCTGACTATGGCGCTTCTGCCATTCAAGTGTTGGAAGGGCTTGAACCTGTCCGCAAACGCCCAGGTATGTACATTGGCTCAACTGATGAGCGCGGGCTTCACCATTTGGTAACTGAAATTGTTGATAACTCTATCGACGAAGCATTGGCAGGATACTGCAACGAAATTAATGTGGAAATCAATCCAGACGGTTCAGTTAGTGTAACCGATAACGGCCGTGGCATTCCAACTGGCATCCACGCAAAGGAAGGTATTTCTGCTGCTGAATTGGTTTTGACAAAGTTGCACGCAGGCGGCAAGTTCGGCGGTGGTGGATACAAAATTTCTGGTGGTTTGCACGGCGTTGGTCTTTCAGTTGTTAATGCGCTTAGTGAAACACTGCTTTTGGACATTTGCCAAAATGGGCATCACTACACCCAAGAATATCATCGTGGTATTCCAACCGATAGGCTTGCAATTGTGGGAGATGTTGACCCAGCAAAAACTGGCACAAAGGTCACATTCAAACCAGACTATGAAATTTTCCCAGTAACCGAATTTAACTATGATTTGCTTAAATCTCGTTTGCGTGAAATTGCATTCCTTAACAAAGGCTTGCGCATAACAATCAAAGATGACCGCGAAGGTAAGGAACAAGAAAATTTGTATCAATTTATGGGCGGCATTCAAGAGTTTGTTGCAGACCTCACTGAAAACAAGCAATGCGTGTTCCCAGAGCCTATTTATGTTGACAAAATTTATCATTACAAACGCAAAGATGAAAATGGTCAACCACAACCAGCAACAACCGAAATTGAATTCAGTTTCCAATATACCGACACCTACACCGAAAACATTCACAGTTATTGCAACAACATTAACACAGAAGAAGGCGGCAAACACGTTGACGGCTTTAAAAACAGTTTGATGAAGATTATCAACGACTACGCAGTTGAAAACAAAATGCTTAAAGAAAAACAAAAACTTTCAGGCGAAGACACACGTGAAGGCATTGTTGCAGTTATCTCTGTTAAGGTTGAAGAACCTCAATTTGAAGGTCAAACCAAAACAAAACTTGGCACAGATGAAATTAGGACATTTGTTGGCAAGGCAATGGAAGAAACATTCAAAGATTATTTGGAAGAACACCCAAAAGAAAGCAAAGAACTT
The DNA here is from genome assembly GCA_934747385.1 of uncultured Clostridia bacterium. GTDB lineage: Bacteria > Bacillota > Clostridia > Christensenellales > UBA1242 > Onthoplasma. The sequence continues at coordinate 23,806 of CAKVGK010000003.1, read as the reverse complement.
ATCAACAAATGTTTGCTTTCTCAACGCGCAAGGGAAGCAGCCCGCAACGCACGTGAAGACACAAGGCGCAAATCCGCTTTGGAGGTTTCAACTCTTCCGGGCAAGTTGGCAGATTGCAGCAGCAAAAATGCCAGTGAATGTGAAATCTTTATCGTCGAAGGTGATTCTGCGGGCGGTACTGCAAAAAACTGCCGTGATAGACACTATCAAGCAATTTTGCCATTGCGTGGTAAAATTTTGAATGTTGAAAAAACAAGGCTCACTCGTGCGCTTGAAAATGAAGAAATCAAATCTATGATAACCGCTTTTGGGTGCGGAATTTATGAAAATTGCGACCCTAAAAAATTGCGTTATGATAAAATCATCATCATGACCGATGCCGACGTGGACGGCAGCCATATTGAAATTTTAATGTTGACATTCTTCTTTAGATATATGCGTCCACTTGTTGAAGAAGGGCATATTTATGTTGCGCAACCACCACTTTATCGTGTGCAACGCGGCAAACAAATTAATTACTATTTCAGTGAAGAAGAAAAAGAAGCTGCTTTGGCTGGTGGTGACAAGGGATACGAAGTTCAACGTTACAAAGGTCTTGGCGAAATGGACACAGACCAACTTTGGGACACAACAATGAACCCAAAAACTCGTACTCTTAAAAAAGTTGTTATGAGTGACGCTTTGGCGTGCAACGAAGTGTTTGACCTGCTTATGGGTGACCGTGTTGACGGCAGACGTGAGTTTATTGAACAACACGCAACATTGGTTAAAGATTTGGATATTTAGTTAGGCAAAAAAGGAAAATATTATGTCAGAAATTTTTGAAAAAATCGACAATACAAAATACATTGATATTGACGTGGAACACGAAATGAAAGAGTCGTTCATTGCATACGCAATGGCTGTTAATGTTTCACGTGCAATTCCTGACGTGCGCGATGGTCTTAAACCTGTTCATCGCCGTATTTTGTACTCGATGAATGAGATTGGTTTAACTTGCGACAAACCATTTAGAAAATGTGCCAAAATCGTAGGTGACGTGCTTGGTAAATATCACCCACATGGTGATAGTTCAGTTTATGATGCACTTGTCCGTTTGGCACAGGACTTCACAATCAATGAGCCACTTATTGATGGGCACGGAAACTTTGGTTCAGTGGACGGCGATGGCGCGGCTGCTTATCGTTACACTGAAGCCCGTTTAAGCAAGGTTGCAAGCGAACTTTTGCGCGATATTGATAAGGACACTGTTGACTTTTATCCAAACTTTGATGGAACTGCTTTGCAGCCAAGAGTTTTGCCAAGCCGTTTCCCAAACTTGTTGGTTAATGGCAGTGACGGTATTGCGGTTGGTATGGCAACAAACATTCCTCCACACAACCTTAACGAAGTTATCGACGCAGTTATTGCAATGATTGACAACCCAAATATCACAATTGATGAATTGTGTGAAATTATTCCAGCACCAGACTTCCCAACCGGTGGCGAAATTTTAGCAAACAATGCCATTAAAGAAGCATATCGCACTGGTCGTGGTGGCGTTGTTATGCGTGCAAAAGCAGATATCGAAAGTTACGATAGCGGCAAACGTTGGCGCATTGTTGTAACAGCCATTCCGTATCAAGTTAACAAGGCACGTTTAATTCAACAAATTGCCAATTTGGTTAAAGATAAAAAGATAGACGGCATAAGCGACTTGCGTGATGAATCCGGTCGTGACGGTATGCGTATTGTTATTGAACTTAAAAAGGACGCAACACCTCAAATTGTGCTCAACATGCTTTACAAGCAAACACAATTGCAACTTTCTAGCGGCATAATCATGCTTGCGCTTGTTGACAATCGTCCAAAAATACTCAATTTGCAAGAAGTTTTGTTTAACTATCTTCAATTCCAACGCGAAGTTATCACTCGCCGCACACAATATGACCTCAAAAAGGCAGAAGAGCGTGCACATATTTTGGAAGGTTTGGTTATTGCAGTTAACAATATTGACGAAGTTATTGCAATCATTAAAAAGAGCACAGACAAAGTTGCAGCATCAACCAGTTTGCAAGACCGTTTTGGTTTGACTGACCGTCAAGCGAACGCAATTCTTGAAATGAAATTGAGCAGACTCACTGGCTTGGAAGTTGAAAAACTTAAAGCAGAATGTGTGGAACTTGAAAAAACCATTGTGGAACTTAAAGCAATTTTGGCAGATCCAGCACGCGTAAGCCAAATTATTCGTGATGAACTTACAGAAATCAAAAATAAATATCCAACACCAAGAAAAACAAAAATCGTTATGGATTACAGCGACATTGACATTGGTGACCTTATCGAAAAACACGACGTTGTTTTGTCACTTACAAATCAAGGCTATGTTAAACGTTTGCCAGTTAGTGAATATAAATCTCAGCACCGTGGCGGCCGTGGCGTAAACGCTCACAAAACCAAGGAAGAAGATTTTGTTACAGATATGTTTGTGCTTAACAGCCATGACAATGTTATGTTCTTCAGCAACAAAGGCAAAGTTTATGTTCTTAAAGCATATATGATTCCAGAAGCGGGCAGACAGAACAAAGGTCGTGCGCTTATCAACTTGCTTCCACTTGAAGCAGATGAAAAGATAAACACAATTTTAAAATTTGATTATGACGAAAACAAAAATTTGCTCATAGCAACCAAAAATGGTTACATTAAAAAGACAAAATGCAGCGAGTTTGCTCAAGTTCGCAAAAATGGTAAAATCGCAATCAAACTTATGGAGGGCGATAGTCTGGTTAGCGCCAAATTGGTTGAGCCAAAGCAAGAATTGTTAATGGTTGCAGATAATGGCAAAGCTTTGCGCTTTAGTGAAACTGGCGTTCGCAGCATGGGGCGTACAGGTAGGGGCGTAAGGTCAATGAAAATTGGTGAAGGTGAAAGCATTGTGGACATGATTGTTCTTGACTCAGCACTTGACGTGTTGACAGTTACAGAAAAAGGCTATGCAAAACGCAGCAAACCAGAAGATTATCGTTTGCAAGGCAGACGCGGTAAAGGCATTAAGGCAGGCGTGTTTAATGAAAAAACAGGTAAGGTGGTCGCACTTAAAAACGTCTGTGCAGATAACGACATTTTAGCAATTTCTGGCGATGGTGTTATGATAAGAACAAATGCTGATTCAATCAATTTGGTTGGCAGAACAAGCATGGGTGTCCGTCTTATGAAAGTAAGCGCAAACGATTCAGTTGTTAGTGTTGCCATTGTTGACAGAGCGGAAGATGAAGAAACTGAGACCTCTGAACCAAATGATTTGGAAACTGCCGAAAATGAAGCAACAGAAATTGAAATCAGCAACACAACTGAGGTTGCTAATGAAAACCAAGACAATGATTTAATTTAATCTTGTTTGATTTAATAATTCATTAAAAATATACAAAAGAGGCTTAATTTTAATCAAAGAACAATTAAGCTTCTTTTTATTTGAAATTGAGGACATTTTTTTGTATAATGTATGTAATCAATAATTTAGGAATAAAATACCATATGAAAAATAAAATTTTGCGTGCTTTTGTGTGTTTGGCATTGTTCGTTGCAATGTTTTGTTTTTCTGCGTGCTCGTCTGTGGACTCAACAACAAAAATCAATGCGGACGGCAGTGTGGACGAAATTGTAAGCGTACAAATTGACGATAACGATTTGATTTCACAGGGCTATTCAACAGACGACATTTTTAATTTCAAAACAGACGTAAAAACAATTGGCTCCCAAACTTGCCAAAGCATATGCAATGATTTTAACACAAGGGTGCAGGTGGACATGCTCTCAACAACTGATCAGGAACAACTGAATTTTCTGTCTTCGTGCTTAAATGGCATAACACCAATTGTGGACAATTCTAATTCCACGTCCAGTTATGAGTTTGGCATAAGGTTTAAAAATGCAAATGTTTATAGATATTATTACAACATAACACAAAACCAGTCGCCAAAATACAAAACTGAAAAGCACTTTCTTTACACAAAATGTTATTATTATGGCTTAACAATGTATGCAGATTACACTTCACTTTATAGTCAAGTCAAAACAAGATTGGCAGCTTTACACCCAGAAATTGTTGCTAACAACAAAGCCAATTTAACATTCACTTATGAAACAGATTTACGAAGAGAGCACAGTGATGCGGATTATGTGACTCAACAAAATGGAAATTATTATCATGTTTGGAAAGTTGATGAGGGCGAACTTGAAAAACCAATTATGATTTATTACAACATTGCCAACTCTGGCAATTGCATTTTAATTTGCATTATTGTAACCATTGTGTTGTGTGGTGGATTGTGGCTTGCTGCTTGGATTATTGAAAAAAAGCAAAAACCAAAATTAAATAAATAATCAATTTATGATTAAATAATATTTGGTGCAAAACTAGACAAGTTATAAATAAAAAAACGGAAGCAAATAATTTAAACTTCCGTTTTTTAAGTAAAAAATTAAATTATATATATGTTTTTTTAAACATTTTTATTAATTATTCAATAATTTCAACAACTTCAATATCTCCACTTAAATTCGCCAGAGTAAAATTTTTACCAATCATTACGCTTGCTGTTGATTTTAATGTCGTCATAAAACTGCAAATATTTATCCGCAAAAGAGTTTGAACTTGCCCTATCATGCGGCACAACTTTGCCAATAGTCTTGCTGTATTTTGTTTTTGATTTTGGTAATTTTTTTAATATTTTAACTTTAGCCATAAAACCTTCTTTAAATTCACTTTAAATAATTATACATTAAAACACCCTTTTTGTAAATATTAAATCTAAAATTAATTAAAATAAAAAATTAAATAAATTATCTAAAAATTCAAAATAATTATAAAAATATGTTAAATTTTTGGAAAATAATAAACCAATTTATTTCGCATACGCTCATAAATGTGGTTTGTTGTTCATAACAATAAAAAAATTCACTTTTTCAGTGAATTTTAAGTGAAATAAAAATATATTTTTGTAAATAATTGTTTTTTAATTTTTTTAAACTAAATTGCAATTTCATTGTTTTCTTTTTTAAAAGTTTTTAGTCGTTTTTCATTAAATGGGCTCAAAACAATTTGATTTGTTTTTAACGATTTTTGCACATCAATAATACGTTGATTGCTTGAACCTTTAAACCTTAAAGTTATATCCTTCTTTTCTTCAACAAATTCGCCATCAACCAAAATGTCAATTTGATTCAGCAACTCCCTTGTCCAAGGGCAGAAGGCTCTGCTAGGCGCGGTCAACTGTTCCCATGTGTAGCCAGAATAACACCATATTGTTTTGTTTGGGTAGGTTGCTTTAACCTTTTTAACAAAATCAATCAGTCCTTTTTGATTGGCTGGTTCCATAGGTTCGCCTCCCAACAAAGTTAGCCCATTTATATAGTCTGGTTTTAAACTTTCAATAATTTTGTTTTGCACATTTTCATCAAAAATTTTGCCATAATTGAAATCCCAAGCTTCCTTGTTGAAACAATTTTTGCAATGGTGAGTGCAACCACTCACAAACAGAGAAGTTCTTACGCCTTCTCCGTTTGCAATGTCGTTGAATTTAATGTTTGAGTAATTCATAAAATTTAGAAATTCCAATCTATTAAATAATTTAATTATTTTTAAAAATTATAATAAAATCAATATTTTTTGTGTTTATAATTAAATTTTTAACAATTTTTTAATATTTTTATTATTTTTTATAAATGTAACACGCGGTCACGAATTTCTTGAGTCCTGCCTTGGTTCCAAAATTGGCTTCCAATATAACCGCAAGTGCGCCTTGCAACATTCATTTTTGTTTGGTCTTTGTTTCCGCAATTTGGGCAAACCCAAATCAATTTTCCGTCCTTGTCTTCTTCAATTTGAATTTCGCCGTCATAGCCGCAAACTTGGCAATAGTCGGATTTTGTGTTGAGTTCTGCGTACATAATGTTGTCATAAATAAATTTCATAACTTGAAGCACTGCCTCAATGTTATTTTGCATATTTGGCACTTCAACATAACTGATTGCGCCACCAGGGCTCAAAGCCTGGAATTCGCTTTCCAAAGCGAGTTTGCTAAATGCGTCAATAGGCTCTGTAACGTGAACATGGTAACTGTTTGTTATATAGTTTTTGTCTGTCACACCAGGAATGATGCCAAACCTGCGTTGCAAACATTTTGCAAATTTGTAGGTGGTGCTTTCAAGAGGTGTTCCATAAAGAGAGTAGTCAATATTCTCGGCTTCTTTCCACTTTTTGGTGTATTCGTTCAATTTGCGCATAATTTGAAGCCCAAGTTCTTTGCCTTCTGGTTCGGTCAATTTTTTGCCATTCAAATACATAACGGTTTCCCAAAGACCAGCATAGCCAAGAGAGAGCGTTGAATAACCGCCGTGCAAATATTTATCAATTTTTTCGCCAGGTTTAAGCCTTGTCAATGCGCCGTGTTGCCACAAAATTGGTGCGGCGTCGCTTAGAGTTCCGGTCAAACGTTCATGCCTGCATTGCAAAGCGCGGTGGCAAAGTTCCATACGTTCGTCAAAAATTTTCCAAAATTCTTTCATGTCTTTGTGACTAGATAACGCAATATCAATTAAATTGACAGTCACTACGCCTTGATTAAAACGCCCATAATATTTAGGTTTTCCGTTTTCGTCAATGTATGGGGTTAAGAAACTGCGGCAGCCCATGCAAGTGTAGCAGTGACCTTTACCATTTTTGTCCACTTTGAGTTCCAGCATTTTCTTTTCGCTGATATAGTCTGGAACAAGCCTTTTTGCAGTGCATTTAGCGGCAAGTTCAGTGAGATAGTAATATTTGCTTTCAGGGTGAATGTTGTTTTCTTCCAAAACATATATAAGTTTTGGGAAAGCAGGTGTGACCCACACACCTTTTTCATTTTTAACGCCTTGATAACGTTGTTCAAGCACTTCTTCAATAATCATTGCCAAATCTTCACGTTCGCGTTCGTTTTTGGCTTCACCCAAATACATAAACACTGTGATGAAAGGTGCTTGTCCATTGGTGGTCATAAGTGTGATAACTTGATATTGTAGTATCTGCACGCCGCGATTGATTTCTTGACGAAGGCGTTTTTCAGTGATTTTGTGAACCAAATCGTAGTCAACGTTTCCATTGCAGGCTTCTGCAAGCTCTTCTTCAACTTGCTTGCGGATCTTTTGGCGAGAAACTTCAACAAAAGGTGCTAGGTGTGTGAGACTTATGCTTTGACCACCATATTGACTTGATGCAACCTGTGCTACAATTTGTGTTGCAATGTTGCAGGCCGTTGAAAACGAATGAGGACGTTCAATTTTAGTGTTGGAAATAACAGTACCGTTTTCAAGCATATCCTCTAAGTTAACCAAATCGCAATTGTGCATGCGTTGGGCAAAATAGTCGGCATCATGAAAATGAATTAACCCTTCTTCGTGTGCTTTCCAAATATCTTCAGGGAGCAAAAATCTTTTTGTAAGGTCTTTTGACATTTCGCCCGCCATATAGTCACGTTGAACACTGTTTACTGTTGGATTTTTGTTGCTGTTTTCTTGCTTAACTTCCTCATTTTGACAGTCTATAAGTGCAAAAACAGAATCGTCAGTCGTGTTCTTTTGACGTGCCAATTGGCGGTCATAACGATATGTTATATAATGTTTTGCAACATCAAATTTACCTTCACGCATGATGGCAAACTCAACCATGTCTTGAATTTCCTCAACGCCAACAGCACGACCCAAACCTTCACATTCGTGTGTCACACTACTAACAATTTTGTCAATTTGAGCCTCAGTAAGCATTTTATTTGGGTCTTCCATGCAATTGTTTGCCTTGCCAACGGCAACCCTAATTTTGTTAGAGTCGAACACTACTTCTTGACCATTTCTTTTAATAACTTTCATAGCAATTTCCTCCCTTTGAGTATTAAAAATTATTAATTTATTAAAAATTGCTTGCTACAATTTTCAACCCCAAAAGCCATTTTTCTTGACTTCTTGACCACATTATACTATACTGAAAGTGTAAAAAGTGTTGTTTTAACAACAGATTTAGGCTTTTTTGAGAATTTTTAAAAGTCAATTGTGTGGGTTTGTGTTGACTAACCAAATATGTAGGTTGGCGGAGCGTTGAGGTGAAAAAATGGAATATTTTAAAGAGTTGTCTAAAACTAAAATTTTTGCCTATTCTAACGAGTTTGAGTGTCAGTAATAACCCATTTAGCAAGCAAAATGGCTTGTTGCCTGACTTAAAAAGGAGAAATATATGGAATATTTTAAAGAGTTATCTAAAACTAAAATTTTTGCCTATTCTAACGAGTTTGAGTGTCAGGCAATGATGTTTTGTTTTAAAACCAAGTTTAAAACTTTTGAAAAACATCAAACTATCGTAAAGCAGGGCGACCCTATGGAAAATGTTGTCTTGATTGTTAAAGGAGGGGCAAAAATTGAAAATCTAGACAATCTTGGAAATATCAACATTTTAACCCAGTTAAAAGCGGGGGGAGCGTATGGAATTGAAACTGCTTATGCAGGTAACATTAATTATAAAGATAGTTTGATTGCAACTGAAAAAACTTTGGTGCTGTTTATGAACAGATATAGGCTTTTAAATCAATGTGACAATAGGTGTAAACGTCATGAAATAATCATTAAAAAAATCAATCAAATGATTGCTGAAAACAATATTGAATTGCAAAACAAACTTTCATTTATGTCCAAAAAAACTATAAGAGAAAAACTGTTGTCCTACTTTTTGTATATGACAGAGAAAAATCAAAGCAATTATTTTGAAATACCATTTAATGTAACTGAACTTGCAAACTATCTTTCGGTTGACCGTAGTGCACTTTCAAATGAACTTGGAAAAATGAAAAAAGACAACATAATTGACTATGATAAAAAACAATATAGATTGATAAAAAGTGAACATTAATGTTTCTTTATTAATGTCACGCATGTTTCAACACTGGTGGTGTTTGGAAACATGTCAAAAGGCTGAATTGAGGTGATAATATAATTGTTTGCAATTTCTCGCAAATCTTTTGCAAGAGCAATTGGATTGCAAGAAACATAAACGATTTTTTCAATGCCATTTATTGCTTGCATTGTTTCTTTTCCGCAACCTTTTTTGCTTGGGTCAAGGACGATTGTATTGAATGAATTATTTGCTAATTTTTTAAAATTTTCAAAAAAATCACCACAAATATTGGTTAAATTTGATATATTATTGCATTTTTTTAAATTTTCTGCGTTTAAATGTGAGGATTTGTTAATTTCAATTCCAACAACTCTTTTTGCTTTTGCTGCCAAAATAGCACTCAAAAGTCCAGCACCGCTGTAGCCATTAATAACGTAATCTTGTTTATTAATTTGTGCCAAAATGTGATTGTAAAGTTTGGTTTGAATATTTAAATTTGTTTGATAAAAACTTTCGATATTCAATTCAAACTTAGGGTTTAAAAGTTTAATATTTTTTAATCCACCAACATGGTAAATCTCTTTTGTGAAAACCACCGAATCGTTTCTTTTGTTAACTACGTTAAAAAGTCCAAAGTTGTTGATTTTTGATTTTAAATATTCCAGCAAGCCAAATAAATTCTGTTTTGTTTTTGTAACAATTGCAATCAAAGTTTGATTTTCCAAAGTGCGAATTACAATGTTTTTAATACCTCTAATTTTGAAGTTGGCAAGATATTCTTTAATAAGTCCAAAAGTTTTGTTTATGTTGTCGTTTGCAAGTGGGCAAAACTGCACGTCAACAATTTTGTTTGTTGCTTTTTGTTTAAAACCCTGTTCGTTTTCAATGCAGGAAAAAGTTATTTTATTGCGATAATTGAATTGACTGTCGCATTCAATTGTTGGGCTAACTTGACAAGGTATGTTTCCAACTTTTTTTAACGTATTTGAAACCAAAGTTTGTTTAAATTCGAGTTGAGTTTTATAGTTCATGTGTTGTAGTTCGCACCCGCCGCAAATGCTATAATATGGGCAGTATGGTTCAACGCGGTTTGGAGAGCTAACAATAATATTTAAAAGTTTAGCAATTGCGTAATTATCATGATTTTTAAAAATTTCGCATTCAACAGTTTCATCAGGAAGCGCATTGTTAACAAAAATGATTTTGCCCTCGCAATTTCCAACGCCTTCACCATTCATACCTAAGTTTGTGATTTCAATTTTCATATTTCGATTTTATCATATTTTTTTTAAAATTTCAATTTCAAGTATGATTTTTAATTAAAAATGATATATTTTTTGCAATTTTTCTGTTTTTAACTATAAATTTTTAGAAAGATGAAAGAAAAACTAATATAAAAATTTTAAAAACTTGTTCGTTTTTATTTGTCAATAACCTAATAATTTACTATAATAATTTAAACAATATTTTAAGGAGTACCTTATGGCTAAAGTAGCATTGATTGTTGACGACTCTGGTGCAATGACGGTGGAAGAATTGAAGAAGGCAAATGTTTTTAAATTTATTCACACGCCATACATTATCAATGGAAACATTTATGAAGAAGGGGAGAATCTTTCAAGGGAAGAGTTTTTTGCGTTTTTGAATGAGAGAACAACTCAACTAAGCACTTCACAACCAAATATTGAAGTGGTTAAAGATGCATGGCGCGAGGCTTTGAAACAATTTGATGAAGTTGTTTACGTTTGTTTGTCAAGCGGTTTGAGCGAAGGCTGCAACACAGCATTGAATGCCAGCCATTTGGAAGAGTTTGAAGGCAAAGTTTTTGTTGCCAACACACAACGTGTTTCTTATATGAACAAATTCAGCATGTATGAAGCCAGCATTTTAATTGAACAAGGCAAAACCGCAAGCGAAATTAAAAAGTATTTGGAAGACCATCGCGCAGAAGCAGGCGCATATATCGCAGTTGATACTCTCAAATTTTTGAAAAAGGGTGGAAGGATAACTCCTGCTGCGGCCATGATTGGTTCAATTTTGAACATTAAGCCAATTTTGCAAGTGCATGGCGGAAAATTAGATGCTTATGCAAAGGTTATGTCAATGCGTCAAGCAAAAGCAAAAATAGTTCAAGCCGCACGCAAAGAAGTGGAAGATAGGTTTGCTGAAGAACTTAAACAGGGTTTGCTCACAATCAGCATTGCTCACACTTTCCAAAATTTGAACGATGAAGATTTGTTTGCTTTTAAGCAAGAAGTTGAAGAGCAATTTAAAGATATGCCATTCTTTACAATGGATTCTTTGCCATTGTTTGTTGCATGCCACACTGGTCCAAAAGCGCTGGCTATTGGCTATGCGGTTGATAGGCTTGGAGTTAGGGAAAAATTTGGTCTAAAATAATATTTAAATTATACAAAATCAAATTGTGAAAAATTAAAAATATTTATTAAAATTATCAAAATTTATAAAAAAAGATGAAAAAATCACCTTTTTTTAATTTTTATTGAATTTTTTTGGATTTTTCATTAATTTTTTACTAATTAATTTATTTTTATATTAATGAAAATAATTAACCAATTAAATATTAATTTTTTTAATTTTAAACATTTTATTGCTTGAATTTATTTTTATCGTAAGTGTGATTCATAACAGATAAAATGGTTTTAAAATTATCATCAGTTGCTGACTTATTGTTGTGAGTTTTGCCACATTTTGAACATTTGTATTTTATTTTGTAACCCTTTTTGCTGTCAATTTCAATGTCGGTAGGAAACATGATTCCGCCGCAACTGTTGGAGCGATCACCTGGATTAATGTCCACGTGCAAACTTGCTAAACAATTTGGACAGTGGTCCCTTGATGTGTATCCCAATGGCTGAACCTGTTTTCCACAAAAAGCACAAACAAAACCATTGTCATTTTTAGTAAAAATTTTCATAAAATCAGTGTATAATTAAAATGAGGTTTTGTCAATTATGTCACCAGAGAAACTCAAAACATTTTACAAATGCTAAAAAATATGTTAACCTTTAGTATGAGGAAAAGATTATGAAAAGAACACCATTTTTGCTTAAATTGTTTTTGTGGATTGTTGGCATTCTGTTGAGTATTGCACTTTCTTTGTCAATTGCTTGCATATACATTAACAAGAAATACGACATAAACCTGTTTGAAACATATGCCCAAGTTAAATTGATGGCAAAGCCAGTTGACGAAGATGCCAAATATACTTCCAAATTTTCTGCTGACGACATGGGGGAGGCAAAAGTCAATGTTAACGCTAAAATTGAAAATTTAATTGAATATACTGAAGAAGATGGCTACAAAATCAATAAAGAGGGCTTGACTTCAAGCATATCTGCAGAATTGTTGCTGCCAGACAAGCAACTTGCTGCAATTGCAGACACAATAATAAAAGAAAATGGCGGCATTCATTTGAATATAAATGGTGAAGACGTCAATGTTGAACTTGTGCAAATCAAGTTTGATAACATAGACAATGAAACAGGCGACGTGGAAGTTAACATTGTTGTGAAAGCAGATTTCAGCTTTTTGCAAGAAAAAATGAATAATTTCCCTTTCAGTATGTTTAAAAAATATGTTCCAAAAACTTTGTACATTTCATCAACAACAAAAATAACAAAAAATGTCGGAGCATTTAATTACACTGTTTCAAGCAAATCTATGACTATAAACAACCTTGACCAAGCCCAAACCGCAAACATTGTTAAGGTTTTAAACATGGTTGCAAAAACAGGTAGTGTTGAAGACTTAAATTTGATGGTTGGTCAGCAGTTTGCGGATTTGTTAATTGGCAACGAAAGCGTTAATGGATTTGTATATAGTTTGAAAAACTTGGGTGTGAATGATTATACGTTCAAGCAGGTTGATGGCATAAATTATTTTGTTGTCAAACCATAGTAAAATTAAGAAAGGAAAAAATATGATAAATAAAAAAATAACAATATGTTTTATGTTTTCACTTATTTTAACAATTGGCTTTCCTGTTGGTATTGTTTTGATATGTGTGGCGAACAAATACCCAATTGGTTTAATATCTGGCATAATTTTAACAGCGGTTGGCTTTTATGGTATGCCTCTTTTGTGGTTAAAGTTTGCAAACTTAAATTCACAAAAAAAACTTTGCAATTTAATTGTTAAAGAGAACATTCAAGAGATAGGCGCTTTGGCAAAAATTAACAATGTTGACAATGCTCAAATAATTGCAAAAGTCAATGAACTTATTAACAACAGATATTTGTCTGGTTACGAAATTGTTGATGATAAATTTGTTGTTAAAACTTCAAACAAAGTTATAACAAAAACTGAGGCGGAGAGAATAACAAAAAATACTTCAACCGTTGTTTGCCCAGGCTGTGGCGCACCAGTTGAGGTTGTTGAAGGTCAAAAAATGCTTTGCCCATATTGCGGCAGACCAATGAACAAGTAAGCCGCTAAGTGCAAAAATTAAACTCAATACCAATTACACATATTGCCCAAAATGCATAATCTATTAGTAAGGTGTCAATGTTTGGCACAAACAAAGGAGGATTATGCCACAAATATTTTTGGGCTTTTTTGTGCCATTTTTAGGCACTTGTGTTGGTGCTGCGTTCGTGTTTTTCTTAAAAGACAAACTAAGCAGCAAATTTGAACAGATTTTAATCGGCTTTGCTGGCGGGGTGATGGTGGCGGCTTCAATATGGTCGCTTTTAGTGCCAGCGTTGGAATTTTCGCAAAAGTACAATAACTTAGCAATTTTGCCAGCAACAATTGGCTTTTCGCTTGGAATTGTGTTCTTGCTTGTTGTTGACAAAATTTCCAACAATCTTGAAAAAAATTCATCAACTAAGCAAAAGGTTTTAAGCAAGCGCACGTCAATGATGATGCTTGCAATCACAATCCACAATATTCCAGAAGGCATGGCAGTTGGTGTTGCTCTTGCTGGGGCTTATTATGGGCAATCAAGCATTTCAATTCTTTCTGCTTTAACCTTAGCAATTGGCATTGCAATTCAAAACATACCAGATGGCGCAATAGTTTCAACACCACTTTATATGGATGGTTATTCGAAAACAAAATCATTTTTGTTTGGTGTTTTGTCTGGCTTACTAGAATTAATTAGCGGTGTTGTTGCTTTCTTTTTAACAAGTTGGCTTTCAATTATCTTGCCATATGTACTTGCTTTTGCTGGAGGTGCAACATTGTTTGTTGTTGTTAAAAATTTAATGCCATCAACTCAAACGGAAGAAAGCAATAATTTGGCAGCGGTTTCGTTTGCAATTGGATTTTTAATTATGATGATTTTAGATGTGGCTTTAGGCTAAAAAATTAATTTGCATTTAGATTCAATCTGCTGGACATTTTTTGTTTTTAATTGTATTATTCTAGTTATAGAGGAACGATATGAAAAGTTTAAAAAATGTTCAAATAATTGCAAAGGTTATGAAAATTTTGTCCATGATTGCTTTTGTGGCATCAATCGTTGCATGTGCATTGTGTGCAATCAGCATACCTATTGTTGCCGTTCTGGGCAAAGACCCACAAATTATAAAAATGGTGGGGGATTTTGGCGAAACTTATGACGTTAAAAAGGCAATTTGTATTTGCGTTTGCGGCATGATTGAATCGGGCTTTATGATTGCACTTTATGCATGCGTTGTGCGCTTTTATAAAATAGAATTGGCAATCGGCACACCATTTGACAAAGAGATTGTTAAAAAATCTCGCGTTATTGGCTGGCTGTACATCATCTTGATTTTAAGTTCAGCGATTGTGGTTGGAATTGTTTCTTTGTGTTTCCGTGTTGCCGTGGAAGATACATTTACCACAGGTAATTTGATTGTTGGCGTTGTGTATTTGCTTCTTTCGTTTGTGTTTGCTTATGGTGCAGAACTTCAAAATGAAAAAGAACAACAAACTGAGCCAGAACAAGAAAAAATTAAAGAGGAAACAAATAAATAATAAAAAAGTCAGGATTGCCTGACTTTTTTTCTGAGTGAATTTCAATTTTATTTTATTTTATTTTCATTATAACCAAACTCACCATTGGCACAGAGAAGTAAGAATGAGATATTGTTTTTGTTACATTGCAGCCGTTAATGTAAATGCTTTTTTGTTGGGTGTTAATTAATTCATATGCGGTTGCTATGTCTGGAACGGTGAAAAGCCCTTGACCACTCATATTGGCCGCACATTCGTTGGATGGCCAGTGGTTTGCTGCAGCAATAATGTTGTCGCTGTTAATTTCCCTAAAAGCAATTGAAACAAAATCGGTTGACGGATCAAATTGCTGATCGTTTCTTTTTACATAGGCATTTGTTGTGAAAGAAACATAGTATGTGCCTGTTTGATTGAATTGCAAAGTGTTGTCGTTGCTGTCAAGGGTTAAAATTCCCCCATTATCAAGTTCCAACCTCATGAGTGGCAACCTTGCGTTGGAAGCAATTTCCATGCCTTCAACAGGGAAGTTGTTTGGGTCGTTGTTGTAAGAAATTATCATAGCAGCAGGAATGTTTAATGGTCCAGCGGGCCCTTGGTCGCCACGTTCACCTTTCGCACCAGGTTCACCAGCGGCACCTTTCTCACCTTGTGGACCGGTTGGTCCAACAGGTCCTATTTCTCCTCTTTCACCACGGGCACCCTTATCTCCACGCTCTCCCTGAATGCCTTGGTCGCCTTTATCACCCTTTTCGCCTTTGTCGCCAGTGTCGCCTTTTGGAATGAAAAAATCTAGCATTGTCTTATTCCCAAAGTTTGAAGACTTTACATAAGCCTGTTTGCCTTCGTCCACAGTTGTGGTGCTGCGTGCTTCAATTGAAACCCCTGCAGGTCCAGTTGGCCCAGTTGGGCCGGTTGCACCAGTTGGACCCGTCCTTAAAATTTCAACAGGGTGAGTGGGGCAAATAAAACAAAATTTTTTAGGTTCACAACTGCTGCGGCATAAATTTGAAAAACATTTGCCAAATGTCATATTTTTCTTCATAAAAATCTCCTAATTTTAGATTAAAACATAATATAAAATTTTTCATAATCTTGTTAATTTCGTAAACACTCGATAGGTTAAAATCATAAAATGAAATAGATACTTTCTTTTTTGTATACATTTTTGGGAGAAAAGCATGTCGAAAATAGTAAATACCTCATCGGTTAGTTCAAAGTTTATTTTGCCAGACAAAACAACCAAACCCTCGCAAGCATTCAGCAACCAAAGTTTAACAGAAAATATGAGCAGTTCGTTTTTAAAAACAAAAACTGCTTCAAAATACATAATTGAGCCAAACGAAAAGGTTGATATAACTTTAATTTTAAACAACTCCTCCATATTTGATATTTTTGACGTAAACATTTTAGAAACAATTGGCAGCGGGGCTCATTTCAAACTTGGCAGTTTGCTTATTAATGGAGTTGAAAACAAAAATATAAATCCAACACTTGGATTTGATTTGCCATTCTCAATTAAGAAAAATACTTTTGTTAAAGTTCAATATTCAATCATTGCTGAAAGCCAATTAGGCAGAACACCAATAGAACTAAATTCATATGTAAAATATTCAGTTAACGAAGTTAAAAATTTGGTTGAAAGGTTGCAACCGATTATGTTAACTCCAAACTTAGCAGGCATTTCTATTGAAAAATTAGCAAACAAATCGGTTGTTAGCTCTGGCGAGGTTTTAACATTTAAAAATATTATCAAAAACAACAGCTACATTCCTCACACTGAAGTTGTGTTCACAGACAATCTTCCTTCTGGCAGTTCGTTTGAGGAAAGTAGCGTAAAAATTAATGGCGAGCCACAACCAGATTTGAACCCTGTGCTTGGTATTATGCTTAAAGATTTGCAACCAAACGAACAAATTGAAATTGAGTTTAAAGTGAGGGTAAATTAATGGCAAAATTGGTTTTTCAATCGATAATAGAATGCAAAAAAGCAGGAACACTTGTATACTATAAGAGCAATGAATTTTTGGTGGAATTAAAGGTAAACAAACCCAAAATCAAACCACATAAATGCAAGGGTTACATGCCAAAAGGTTGCACAATTAATCATCCACAAAATTGGCGATGCATTGCAAAAAATACAAACAAAAGGCGAAAAAACATTTGTGAATTTATTTCATTATGCAAATGCACAAAACCAAGGCAAAAATGCCACAAAAAATAAAAATTAAAGCAAAGGTCAATGAGATATTAGCGGCAAAGGCAAAATTTATTGACTTTTTTTGTTTACTTTTATATAATGCTAAATACAATAACTTTTATTAGGAGATAGCATGAAAATCGGTATTATTGGAACAGGGCGCTGGGCGTCAACAATGGCGTGGCTTTGCGCGCAAAATGGGCATAATGTGCTTGCATGGGAAAAAATTTTTGAAGGTAAAATTGAAAGTGATTTTTTCAAAACAAAGAAGAACAATTATGTAGATTTAACCAATTATGAAAAGTTAAATTTTACACACGATTTGGAAAAGGTTTTAAACTTTGGTGAATATGTTATCATTTCAATTTTAAGCCAAAGTGTGGACGAACTTATGCAAGACGTCAAAAAAGTGAAAGGCTATGAAAACAAACATTACATTCTTGCAATGAAAGGGATTGAACAAACCACAGGCAGAACTTTAAGCGAGGTTTTGCGTGACAATGGCGTTATTAAAGAAAACATTTGCGTGCTTGCAGGTCCAGGGCACCCACAATCAATTGTTAAAGGCGAAAAAACTCACATGGTTGTGGCAGGTTACGACAGTGAACGTGCCAAAAAAGCAAGCAAGGTTTTGAGCAATGAAAATTACAAATTGTTCCCTTTGCACGACGTTAAAGGTGTTGAAATTTGCGCGGCTGCCAAAAATGTTTATGGCGGTTTGGGTGGCATGTGTGTTGGTTCAAAAAACGACACTTTGCGCGGTTCACTTATGTGCGCAAGTTTGGCAGAAATGGAAAATTATTTGGATGCTATGCAATGCATTCCAACAACTGCAAGACGCTTGCCCTTGTTGGGTGACTACGACGCCACAATGTACGATAACAATAGTCACAACTTAACATACGGCATTGAGGTTGTTAAGCAAAATACACCAAATCCAAAATTGCCTTTTGTTTCAATTGAAGGCAAACAAGCGGTAACAGGATTAATCAAACGCATGATAAATTACAATAATCAGGTTAGCGACGCAATGCAATTGAGAGCATATTTGCTTGAAACTTATCAAAGTATAATCGATGGTCAAATTGAACCAGTTAAAGCGGTTAATGAAATTGAAAAAGCAATCACAAAAGTTTATGCTCTTGATGAACTCCGCCAATAGATTACAATTCAACTTAGTAATATCAAATATTTTTTCTTTAAACAAAGAAGAACTAGACAAATGTCATAAAGATTGTAACATTTATTTTTAATGGTTTATTTTTAGCAGTTGATGTGCATTTTTATGCTTTAAATCTGAATGCGGATAATTTTGATTATCAAAAACTTGCAAAAACCTAACCATAGCAAAAATTAGACAATGGAACAAATGAGAGCAGTAAACCCTAAAAAACACAAAAATTTGATTAAAACAACCCTGAAATGGCGAGTTTTGACCATTTTGGAAGAGATGGATTTCCTTGGGAGAAGATAAAGGGAAAATGAAGTAAATTTGAATTAATATTTGAATGCGTTAATGGTGTGTTGTTGGCAAAAAACAACACAACAAAATTTAAAATTTAGGCTTTATAAAAAGGTTTGTAAGTCTAAATTTTTTTAAGGGAAAAAATCTTGACTTTAAGTTCAATTTTTGCTAATATCATTCCGTAGTTGGAAGAACAATCAAACAATCTAAATTTATAAAAATTTTAAGGTTTTGTTTTATAAATAAAACAATAAAATTAGGCTTTTATAGAGTTCTAATTTTTTTAAATTTATAGATTGGTTACTGTTACGATAGAATTTTTAAGGAGAAAATGATGGAAGAATTTAAAGAATGGCAGGGGTTCGATGGTGACATTTGGAAGAAAGATATAAATGTTAGAGATTTCATTCAAACAAACTACACTCCTTATGATGGCGATGCTTCGTTCTTAACTGGAGCAACTGAAGCCACAAACAAATTATGGGATTGCTTAAAAGCATTGCAAAAGCAAGAAAGAGCAAAAGGTGGAGTTTTGGAATGTGAAACTGAAGTGGTTTCAGGGTTAACTGCTTATGGTCCAGGTTATATTGATGAAAATTTAAAAGATTTGGAAAAAGTTGTTGGTTTGCAAACAGATAAACCTTTAAAGCGTGCGTTCATGCCTTATGGTGGAATTAGAATAGCGGAAGAGGCTTGCACAACTTATGGCTTCAATCCAAATCCTAAGTTCCATAAAATTTTTACAGAATATTGCAAAACTCATAACCAAGGTGTTTTTGATGCTTACACTCCAGAAATGAAGAAAGCAAGACATTCTCATATTATTACCGGACTTCCAGATGCTTATGGTAGAGGTAGAATTGTTGGTGATTATAGAAGAGTGGCACTTTATGGTATTGATGCGTTGATTGAAGCAAAGCAAAAAGATTTTGCACATTGTGGAAATGGCACAATGACAGATGATGTTATCAGACTAAGAGAAGAAATCACAATGCAAATTAAAGCATTAAATGGCATGAAAGAAATGGCTAAATTTTATGGTTTTGATATTTCAAGGCCTGCAAGTAACGCAAGAGAAGCTGTTCAATGGTTATATTTTGGTTACTTGGCTGCCGTCAAAACTCAAAATGGTGCTGCAATGAGTGTTGGTAGAATTTCAACATTCCTAGATATTTATATTCAAAGAGATTTAAATAACGGAACTTTAACTGAAACTGAAGCGCAAGAATTAATTGACCATCTTGTAATGAAATTTAGAATGGTTAAGTTTGCAAGAATTCCTTCATACAACCAATTATTTAGTGGAGACCCAGTTTGGGCAACTTTGGAAGTTGGTGGTACTGGTATGGACGGAAGAAGTATGGTTACTAAAAACGACTATAGATTCTTACACACATTAGAAAATATGGGACCATCTCCTGAGCCAAATTTAACAGTTTTGTATTCATCAAAACTACCAGTGAACTTCAAAAACTATGCTGCTAAAATTTCAATCGACACAAGTTCTATTCAATATGAAAACGATGATGTTATGAAGCCATTCTGGGGCGATGATTACTCAATTTGTTGTTGTGTATCTGCCACTCAAACTGGTAAAGAAATGCAATTTTTTGGTGCAAGAGCAAATTTAGCAAAAGCACTTCTATATGCAATCAATGGTGGTGTGGATGAAAAATCCCATGAGCAAGTTGGTCCAGAGTTCATCCCTGTTACTTCTGAATATCTAGATTATGATGATGTTATGACTAAATATGATGCTATGCTTGAATGGCTTGCTGAACTTTATGTAAACACATTGAATGTTATCCACTATATGCACGATAAATATTACTATGAATCAGCAGAAATGGCTTTGATTGATACAGATGTTAGAAGAACTTTCGCCACTGGTATTGCAGGTTTCTCACACGTTGTTGATAGCCTTAGCGCAATTAAATATGCGAAGGTTAAAGTAATTAGAGATGAGAGCGGTTTGGCTGTTGATTATAAAGCGGAAGGCGATTTCCCAAGATATGGTAATGACGATAATAGAGCAGACGATATTGCTTGCAATCTATTAAAAACCTTCATTGAAAAGATTAAACATTATCACACTTATAGAAATAGTGAACCAACCACTTCAATCTTAACTATCACTTCAAACGTTGTTTATGGAAAAGCCACTGGTGCAATGCCAGATGGTAGATTAGATGGAACTCCATTATCTCCAGGTGCAAATCCAAGTTATGGTGCAGAACAAAATGGTTTGATAGCATCATTAAACTCAGTTGCAAAACTTCCTTATGAATGGGCTCTTGATGGTATTTCAAACACTCAAACTATCAATCCTTCAGCATTAGGACATAATGAAAAAGAAAGAATCTCAAACCTAGTTCAAGTTATGGACGGTTACTTCGATCAAGGCGCACATCATCTAAATGTAAACGTATTTGGTGTTGAAAAATTGATTGATTGTATGGAACACCCAGAGAAAGAAGAATATGCAAACTTTACTATCCGTGTTTCAGGATATGCAGTTAAGTTTGTAGATTTAACAAGGGAGCAACAAGAAGATGTTATCTCAAGGACATGTCATAAATCCTTATAATGCACTCGTTAATAAAATAGAAACTTTTGGTTTGGTTGATGGCCCTGGAGTTAGGGTTGTGGTGTTTTTGCAAGGTTGTAATATGCGTTGTAAATATTGTCATAATCCAGAAACTTGGGCGTTGAAAAGCAGTGAAGCAAAAGAATATTCGGCGAATGATTTGCTTTCCTTTTGTTGGCGATATCACACATATTGGGGAAAAGATATGTGTAATGGTGGTGTTACATTTAGCGGTGGCGAGCCATTATTGCAGTTGGATTTTTTAATAGAGTTTGCGAAATTTGCAAAAGAAAAAGGCATAAGTATTGCAATTGATACGTGTGGTCAACCATTTAAATCAGATAAAGAATATTTAAAAAAGTTTGATGAGCTGGCTGAACTTGTGGATCTATTTATTGTGGATATTAAATGCTATAACGAAGAACTTCATAAGAAGTTGACTGGGCATGGTAATAAAAACATCTTAGAAATGATTTCTCACTTAAACACACTAAATAAGAAAATGTGGATAAGACATGTGCTTGTTCCAAATCTAACAGATTCAGAAGAGGACTTGATAAACATTAGAAAGTTTATTGAACCTTTGAATAGCGTTCAGAGGGTGGAAATTCTTCCTTATCATAATTTGGCTTTGTTTAAATATAAAAAATTAGGAATAGAAAATCCGCTTAAAGATGCAAAATTGCCAACCGATGAAGAAATCAAAAGGGCAGAAAATTTAATAGGCACAAAAAGAAATTGATCATAAATTATGGTCAATTTTTTTATATCTTGAATAGATAAAAACTGAATAGATTAAATCCTGATTACAAACTATAATTGTAAGTATAGATTTTAATATAGATAAAGTTGTTAATGTAATAAAAGAAAAATTTGGAAATGGCGAAGATCTGATTTTCAAGGGATTTTTTATATATAAAAAACGTGCAGTTTTGTTGTATTTAAATGGCATTACAGACACTGAAAAAAATTAATCAATTTATCCTTATGGCTTCAAAGGAATGTAAGTGTGTGGCTAGAAAAATACACAAAACACACTGTGAAACTCAGAACCTATGACCGATACAAATACACCATATTTTTAACCCTTAAGAATGTGCTAACTACTCTATTCTCTTTTCCAGACTTGGACACACATTTTCGAATATGTTGTTTGAACTTAATGAAAATCCAAAAATAATACAACAACTTTTAGGTCACAAAGATGTGAAAACAACAATCACTGTCTACAACAATGTGAATAGTGACTATGTAAAAGAAAGCATCAATCGTTTAAACAAAAGACTAAATTAAAATGAGATTTTAAGAAAGTAAAACAATCAAAACAAAGAAGAACAAGAAGAAAAGAAAACTAATCTAGAGAATTTGTCTGATGAAGATTTTGATTTAATGTTAGAAGAAATGCTTAAAGAACGAAAAGAAAGAGAACGCAAACGAGAAAAAGATTTTGAAATGTAGCAAATGATTATGAAGATATTAAGTTTTATGTTAAAATAAATATATAAATTTGTAGGAGAAACTGATGATAGTATATAGACAAGCAACAATTGAGGATTTAGAGAAAATATGGAATAAGGATATAGAAAGAAAAAATAATGATGAATGCTGGGTTCGTTGGAAACATCAATACATAGATTATAATAAAACTGGCAAAGCAAAAACTTTTGTTGTGTTGGATAACAATGACCCTATTGGACAAATAACTATTCTCTTTTCAACAGAGTGCTCAGCAGTTAAAAATCGACCAATGCTTTGTGATGGAAAATCCATAGCAAATATGAATGCATTTAGAATAGATAAAAAATATGAGGGTAAAGGACATATATCTAAACTTGTAAAAATGGCTGAACAATATGCAAAAGAAAAAGGAATAAAATTTTTGACGATTGGTTGCGAAGCAAAAGAAAGTAGAAATCTAGCGATATATTTGCATTTTGGCTATACAAAGTTTATAACAAGTTTTGTTGAAGACAATGAACTAGTTTTGTATTACGGCAAATATATTTAGCTATATTACAATGAGAGACTATGAAGCACATTGCAATCTTAAAACAGCCGTTTTTTAATATGGTTTTAAATGGTCAAAAGACAATTGAAAGTAGATAGAGTATACATAAAGTTGCACCATATAACAGAGTTTCTGTTGGAGATGAAATTCTATTGAAAGAAACTGGCAAACATGTAACGGCAACTGCAAAAGTGAAAGATGTAAAAAAATGAAAGTATATTTCGTGTTTATGATATAATTTCTGTGAGGAAGTTTATGAAAGATAAAAAAATTGTTGTATATAATGAGAAAAGAAATCCAAATTTTGTTAAAACCGTTGTCGTAAAATACTCTTTTCCAAAAGCAAATGAGGTTACAGGTCTTTTCAATAGCGTTGGATGGGAAAGAACTATTAAACGAGTTAAAGAGAATAAATGCAACTCTGTTTTTGCTGTTAGTTTGTATGTCGATAACTGCATAGTTGGCATGGGACGAGTTGTTGGAGATGGTTCATATTTCACTATTTATGATATTGTTGTCCACAAAGATTATCAAGGTCTTGGGTTAGGTAGCATTATTTTGAAAGAAATTATTGAATGGTATAAAACGATTGAAGATGATGACACTTTTCTTTATGTTAATGCCAGCAAAAACAAAGAAAAATTTTATGAAAAATTTGGGTTTGTTGCTAGACCAAATGATGACGTTGGTGCAGGAATGAAATGGTATGG
>CAKVGK010000002.1 GCA_934747385.1 uncultured Clostridia bacterium | reverse complement strand
ACCAAGTTGTTAAAAAATCTTGGCGCCGAACCTGAACAATTTTTAAAATAAAAATTTTCAGATTACAACAAGATTGCGAAAAGTTAGACCCAGTTCTTGCTTTAAGAACGGAATAATTAAATATGAATAATGCACAAAAATTAAAACAACGAACTAAAATGTGAGGCTTGAATGTTTCAGGTTTCACATTTTTTCTTGCCTTAATTTGTGTTTTTGAATATAATCAGTTCAAAGGGGCTAAAAGAGAGTATGAAAAAATATAAGATTTTGGAATTGCCTTATGGTGGTAATCTGTATTATAAAAAGAACAAATTAACCAAATCCACAATGGTTAGATTGCAATTTTTGTCTGGTGCAAGGGAAGACACAATTCCAGGCTTGGCACATTTCACTGAGCATATGTTTTTCACTGGCACAAAGGAAAAAGACAAAAAGCAAATAAGCAAGCAATATTTCGACTTTATCGACACAAATGCTTTCACCAGTAATTCAGAAATTTGTTTTGTTGGCAACGTATTCACCAACGAATTTGGTGATTATTTAAAAACTGTTGCGGAATTGATAACAAAATCCACATTCAGTCAAAAAAACGTTGATGAGGAAATTCCTGTTGTGCAGCAAGAAATTGCCAAAAATAAGGACAAATATAATCGCTGGGCGAGGTCTTGTAATAGCTACAACTTGCTTAAAAATTTGGCACTTAAAAACCATGTTTTGGGCAACGAAAAATCGGTTGCAAGCATAAAAAGTAAGGACGTTAAAGCATATGTGAAAAAGTATTTTGTTGCCAACAACTTACATGCTTATGTTTCAAGCCCGATGAGTGCAAACAAGGTTAAAAAACTGCTTATCAACTTTCAAAGCATGTTGCCAATTAAATCTAATTTCAAGCAGTTGCCAATGATTTATAGCGACATAAAGGACGACAGTTTTTTCAAAATCGAGTCACAAGACATAAAAAAGAATTATCTGTTTTTAAATTTTGCGTTTGACCGCAATGTTTATGACCGCGATTTTAAACTAAGATGCGGGATTGTGCAAAGCATGATTAACGATTTAACAGATGGCATTCAAAAGCAAATGCGTCTTGAAAAGAGTTTGGTGTATGGCTGCGGATTTTCAATGGATTATTATTTAACTCGATCGGTTGCAACTCTTAACACCGAGTGCGAAAAGGGCAATATCAATGAAATTTTAAAAACCACTGCGGATTATTTAAAAGATAAACTTGAAAAAGGCTTCACACAGGCGGAATTGGACAAATATAAACGCGAATGGAAGTACGGTGAGGCGGTTAAAGAACCAAGAACCTCAGTTTATATGAGGAAATTAGAGAGTCTTGCTATACACGGAAATTTGCTTAAAAAGAAATATGTTGACCGCATAATTAAAAATACAACTTTGGAAGATTGCAACAACATTTTTCGTGAAATTTTTGCTCATCCACGCGTAAGTTTCACAACCTATGGCGATGCAACCAAAGCCGATATTATGACCAAAGCAGAGTTAAACAAATTGTTCAAATTTTAAGTTTGTTGCCCTCAGCACCAAGCAAAACATTGGCATATCATTCTATAATGCAGAGTGCAAGCGAGTGGATTTTTTCCCATTTATCATATCGAACAAGTGAATGCTTAGTGAGCATATCTGTTAGATACACTCAATGCTGGTGCAGCGGAGCGAGTGTGGCTAAAAACTGAAAAGATTGTCGAAAGGGCAAAAGATTAAAATTTTGCTTGACAATCTCTTTTTTTATGATATACTAATCTTAAGATTTATATTTTTTGAAACTTAATATGCTTGCATAGGGGTGCAAACGTATAAATACAATTGAGCAGCGCTTAATTGGTAATATATTCATGCTTTTTTACGCCATTTTGTTTTTTGGCGTTGCAATTAAGTATATAAATCTATGGGTTAAAATTCATTGCATATACGTGCAATTAAATAAAAAAGGAGATATTATGATAGAAAATTTAATGACAAGTGAAGAATTTGATAAATCCGTTAAAACAGACAAAAATTTTGCTCCAAAGAAAAATAATTTGGGCAAAAAAAGTTTTTCACATTCAAATTCAAAAAAATTGGTTACAAACAGCCAAAACAAAACAAACAACGCTCATTTAACACGCGCAAAACAACACAAAGTTGAAACTCGCGCTCAAGCAAAGCAGGCAACAAACAAACTTGTGGAGCAAATCCAGCGACAAGCCGTTGAGGCAAATCAAGTTGGTGAAATTGCAAACGCTTTGGACTTGTCCGCTGGCAATGGTGAGGTTGTTTTGACTAGTGAAAACAGCACAAAATCAAAGGGCAAAAAGGGTGCAAACAACCTTAAAGTTATGTTCCTTGGCGGCATTGGTGAAATTGGCAAAAACATGACCGTGCTTGAGTACGGTAAAGACATTATTGTTATCGACTGCGGTGTTATGTTCCCATCAACAGACATGCTTGGCATTGACCTTGTTGTGCCAGACATAACATACTTGGTTGAAAACAAAGAAAAAATTCGTGGCTTTGTTATCACTCACGGTCACGAAGACCATATCGGTAGTATTCCATATGTCGTTAACGAAATCAAAGCGCCAATTTACGCCAGCAAAATGACATGCGGACTCATCAAAAAGAAGATGGACGAGCACAAAAAAGTGGAATACAAAACCATTGCTGTTAAGCCAAAACAAAAAATCACACTTGGTTGCTTTGAAATTGAATTTATTCACGTTAACCACGCAATCCCAGGGGCATATGCATTGGCAATCAAAACCCCAGTTGGTATGGTTGTTCACACTGGTGACTACAAAATTGACTTAACTCCAATTTACGATGAACCTTTTGACTTCTATTCTTTTGCAGAACTTGGTAAAAAGGGCGTACTTTTGTATATGAGCGACAGCACTAATGCAGAGCGTCCAGGCATGTCCCTCAGTGAACGCGTTGTTGGTCAAACTTTGGACAAGTTGTTTAACGAAAACAAAGATCGCCGCATTATTGTGGCAGGTTTTGCTTCCAATGTCGACCGCGTGCAAGAAGTTATTCATTTGGCAGAAACTCACAATCGCAAAGTTGTGCTTGTTGGGCGCAGCATGGTCAATGTTACAGACGTTGCAACTCAAATTGGTGAAATGCAACTCAACCGCGCAAATATTATTGAGGTTGAAAAAATCAAAAATTATAAAGATAGCGAAATCCTTATTCTTTCCACAGGTAGCCAAGGAGAGCCAAATAGTGCGCTCCCTCGCATGGCTTCTGGCGAATTTAAGGGCATTGAAATTGGCGAAAATGACACTGTAATTTTCTCTTCAAGCCCAATCCCTGGTAACGAAAAATCAATCAGCAATGTAATCAACCGCCTCATTATGTTGGGCGCAAAGGTTATTTACAATGAACTTGAACAAGTTCACGCTTCTGGTCACGCTTGCAAGGAAGAAATGAAAATTATGCTCAACCTCATTAAACCAAAATATTTCATTCCTGTGCATGGCGAACAAAAACACCTTCTTGCTCAACGTGAAACTGCAATTTCAGTTGGCATGGATAGGCACAACATTCTTCTTCCTATGCTTGGTATGAAAGTTGAAGTTAACAAAAACTTCTTGCAGGCAACAGACACTGTTCCTTTCGGCAGCCGCTTGGTTGACGGAACTGGCATTGGAGAGTTGGAAAGCAACGTGCTTAAAGAACGTAAACAATTGAGCGAAGACGGTATGTGCATTGTTATCTTGAATGTTAACTCAAAACAGGGCAAACTTAACAGCCGTCCAGAAATTGTTTCTCGTGGATTTACGTATATGGGCGAGGCTCAAACCTGGCTTGATGACGCAAAGTCTGCAATCGAAAACAGCATTGATGAAAGTGCTGTTCGTTCTCGCGACTATATGACTGTTAAACAAAGTTTGCGCCGCGCTTTGACCAACTATCTCAACAAAAAACTTAAACGCAAACCATTAATTGTGCCAATAATAATCGAGTCCAATAATTAATAAAACAATACATTGTGCAATTAGATGAAAACTGAAATTTTTTTAAAAAATGCTCAGTTTTCACAATTTGCAAAAAATTTAACTAAAAAATTAATTAAAGTATGCAATTAGATGAAATTAAAAAATTTGGAAAAGAGCATGGTGTGCCAATCAGTTTAGATGACACGTTAGTCTTTTTGCTGAAAACTATAAACGAAAACCACTGCAAACAAATTTTGGAAATTGGCACAGCAATAGGCTATAGTTCCATTGCTATGGCTGTGAACACAAATTGCGACCATATTGACACGGTTGAAATTGAATCAGAGCGTTATGCCCTGGCAATTGAGAACATAAAATCTGCCAATTTGCAAGAAAAAATTACAACACATTTGGTTGACGCAATGGAATACTTGAAAAATTGCACAAAAAAATACGATTTGATTTATCTTGACGGAGCAAAAAATCAATACATAAATTATCTGCCATATTTAGTTAAGATTTTAAACATAAATGGCATAATTATGGCGGACAACCTGTATTTTCACGGCATGGTGCTTGGTAAAACGAAGGTTACAACTGGATGTCGTGCAATGATAAAATCGTTGCATAGATATATTGCAGAAATTACAACCAATCCAATTTTTGACACCTTAATTTATGATATTGGTGACGGGGTTGGTGTAACAAAACTGAAACAAAAGAATTTGGGAGAATTTCCAAAACCAAATAAAAAGATTGAAAAAAAAGAAAAAAATTAATATAATTGAACAATAGAAACAAATTTTTTTACAAAGATATTGTTTGTTGCACAAAATAATCACAAATTGATTGGTGTTTTGGCAAAATTTACACACAAAAGGAAAATAAATATGGAATTGCTTGCACCCGCAGGGGATAAAGATAAATTAATAATGGCAGTAGAGTACGGCGCAGACGCGGTATATTTGGCGTCCACGCGCTTTGGCTTGCGCACTTTTGCTGGCAATTTTGATTTGGAAAATCTTAAATGGGCGGTCGAATATGCACACAATCATGGCGTTAAAGTTTATGTAACTGTTAACATTATTCCTCATGAAAACGATTTAAACGACTTGCCAGATTATATAAAATACTTGAACGAAATTGGCGTTGACGCAGTGATTTGTGCGGACCTAGGTGTGATTAGCATGGTTAGGCGAATTGCTCCAAATTTGGCAGTGCATGTAAGCACCCAAGCAAATGTAACAAACAGCGAAAGTGCAATTGTTTATGTCAATATGGGGGTTAAACGTCTTATTTTAGCCCGAGAAATGACATTGGAAGAAATTGCACAATTGCGTGCCAAAATTCCGCAAGATATTGAATTGGAGGCTTTTTGTCATGGTGCAATGTGCATAAGTTATTCTGGCAGGTGTTTGCTGAGCAACTTTTTCACAGGGCGTGACGCAAATCGCGGTGCTTGTGTTCAAGCTTGCAGATGGGGCTATGCAATAAGGGAAGTTAGCAAGAAGCAAGAATACCCAATTGAGGAAGACAGCCACGGCACATACATTTTGAACAGTAAAGACATGTGCATGATTGACCATTTGGACAAAATGGAGCAAGCAGGCGTAACCTCAATCAAAATTGAGGGCAGGATGAAAACAGAATACTACGTTGCGAACATTGTTAATGCATATCGCATGGCGCTTGACTATCTAAAAACTCACAAAACTTACAATTTGCCAAGCGAAATTCGCAATGAGGTTTTCAAAAGCAGCCACAGAGATTACAGCGAAGGCTTTTACTTTGGCAATCCAAAGCAAACACTTGAAACAAGTTTGCCAGAGGCGGACTACGATTTTGTTGCGATAGTTAAACAAAACACCACAAATAAGCTAACAAAAATTGAAATGCGCAACAGATTTAAGGTTGGCGAACAGTTGGAATTGTTGTCTAAACAAAAAAATAATGCTATAATAACAATACAACAAATTTTTGATGAGTCAGGTTTGGAGTTGCAGGAATGCAAAATTCCAAAGCAAATTGTTTTTGTTAAAACAAATTTGGAACTAAAAGAATTTGAAATTTTGAGAAGGAAAAAACAATAAATTGAAAAACTATTCTTCAGTGCTTGTTATATATAACCCAAACGCTATGAAAGGCAAAGTGGAAGAAAATTTGCCTTATATTCGTCAGCGTTTGTCTTTGCGTTATTCAATTGTCAACACTGTGGCAGGCAAATCCCAAAGCCACACTCAAGAATTGGCAAGCAAGTATGCTGAAAAATATGATATTGTTCTTGCCCTTGGTGGCGACGGAACACTTCATAATGTTATCAATGGGGTGGCAAAGGCTAAGGCAGACTGCTTGGTTGGCGTTTTGCCATTTGGAACATGTAACGACGTGGCTCGCACACTCAACATTCCACGCGATTTAAATAAGGCTTTGGACACTGTTTTGCGCCTTAACACAACTAAATACGACATCATGTTTGATGGCGAACAATATATTGCTTATTCACTTGCAGCGGGTTATTTAACAAGCGTTTCGTTCAAGGCCAAGCAAAAAGTTAAAAAAAGAATTGGACGCATGGCATATTTTTGGTCAGCAGTTGGCGGGCTGTTTTCTTTTAAAGGTTTGCCTTTCACTTTCCAAATTGATGGCGAAAGGGTGAATGGAAAATTTGTTTACGTAATGCTTATTAATGCTCGCTCAGCTGGCGGCTTTGACATTAATGCAAACGAAAATGTTGCAAACGGAAAAATTAAGTTTGTTGCAATCAAAAAGACGGCTGGGCTTGGCTCTTTCTGCACATTTGTGCGCATGTTCACACGAGGCGTGAGCGCCATCAGGAAAAGTAAAAACGCCATTGTGTGTGACGCAAAATCAATTTCAATTGAAAACCCATCAAACGAACCATTCTGCGTTGATGGTGAAAAGGTTAAGTTTTTAACCAAACAAATTAAAATTGCAACCACAATTCAAATGATTACAAAATAACGCTTGAATTTGTTCGGTTGTTGGTTGAAAATGAGTGCAAATTTTATTATGCGCTCATTTTTATTTTTTTTGTGAATAGTATAATTTATGAACTTGTCCCAAGCAAAATTAAACACTATGTGTGTTGTGCAAAATGTTGCCGTTAAGGATTTTAATTTCAAAATTAGGCTTATGGAATTGGGGCTGACCGCTGGCACAAAAATTGAAGTTAAACATAAAAGCAGTTTGAAAAAAACCTTGCTTGTTGTTTTTGCTTATTCTTGCTTCACTTTAAAAGAAAATATTGCAAAGGAAATTGAAGTGACTTATGCTTAAATCAAATTTGGAACAGAATAAAAATCAGCGCAAAATTTTGCTTATTGGCAACCCTAATGTTGGCAAGTCAACCTTGTTTAATTCTTTAACAAGGTCACACGAGCACACTGGGAATTTTCATGGAGTAACTGTCAGCGAAGCAAAAAAAGTTGTTGAATTTGAAAATGAAACTTTGTGTTTTTACGACCTTCCGGGGATTTATTCCATGCTTCCTTTTTCACCAGAAGAAGAGGTCAGCAAAAACTTGGCCATGCAAGAAAATACCACCAGACTTTTTGTTGTTGATGCAAATTCATTAAGGCGAAATTTGTACCTCTGTCTGCAGTTTTTAGAGATGGGGTTAGACTTTAAAATATTGATTAATAATTACAAATATTTTAACAAAAATGGCAACACAATTGACGTAAAAAAGCTGAGCGAAAAATTGAATGCTGACATTGAAATAGTAAATGCAAAAAAACAAAAAATAACAAAAAAATTAATTGATTGCAATAAAAATAACAAAAATTACAATAATTTTTGCGAATTTTCAAAAAATAATTTAAAATATTTAAAAAATATCACAGAAAAAATAAAAAATAAGCTAAATTTAACTGAAAAACAAATCATTTTTGCATTAAATGGTTCTTTTGATGGATTAAAAGACACGGAAATTAACTATTTTAAAGGGTTTTACACTGAAATTATTGAGGAAAGATACAATTATATTGATGAAATTTTAAAAGATTGTGTAAATATACAAAAAAATTACGTTTATGGCAAAAATAAATTAGATAAATTAATTTTGAATCCATTTTTCATGCTATTTTCATTTATTTTTGCATTTTTTTTGATTTTTTATTTAATTTTCTTTTCGTTGGGCCCGTTAATTAGTGATTTATTCATTAATTCTATAAATTACATTTTAATTAATCCATTCTTGAATTTTTTAACAAATGTAACAGACAATGTTTGGCTCATTGAATTCTTTTCGTCAGGGGTGTTTTCATCTTTAACCACCATACTTGGTTTTTTGCCTCAAATTTGTTTAATGTATGTTGCACTAACAATATTAGAAGACAGTGGTTTAATTGCAAGATTGTGTTATGTGATTGATGACTTTTTATCTCCGCTTGGATTAAACGGAAAAGTGATTTACATAATGTTGATGGGGCTGGGCTGCAACACGCTTGCCACATTAACCACACGCAACATGAAAGGCAAAAATTTAAAAATTAAATCTGCAATCATAAACCCATATGTTAGCTGCATGGCACGCTTGCCGATTTATTCTGTTATTGCTGCTGCATTTTTCAAAGCAAACTCGTTTTGGGTTGTGTTAGGTTTATATCTGCTTGGAATAATTGTTGCTTGTGTTTTGGCATTAATTTTAAACAAAACAATTTTGCCAACCGAGCAAGGCGAGTTGCTGCTTGAATTTCCACCCTTAAAACATATAGATGTGAAGCATTGCCTTGAAACGATCTTGACAAGTGCAGTTGATATGTTCAAACGTTTGTTCACAATTGTTTTAACCGTGGGCGTTATTGTCTGGATTGCAACTCACACACAATTCAATTTGCATTACACGCAAGACATAACAAATAGCGTTGCATTTTTGCTTGCGGACAAATTGTCATTCATCTTCTCTCCAATTGGATTAAACAATACTGGCATAATCTGTGCGTTGTTTGTTGGTGTGCTTGCAAAAGAATTGGTTGTAAGCACAATTTCAATTTGCAACAATGCGCTCACCAGCAAGGACTTGATTTGCAGTTTAATGCTTTCAACAAGTGTTGTGCATTTTTCACCAGCAGCGGCTGTCTCATTTTTGGTCTTTTCTCTGCTATATTGTCCATGTGCAAGCAATTTGGCAGTTTTGCGTGCGGAAACTGACAAGTTTTACATGTGGTTTTCAATAATAAGCCAATTCACAATCGCATATTTGCTTGCTTTTCTAATTTATCAAACAATGACAAACAAGTTTTGGTTTGCACTGATTGTTTTAGCCTCAATAGTTTTAATTACAATTTCAATTTTTCACATTGTCAAAAGAGTTAAAAAAGGCAAATGTTGTGCCTGCGCAAAATGCAAATAAAAAACAAAGTTAACAAAAATTAAAAAAACAATTGAAAATTACGCGGGTTTGTGCTAAACTAACAAAGTATGAAAAAACCACTTGTAGCCATTGTTGGCAAGCCAAATGTTGGCAAATCCACATTTTTTAACAAAATTGCGGGCAGCAAAATTAGTATAGTTGAAGATATTCCTGGTGTTACTAGGGATAGAATTTTTGCAAACGCTGAATGGTGTGGCTATCAATTTCAAGTGGTGGACACTGGCGGTTTGGACTTTAATAAGGAAGACGAAATCAACAAACGCATAATCGAACAAGCAAATTTGGCAATTGATTTGGCGGACGTTATAATTTTGTTTGTGGACGGAAAACAGGGTTTAACTCATGATGACATTGAAGTAGCAAATCATCTTCGTCGCGCAAAAGCGCCTAAGTTGCTTGCTGTTAACAAACTAGACAATAACGAAGTTGAAAAAACTTATGAATTTTACGAACTTGGTTTGGGTGACCCAATTGCAATTTCAGCCGAACAAGGTAAAGGCATTGGTGATTTGTTGGATGAGGTTGTTAAATTTTTGCGCCGCAGTGAAAAAGAAGAGGACGACACCGCTATTAAAATAGCCCTTGTTGGCAAGCCAAACGCAGGCAAATCCAGCATAACCAATCGTTTGTTGGGTGAAGATAGAGTTGTTGTTAGCCCAGTGGCAGGAACAACACGCGACGCAGTTGATAGTCCTTTTAGGTGGAATAATAAGGATTATTGTTTGATTGACACAGCAGGGCTTAGACGTAAGTCTAAAATTGAACCAGACAGCATTGAACGTTATAGCGTAATTCGCAGCCTTAACGCCATTGAGCGCGCAGACGTGGTTGTTGTTGTGCTTGACGCAAGCGAGGGTATAACCGAACAAGACGTTCGCATTTTGGGCTTGGTTCATGAGCAAGGCAAACCAAGCGTTATTGTTGTTAATAAGTGGGATTTGATTGAAAATAGTGCAGAACAACGCAAGGCTTTTGAAAAACAGTTTGAAACCGATTTGGCTTTTATGAAATATTATGTAACATTGTATGTTTCTTGCGCAACCGGTCAGCGAATTGGGCAAATAATGGAAAAAGTGGACTATGTTTTTGCCAATGCTAAGCGCGAAATTCCTATGGCTCTTTTCAATAATGTGCTTAACAACGCCATCAGCGCGGCAGAACCACCAAGCAAACATGGCAAACGCCTTAAAATCATATTCGGCAAACAGGCAGCAACCTGCCCACCAACTTTTGAAATATATTGCAACAACGCAGATTTGGTTGAAAATTCTTACATTCGCTATATCGAAAACAATCTTCGCCGTGCATTCGATTTCGCCGGCACACCAATCAAAGTCTGCTTCAAAAACAAATCCGAGGAATAACTTAAAATCACCACAAGCTGTGTGGTGATTTTTTTATAAAAAACGACATTTTTATTGCGTCAAAAAATTATTTATATTATATCTATTCAAACATTATAACTCAATTTTAATCTTTATTATAATATTTAAATTAATAGTGCCATATTGACAAGTTGGCACACCTGTGGTAGTATTTTGCCATTGTTATGGAGGTGCATTGTGTCTGTTAATTTTAATGTTGTGTTTGATAATGTTAATTATGAAATTGAGTTTGATGACGTTGAATTTGTTATTCCAAACCAAAAAGAAATTGAAAGTAAAACTTATTTTGGAGTTAGTCCTTTAATTAAAAACACTCCAGATTTAAATAGCTCAATAATTAAGAAAATGCTGAATAAAGTGGCAAATAAAACCGTCCAAATTTTTGCGCCATACAGCAATAAATCAATTTTCCTAGATGGAGTAAATTATGGCAAAAAAGCAGCTGAAGCTTTAGACGAATTTGGTCAAACTGGAAGAGGCTATTGTGAAGCGCACAAATATTTATTGGAAGCTTTGTCTTGCTTTAATGTGAATCAAAACAAATACTATGATTATATTCGAAAATGTAGGGAAGATATTCACCAAGTTAGAAAAGTTATAATTATTTCAGCATATCAAACTGCTTATAGTTATGAAAACAGAGCGGATGAAGATTTTGACAATGGTGATTATACTAACGCCACAACAAACTATGAATGTGCCATAAAAAGATTTAAAAATTTGGGATTTAGTGACCATATCCAAGAATTGTTAACAAAAATAGACAAAAGCAATAAACGAAAAATTTTTAAATATACGGATCAGTGTCTTAAAGCTGCAGAAAAATTTGAAAGAGAACAAAAGTATGAAGAAGCAATTATTTATTACAATCTAGCGATTAAAAATTGTTTAAGTGTTCATCATGTCCAAACAGCAAGCAAAATTCAAGCTCGATTGGATAATTGTAAAATAATTTTAAGTAAAAAATATCGTCAAGAGGCTGATACAATCTTTAATTCTGCTTTAAAATGTATGGAAAGTAATAATTTTGATAAGGCAATAACATTATACCAAGATGCTGAATCTCTTTATCAAAACGCAGGAGATACTGAAGCGGTTAAGAAATGCAAAAAAAGCATTAGAACGGCTTATTATGAAAAGGGACAATCTTTATTTCAAATAGGATTAAAATATAAATATAGTGAAGATAGGAACAGCTTGAAATATTCAATAAAATATTTTGATGCAGCGATAGAGATATTTAGTGTTATTAAAGATGAAAACTCTATTTTACATTGCGAATTTCAAATAAAGAATTGTTGCGATGAATTAGGAGAAAAAGAATTGTCTAATGCTAATTATTATATGAGCCATTCGTCATATCTCGAGGCTAAAAATTGTATTAATTTAGCATATAATTACTTCAGTAAAGGGAAAATTACTAGAAAACTTGATAAGTGTGAAGATTATATTAAAAAGTGTGATGAGTGCAAAGCTGATGAGTGCTATAAGCAAGCTTCAAACTGTTTAACATATGGTAAATTAAATGAGGCTGTTGGAAAAATTAATCAGGCTATGGAAATATATGAAGAAACTGGAAATTTATCAAAAGTAGACGATTGCAAAAATAAGGTTAAAGATATAATTAAATCGGAAGCAGACAAGTATGCAAGCGATGGGAGAAGTTATGCAGCTTCAAAAAGTTATGAAAGAGCGGAAGAGAGATTTGAGCAGGCTAAAGATTACTATAGAAAAATAAATGACAGTACCAATATTGATAAATGCGATAACGAAATTAAAGCGATTAAGCAATCAATTTATGATGACAAATATAATGCTGGTAAAAGCAAATTTGATGCCGCTCAGCAGGAATTAAAAAATGAAAAATATGACAATGCAATAAGTAAATTTGAACAGGCTAAATCTTGTTTTAAAGATTTGCAAAGGGTTGATGATGTCAAATCTTGTGACGAGAAAATTAGAGAATGTCATGTTTCAAGAGCGGATGACTATTATCATTATGGTGAAAAATATTATAACGATAGTTCGTATTCAGAAGCGAAAAAATATTTTGATTATGCAATTTCTGAATATAAAGTTGCTGGCGGCTGCAATGGTAAAATTGATTCTGCTGAAAAAATGATTGAGCAATGTGAATCTGACGAGGATTATTACGAAGGTCAAGATTACTATGAAGAAGGTCAAAAACTTGAATATTATGACGATTATGAAGGTGCAATAAGATGTTATGAGGCTGCAGCAAAGTTGGGTTATAAACCTTCAGATTGTAATGGAGCAATCTCTGATTGTGAAGACAAAATCAGAGAGGAAGAAAGAAGAAAAGAGGAAGAAGAGGAATTATAAAATTTACAAAAAACTATGTTGAGGCATAGTTTTTTTGTTTGCGGGCATACTAAGGGCATGAAAATAATGAGTATTTTATGTGCTGGGGCTATGTTTTTTAGCCCAATTAAACAATGTGTGACAGGAAATGTTGTAAGCAAAAATGCAACAACAGAAGTTTGTGTTATTGCAAAGCAAAATGAATATGATGACAACATTAAAATTACCGCAACCACAAACCAAAAAACCATAACAATAACACCATCAGCAAATGGCGGATATGACCCACAAGTTAAGTTGTTTAATTTTTTAAACAATGGTTTAAGTCAAATATATTACACTGTAAACAGCGCGGGCAGTGGTGGTTATATTTACAGCCAAATAATTTCACTAGAGCAGGGCAGGCAAACAACAATTTTTGATAGTTTGCAGTTTCAAACAAACGCTCGCTTAACTTGGCAGGACAACAAAATTTGCATTGTTTACGCTGGGCAAACTCTGTATTTGGACGCAAGTCAAAACGACCTGACTGGCGAAAAATTGATCTATTTAAGCCCAGTTAATGTGACCTATCCAATTTACACAAGTTACAACAACGGCTATCAATTGCTGCTGCTTCAAAAGGTGTATGTGGATTATGCGGCCAACAATGTGGGCTATTTAACAACCCTTTTGGATTTTAATGCCACACAACCAATAGCCTCTGTTGGAGTGTTAACAAATTTCAATCCAAATTAAATTTTGCTTAAAAATTTTACAAACTAACAATTTTGTTTGCTAAAATTTGGTTTTGGTGTTATCATAAAGAGTATGGTATATTTGTATTATGTTATATTGGCGCTTGTGAGCTATTTTGTTGGCAACATAACATGGGCGCGCGTTGTGGCAAAAGCAAATCATGACGACATAACAAAGCATGGAAGCGGCAATCCAGGCACGCTCAACAGTTGGCGTTCTTATGGGTTTTGGCCAGGTGTCATCACCTTTGTGCTTGATATGCTTAAGGGTTTGATTTGTGCCTTGGCTGGTTATTTAATTTTTAAATATAGTGGTCTTAATGGTGAAGTGGCACTATATGTGGCAGGTTTTTCTTGTGTATTAGGACATATCTTCCCAGTTTTGTTCAAGTTTAAGGGCGGAAAAGGCATTGCCACGGCAATTGGTGTTTTCTTTGTTGCAAATTGGTGGGTTACATTGATTTGCTTCCTTACAATGATTGTTTCAATGCTTTTTGTGAAATATGCTTCAATTTGCACACTTTTGGAAATTATTGTTCTGTCAATTGTTGAAATCTGTTTAGTTAATCCGTCAAATTGGGTCAACTATATCTTTATTTCTTGCATTTTGTTGCTGGTGCTTTTTGCTCATCGCACTAACATTAAACGTTTGTTCACAGGCAAAGAAAACAAAACAGAACTTCTTGCCATGGTTAAAAAATTAGGCGGCAAAAAGTCCGCTCAACAGGATCAAGAAAAAACGCAAACTGGGGAGAACAATAATGATTAAATCTCTAGATTTATCCATACAAGTATTCAGCGAAACCAGGCAACAACTTGAAAATTTGAAATTAAAACAAGGCACTATGTCTGCCGATGAATACAAAAAAGCTCGCAACAAAATTTATCAACAACGTTATAATAAACTTAAACAAATTGAAAAAGAATACCCACTTGAAAGAGATGTTGAAAAATTTTTAAAAGATGGTTAAATATGAAAACAAGAGTCACAGAAAAAAGAAAATGTTTTAAACAATTCAGTGCTGAGTACGACAATTTGCTTAACAACAAAAACAATATGACAAAAAGTGAATTCAAACAAAAAGATAAAGAACTCACAAAGCAGTACGAAAACAAACTGAAAGAAATAGAA
The DNA here is from genome assembly GCA_934747385.1 of uncultured Clostridia bacterium. Taxonomy (GTDB): domain Bacteria; phylum Bacillota; class Clostridia; order Christensenellales; family UBA1242; genus Onthoplasma. The sequence continues at coordinate 374,044 of CAKVGK010000002.1, read as the reverse complement.
AAACAATACCCTATTGAAAAAGATATTGAAAATATTGTTGCTGCAACACAAAGACATATGCAAAAGAAACATGGAATAAAGGAATAACGCAATTTATTTAATTAAAACACAAATAAAAAAGTTCGCATATGCGAACTTTTTTAGTCTTTCGTTAAATCGTTGATTTGTTCCACAATATTTTTTGTAAAATCAATCAACTTGTTGCTGTTTTGCTTTAAATGGGCATAATAATCCTTGCGCATTGCTTGATTGGAAGCCAAAAACTTGTTCCAATAATGTTGAATGACAGGGCTTTTTGTTTTAACTTCAAAATTGGTAAAATTTAAATGGTAATGTTCATCTCTAAACATGCCGTCAACATGAACATTGCGGCTTGAACAGAACATTTCTTCAATTTCAAAGCCAATGTCAAGCAAAAATTCTTCAATTTCATTCACATATTTGCTCATTTTCACAACTCACCACCTTTCACCTTTAACAAGGTTGATATGATTTATAAGAAATTATATATTAAAAGTTTGGAATTGTCAACTTAACCAGTTGCTTTTATTTTTTGATAATATTACAATATTTTATTAAGCGGGGCGTTAAAAATCAACACTTAAATTTGTCGCCCACAAGGAGAAATTATGATTGACGTACACTGCCATTTGAACGACGAAAGATATGATGGCGAGGTTGAACAAATTGTTGAAAATTTTATGAATGCAGGTGTGAATAGTGTCATTTGCGCCAGCAGTGACATGAAAGCCAGCCAACTTGCAGAGCAAATTGCAAATCAATTTGAGAATGTTTATTATACTGTTGGCTTTCACCCAGACGAAGCGGAAAATTATAACGAAGCGCAAATTGAAGAAATGCTTGCACATAAAAACAAAAAATTGGTGGCAGTTGGTGAAATTGGTTTGGATTATTTTGAACATGAAAATGAGCAAGGCGTGGTGGAGCATAAGGACAGGCAAAAGCAACAACAGGTGTTCTCTGCGCAAATAAGTTTGGCAAACAAATTCAAATTGCCCGTTGTGATTCACTGCCGCGAGGCATATGGCGACACATTGCAAATTTTAAAGAAAAATCCCCCAAAATATGGCTTTGAATTTCACTGTTATAGCGGCAGCGTAGAATATGCAAACGAACTACTTAAAATGGGTGGAAAAATCTCTTTCACAGGCAATGTTACTTTCAAAAATGCAAAAAACATTCAGCAGGTTGCAGCAACTCTTCCTGTTGAGGCGATTATGTTTGAAACCGACAGCCCTTACTTAACACCGGTTCCAAACCGCGGAAAACGCAACGAACCAGCCCATGTTGTTGACGTGCTTAACTTCGTGGCAGAGTTGCGAGGAATTTCTGCCAAAGAACTTGAGACAATAAGTGACAATACAGCCAAATCCTTCTTCCGCTTGTAGTTTTGCCCCTAGATTTTGTTTATGTTTGCGTTGTAAGCGTGCGTCGCGACCAAGCATAAAAGCGAGCTGCGACGTTTTCATACCGAGGCATTTATGCCGAGATAAATGAAAGACGAGTTTACGAGTTCATATACCGAGGCATTTATGCCGAGTGTATCTTTTAGGTTTAAATATTTAATCCAAATTATTTGACAACTTTTTTAAAATTAAGGTATACTAACATTAATGTTAGGGGCAAACAAGATATTAAGATACAAAAAAATAGTAAGCCTACTCTTGCTAATTTTTTGTTTTGCATTGGCAGGTTTAACAACCATAGGTTTAATTCTCAACTTAACTCCAAACAACATAGCGATATTGCGAACCACAGCAGGCGTTGTTAAGTTTGAATTGACAGACAACATAACAAAGGAAGACAATACAATAGACAAGCTCAGCCAAAAGATAAAAATCTCTGGCAATGGAAATAAAGGACAATTGAGTGGACTTGTTGCTGTTGCTTCAAAAAATGTTATGTTTAGTTATGAAATGGACAATCAAAGTTATTATTTCTCAGCAATGGACAAAAACGTAAACAAAATTTCAGTTGCAACTTATGCCTCAACAAGCAGCGAAGAGTGGATTACGGGCGAAAACGGTTGGGATAAATTTAGACAGAATATAAATGACGGCATAAAAGATTACGCTAACACAATAGTGTATGTCAATGGTGATATTTCTTTCGGCTATAGCGACCGCAAAATTTCGGTTAAACCAATAACAGGAACATTTAAAGGCATTTTAGATGGTCAAAATTTTACATTGTCAAATTTTATTGTTGGTCCAAACATTTATGATGGTTATGTAGGGCTATTTGCAACAAATGAAGGCACAATTAAAAATTTGAAAATTGATAACGCAGAACTGAATTTTTCAGATATGGACAATCAATATGTTAATTCTGGTGGAGATTATAACGAATATAGAGGTATTGGACATTACTATGATTCAAGTTCTCACCCCAAAATTTTGTATGCTGGAATATTGGTTGGAGAAAATCAAGGCGGAAAAATATCTCAATGTTCAATTTTAAACTCAAACGTTTATGTTAGGGCAGCAGGGTTGAATGAGGATACTTCTCGCGGACAAACTAAACAAATGATTGGTGGCATTGTTGGTGGAGCATATTCAACCACGATTGAAAATTGTTCTGCAGACGTCGATTTTGACGTTGCGGACTGGAACCAAGCAAATGTTTGTGTTGGTGGCATTGTTGGAGGTTGGACATATTTATCAAAAACCCTCAAAATTGAAAATTGTTTTTATTATGGTTCAGCAACATTAAAATACGTAACTGGCAATTTTTACTGGAATTCAGGTGAAGAGTTTAGGTTTGGATCTCAGGTTTTCTTTAATTTTGGCGGAATATTAGGTGGTTCGTTTGAATTGCAACCTGTGCTTAGTTCAAATCATCAAAATTATCAAAATAAAATCACTTTGGGTAAAAATCATGTAAAATTAACAAATATCAGTTTGAATGGGTGTGATTATCAAACCCAAAATAATGTAATTTCAGTACGTAATGAAGTTAGATTTTCTTTCCAAGCAATATTTGGAGGTTGTCCATTACGCACTACGACAAGTGAAGGTGCAGCGAATAAAGAATTTTGGACAAATGGGTTCACAAGCACTGCATATTTGAAACTAGACACTAATAATGATAAAACTGCTAATATTGTTTATACACATAGAAATGGTTACGACATAAGCCAAACAGTTTTGAACAAATTGTTCACTGCATGTTGTAATAAAATTACATCACAAACATGCAACCCTAAAACTAAGAAATGTACATATACTCACAGATTTGAAGATACAATAAGAAAAGGCGGCTTTACATTCTGCATGGGTTACCAAATTAGTTAAGAAATATTAACTTGACAGAGATTGATAATTGTGTTAATCTTATGTCAAGTTTTTTAAGGCAAATGTGTGCTGATTTATCCGTGTGCACACGCTTAAGGAGTTTATATGGAAGAAAATAAAAATTTATTGGCGAGGGCGTCAAAACGCGTTTCAAACAAATTGCACAGCAGCAAGGTTTGGAAAAAAATTGCAAGTTTGGTTTTGGCGGGCGCAATTGGTGTAACAATGACCGGTTGTCAGTTGTTTGAAGGAAATCAAAACAATCAGCAACAGGAACAAGAGTTGGATTTAACAAACTTTTCATTTTTTACACGTGACATATTTGAAGACGAATACTGCCAAAATTTGAACGAGTCAATAAAAAACAATTTGAAAAATGGCTTTAAATTGGACGTTTACGGCAATCCTTATGGTTTCTGGGAAAGCAAGGGGGTCGACGTCGAAAAAATCAAGTCTGGCGAAATTGCCTGCCGCACCAACGCATTTATTTTGAACGATGAATTGCATAAGTTATACATGTTAACAAGTTTGACTCGAGATAATTCTTATTATGAGCAGTACTTGATTAGTTACGATTTAACCGAGCAGGAAGCAAAAGAATATTTTCAATTGCACCTTTATAGGTTTGCACAAAGTTTGTATTTGAACGACCTCATTTCAAGGCATAAACAACCAACAATCTTGGCAGAAGGCAAAATTGACATAAAAACATATGACGCATTGACGGAAAATTTTAATTCACACCTTTGTTTATCGTATTTTATGGACTTTTTAATGTTCCAAAATCCAACAACTGGCAAGGTTACATTCTCAATGTACGCATGCAGTGATTCTCCAAGTCCAGCATTCAAACCATCTGCAGACAAGTGGGGTATACAAAACCAATCCGATTCTATTCATTATCATGAAATCAGTTTTAAAGACTACATATCTTGGAACACAGATAACGGCATTATCAAAGTTGATGAAAGCACCATTAATCCAGAAGACAAAATGTGCGAGTTTAGCGAATATGACAAAAACGCCTATGGCTTTAAAATGGGCTACCAATACCCTCGTCAAGACAGAACCCTTGAACTTTTCCCACAAGTTTTCACTTGGCTTGAACCAGAAAATATTGTCGGGAACTCAATAGTTGTTGTTAAAGAAGAAACCACAACAAATCCAGACCTTAAATATTAATTTGGCTCAATATATCAACCAAATCTGGTAAAATCTTACAAGAAAATAACAAAAATTTCAAAATTAGGGGTTGACAGCGTCAAAACACTCACTTTTGCGGATTTGCTTGTCGCAAATGCTCGCTTATTGTTCGGTTTTTCCTTTACACAAGGAACCCATTTTATTAGGCTTCCTTGTGTTTTTTGTTTGTCAATACTCCATAAAAATACATAAATTTGGCAAAAATTTCAAAATTAGGGGTTGACAAACTGGCAGAATGCGGTATAATGTTGTTGTCAGCTTGGTCAGATGGTCGCAAGTTGGGTTACCAATTTGAGGAAAGTCCGAGCTTCATAGAGCAGGGTGCTTGCTAACGGCAAGTCAAGGCAACTTGAAGGAAAGTGCAACAGAAAATTACCGCTGTACCCCTAAACGGTAAAGTAAGGATGAAAAGGCGAGGCAAGAGCTCACCGCAGGTTTGGCGACAAACTTGGTCCATGCAAACCCCACCCGAAGCAAGGTATAATACCCGTTACGGCTGCTCGCTAGGATAGATACACCGCTTGATGCAATAAGCAATTATTGCACTAGATAGATGACCGTCTAACACAGAACTCGGCTTATAGACCAAACTGCCACCTAAATGCTTTCATCCTTTTGGATGGTGGAGAGTGAACGAACTCTCCATTTTTTTTGCGCTCTTTTATGTAATTTTCAACAATAAATCAAAATTCAATATTTATATTGTCTTTAATCATATCAAGCGCGCGGGTTTCAATTCTAGATATGTAACTTCGGCTTATTCCCATAATGTCCGCCACCTCTTGTTGGCTGCGTTCAATCCCGTCTATAAGCCCATAGCGAAGCATAAAAATTCGAAAATCGCGTTTGCTCAAATTTTCTTTCAAAAAAGCAACAACTTCCTCAACAAAAACTCTTTTTTCCACAATTTTGTCCGTATCCTGCTCCTCGCTTTGAGGAATAATGTCGCGTAGGGTTAAACTGCTTCCGTCCTTACCTTCTGCAATAATTTCGTCCACACTGACGCACGCTTTATGCTTTTTGTTGGCTCTTAAAAGCATTAAAATTTCGTTTTCAATGCACCTGCTGGCATAAGTTGAAATGGTGGAGCCTTTGTTTGGCTTGTAACTGTCAATTGCCTTAATAAGTCCAATAGAGCCCACAGAAATAAGGTCTTCACTTTCGGCAGACTGCATGTATTTTTTTGCAATGTGAACAATAAGTCGTAAGTTGTGTTTTATGAGCAATCCGCGTGCTTTTTCGTCACCTTCGTGCATTAATTTAACATATTTTTCTTCCTCTTCGCGCGAAAGTGGCTGCGGAAATTTGTTTTCGTTTTCGCTATTCACAAACCCGTGAAAAAACATAAGTTTAGATAAAAATTGACCAATAGTTTCAAATACCATATAGACCTCTAAGGGAATATATGTCGAATAATGTCAAAATTTAACTGAGCCAACCCCTAAATTTTGAACATTTGGGCGGGACAAAACTCCTAAAACAGCCAACACTGGCATAGTTGATTGACAAATCTGCCATAGTTTGCTACCATAATTTTCATGGATAGACAAAGCAAAATACGTAATTTTTGTATTGTGGCGCACATAGACCACGGCAAAAGCACATTGGCAGATAGGCTGATGGAAAAAACTGGCACGGTTGCCAAGCGAGATATGGAAGACCAACTTTTGGACAGTATGGACATTGAACGCGAGCGTGGCATAACCATTAAACTCACGCCAGCAACAATGAAATTCAACCATAACGGTGAAGAATATACATTAAATTTGATTGACACACCTGGTCATGTGGATTTTTCGTACGAAGTAAGCCGCTCTTTGGCTGCCTGCGAAGGGGCATTGCTTGTGGTTGACGCAAGTCAAGGCGTGCAGGCTCAAACCCTTGCCAATGTGTACCTGGCCTTGGATGCAAATTTGGAAATCATTCCAGTTATCAACAAAATTGACCTGACAAGTGCGGACGTGGCTGGCACAAAAAAGGAAATTGAGGACATTATTGGCATTCCTTGCGACGAAGCATGCGAAATAAGCGCAAAAACTGGATTGAATATAGACAGCGTATTGGAAGCAGTTGTTAAACACATTCCTTCACCAAAAGGCGAAACTGAGGCAAAACTTAAAGCCCTTGTTTTTGATAGTTACTATGATAGTTACAAAGGCGCGGTCAGCATGGTGCGCATTTTTGACGGCAGCGTTAGGGTTGGCGACGAAATTTTGTTTATGCAAACCGGCAAATCGTTTGTTGTAACCGAAGTTGGTGTGTTCAAACCTCAGCCAGTTGCTTGTGACATGCTTCAAGCGGGCGATGTTGGCTATATTGCCGCAAGCATAAAAAACGTTAGCGACACCAAGGTGGGCGACACAATCACCCTCAAAAACAACCCTGTTGAAAAGCCTTTGGACGGCTACAAACAGGCCACCAGCGTTGTTTTCTGCGGCATTTTCCCACTTGACGGCGATAAATATCAGGAACTAACCGACGCTCTTGAAAAACTTCAACTTAACGACGCAAGCCTGCATTTCACCAAGGAAACCTCTTTGGCTCTCGGTCATGGCTATCGCTGCGGCTTTTTGGGGCTGTTACATATGGAAATCATCACCGAACGTTTGGAGCGCGAATTTGGGCTGGACATAATCACCACCGCACCAAGCGTGGAATATAAGGTGTACGACAACAAGGGCAAAGAATACGACGTAACTAACCCAAGCGAAATGCCTCCAATGCAATCAATAACAAAAATGGAAGAGCCAATTGTAAAAATGGAAATCATCACTCCAAAGGATTATTTGGGCGGAATTATGGATTTGTGTGCAGATAGACGCGGCATTTTCCACGATATGCAATATATTGATGCCAACCGCACCAAACTTATTTACACCATGCCTCTCAACGAAATTGTTTACGATTTCTTTGACAAAATCAAGTCAATCAGCAAGGGCTATGCAAGCATGGACTATGAGCTGGCGGGTTATCAACAGGGTGAACTTGTTAAATTAGACATTTTGCTTAATGGCGACATATGCGACGCACTTTCGCTCATTGTTCATAAAGACAAGGCGTACGCACGCGGGCGCGCGTTGTGCGAGAGGCTTAAAACCGTCATTCCACGCCATTTGTTTGAAATTCCAATTCAGGCTGTTATTGGCGGTAAGGTCATTGCTAGGGAAACAATCTCTGCAATGCGTAAAGACGTGCTTGCCAAATGCTACGGAGGTGACGTAACCCGTAAACGCAAACTTCTTGAAAAGCAAAAAGAGGGTAAAAAGCGTATGCGCCGTTTGGGCAGCGTGGAATTGCCAAGCGAAACCTTTGTTACAATCTTAAAATTAGACGATTAAGCAAAAAATTGGCAAAAAACAGCCAAAAATATTATGAAAATAAAAATAAATGGGTTATACTATTAAAAATAAATAAGTTGAATTGTTAAAAATAGCGCAAACTATAAAAAAATAGTTTAACTGGTAAGAAAAGTTAAAAACATAAATTTAGGGGAGTTTATGGCAGAAGAAAATTTGGGGTTGTATATCCACATTCCATTTTGTTCCAAAAAATGTGATTACTGCGATTTTGTGTCTTATTCAATGGACAAGCAGGCTCAACAGATGTATTTGGAAGCATTGTTCACAGAAATTGACCAACTTAAAAGCAATTTTTATGGCAAAACATTTGATACAATTTATATAGGTGGCGGCACTCCTAGTATTATGTACGAGGGCTTTTTTGCTGCACTTAGCCGCAAATTGTTTTCTAGTTTCCATTTTGCGGACAACACTGAATACACAATTGAGGTCAATCCAGGCAGTTTCACCAAGCCAAAGTTCATGGAATATGTTCAAGCAGGCGTCAATCGCATAAGTGTTGGCGTGCAGTGTATAGATAGTCATGTGCTTGTTAACCATGGCAGGTTTCAAACCTTTGAAGACGTTAAAGAAACATTCAAAATGCTTAAAGAAGCGGAATTTCCAAATGTAAGCGGTGACGTTATGCTTGGGCTTCCAGGTCAAACAACAAAAATGGTGTTGGACACTGTTAAATTCTTAATAAAAAGCCGCTGCAAACACATTTCAACCTATGCTTTGCAAATTGAAAAGCACACTTTGCTTTACGATAAAATGCAGCGCGGCAAACTTCGCCCAGTTAAGGACGAAAAGCAAGTTGCAACTTATAATAAGGTTTGCGAATTACTTTCAAAAAATGGCTATAAGCGTTATGAAGTCAGCAATTTTGCTCGCCCAGGGTTTGAATCTCGTCACAACAAAAAGTATTGGGACGGGACCAATTATTTGGGATTGGGCGTTTCTGCTCATAGTTATATTGACGATTATAGGTTCTATAACACCAAACGTCTGGACACTTACCTCGACGCTATGCAAGACGGCAGGTCAGCCGTTTATAAACGCGAGTTTATTGGCGAAAAAGAGCGTAGGGAAGAGCGCATTATGTTGTCTCTTCGCACGGTTCAGGGGCTTAATTTGGAAGAATTCGCTCAAGATTTTCACGAAGACTTGCTACATTCTCACGCCACACAAATCAAACAATTGTCCGCAGCTGGCATGGTCGAGGTTGTGGACGGCTACCTTCGCATAACCGATAAATATTTCTACGTTTCCAACTCCATAATCTTGGAACTGGTTTAAACAAACTAAACGACTAAACAAACCAATTTCTCGTGTCCCCTCGCAAGGGAACACAAGAAAATATGCCTACTAAAAACCTAAACACAAAAGGAGGAAGGTGTGCAAAGCAATCACTCTAAAAACATGTTAACCACCAAGGGAAATGGATACGCTTCCCCGCTTAATCTTTTTTTAAGTTTTGTTTTGTTGGTTGCATTGGTATTTTCTGTGGTGAATGTAACAAGTGCATGGTTCACAGACGATAGTTCTTCAGGCAAAACAATTTCAGCCACAATAAGAACCAGCGAAGCCAACCTGAATGTGTATCAAGAAGATAGCAGCGGCACGCAAACAATGCTAAGCAAAGCCCTCCCAACGGAATATACTCAATTAGAGTATATTGCCACAACTGGTACACAATATATTGATACTGGTTTTAAACCAACACCAAACACAGTAAAATATGAAACAACTATTTCATTTGATGACATAACCGGTGCTCGTGGTGTGTTCGGTGCAAGGGTAGGTTCACCTAGCAACCAATCAGTAAATGTTTTTTGCATCAATAGTTCATCTTCTAGTGCATATTTAAGATTAGACTGGGCTGATAGTGGTTCTAGCAGCACTTACTCTGTCCGTGCTGGCAACAAATATACTTTTTTGTGCTTTCAGAATTCAGTGACGGTTAATAATACAATAAAAACTGGAACAATTGAAAAATCAATGACTCAACTTGATGGAAACTTCTATGTGGGGAATTTTAATAACGGAACTGCTGCTCCATATGCAAATGGTATGATTGGCAAAATCTATTATGGACGCCTTTATGACAATGGTACATTGATGAGAAATTTGATACCAGCAAAAAACAGCAGTGGCGTGTTGGGAATGTACGACCTTGTCGAAAATAAGTTTTACACAAACGCAGGTACAGGCACATTTGTGGCAGGGGCAGAGCAAAAGTCTGGCACAAGCATAAGCCTTGCTTACGACAGCGCAAACAAAACAAACAACAAAATTAGTGTTGCCAATTTGCCAGCCGGCTACACTCAACTTGAATATCTGCAAAGCGATGGCAATCAAAAATTTGACACAGGAATTAAACCATCCTCAAATATGAGGTTTGTTGGTAAATCATATTTCCAAAGACCGACCACAGGTGCGGATAATTATCTTTTCGGTTCAGGTTCAAGTTATAGCAACTTTGTTGGGCTAATGGCAACTCGTGGTAACATTTGGACAGGAGTTGGTTCAAAATCTGCTGCGATTATAGATGACTTCCCAACAATAGAAGATTACTATGGTTTTAATTTTGATTATTCCTTTAACACAACAACTGCAATTTTAAGTTCAAATTTGGGAACCTGGACTTTGTCATATTCAGATTCGGCTTTAACAACAGCAAATATTTATTTGTTTGATAGATCAACAACGGGCGGAATTTGGTTGACCAGATTTTATAGTTTTACAATGTATAGTGAAAATGTTTTGGTGAGGGATTTTGTACCTGCCAAAAATGCAAGCGGTGTGCTTGGTATGTACGATTTGGTTGAAGGCAAGTTCTACACAAACAGCGGAAGTGGAAGTTTTACTGCTGGGAATGAAGTGAATGTAAACAAACTTAAATTGCTTTTGAAAAATGAGGATTTAGGCTCATCTTTTGGTGTGAGGTATAAGGTAACATTTTATGCGGTAACTCCAACAGGAAAGCAACTTTTGAGTTCGTCAATTTCAGGCATGACCGCGCCAACAAGTTCAAGCAATGGATTTGTGTTAAATTCAACTGACGGTTATTACTATTATCAAGACAGCAGTGGCAATAATGTGGAATTTGAGCCAGCGACAAGCACAACCACCACAAGCAAATATCTTATGACAGGTTTCACAATAAATTACGACAGCACATTCGTCAACCTGCTTGGCGGCAATGCAATTTATATGGAAATTTCAATTGAAAGTGTTAACATAAGTTAGCACTTTTTTCAATAAACAAAATTGACCGAAATTTTCTGTACTTTTATTATGCTTTGGCTATATTCCATTTAACCAGAAAATGGTAATAATTGTGTAATTTTTGAAAAAACATAAGAATAATGTTTATTAAATTTAAACAAATTTTAAAAAATTTTAAAAATTAGTATAAAATTTTTTAGATAATATGTTATACTACGAATAGAAATTCAATTTTATGGGAGGGAAATAAATTGAAAAAGAAATTATTAAGTTTTGTTTTTGCTTTTAGCTTAATTATTCCTTGCTTATTTTTGTTAAGTGCCTGCGGAAATGATAAAAAGTTAAATTACATTCGAGTATCCTTGGCTGATGGTGAATATTCAACAACAATTGACGAAACCAGAGATTTTGGTAACACTACTGGACTTAACAATATAAAAATAAAAGCACATTATTCAGACAGTTCTGAAGAAAATGTTGAATTGACTAATGCTCAAATAACCGTAAGTTTTACGGCTGATGGTTCCGAGGAAAGTAGAGTTACTAAAACTTTTGAAGAATACTCTCAAATGTGTGAGGGTTCAAATCTTACAGCTGGCTCTTGGAGGTTAACTTTAAATTATAAAGACAAATCTTGCGAAGTTAATATCCATGTTTCAAAAGTAAACGATAATAGCAACTACACCTTAAATGTTACAAGTAAAGTGGGAAATATTGGTGAAAATCAAATTTACTATGGAACAAAGTTTAAAGGTATCAACTATAGCGTTTTTAATGGCACTACTCAATTAGATGATAGTAAGATTGAGAAAATTTGTATTTTAAATAAAGTTGATGGTTCATCTTCTGACATTTCTTCACTAAAACAAGAAGAAATCAACGCTTTACCAAAACCAAGCGAAATTATTGATTCTGAAAATTATATTGCCGTTGAATTATCATATATACTAGAAAATATTAACCCGGGCGAATATTTGATTTTTGCTGAAATAAAAGAACAAGAAAATTACCGTAAATCATATTCTGCTTATCAAACTCTTGTTGTAAAAAAATCACAAATCGTTGCAACTGCAAAGGATTTTAAGATTGATTTCACCTTTAACAAAGATATTTGTAAAGGTGTCACTCTTGATGAAATGTTACATGGCTTATCAAGTGGTAATGGTTATTCAAGTTTCGGTAATTCAAAAATTAATGGTGAACTATCATTACTTTTCAATTCTGACCTTGATGACGAAAATAACAATTCAGCAAATGATAACAAATTAACAAGGGAAACATTGATATGGCATAATTTTGTAAATTCCAATTGGGATTTCAGTACGACTGGTGAAATTGACGATAGAATTGCTATTTATGGCACCCTTGCGGGAGTCAATCCTCAAACATATAACTTTGATAGCGCTAAAGGTGAAATAAACACAATAACAACCAAGGTTAAGTTTGTGCCTAAAGGAGCTGACAATTGGTATGAAAAACTTTATGCTGAATCTGAAGAATTTGAAATTACAATTATACTTCACAGAACTGCATATTTAGCACCTACATTAGCTGTTATAAACGAGTTAACCGACTTTAAGTATTCAACCGATAACAATGGTAATCCTCAAGAAATGAAATTTCAACTTAATGCATCAGATTATGCATTGATTCCTTATAACGCAACGCAAACAGAACTTGCACAACACTTGAAAACAGCATTTGAAGCGAATAAAGCTTATTGTATTTATACTGATGCTAAATTTGAACAAGATGAATTAGAATACCTTTATGTTTATTCTTCAGCTGTTGGTAGTTATTCTATAAAATGTTATATTAATCCAAATTTACATTATAACGAAAAATATTTAACTAATTCTCTTCATACAAATATAACAGTCACAAAACACAATAAAACAAGCGAAAATGAAGAATATATTGAATATAGTTGGATAATTTCTAAAGGAGTTATTGATGATGACCAACATTGTTATTCTGTAAACGGTGGATCAATTCACTTCAATACAGATAATAAAACTGTTGAATTAAAATTTGGAGAATATGATAGTTATAAAGACGTCAATTTTGTTTGGGAAGCAATGGAAGTTGGAGCAAATAATATTGCCGGAGTTACAAGCGATATTACTGGAGATTTTGCAATTGTTGGTAAAGATTCAAGGTATCAAAAGTTTACTTTAAAAACCGATAAAAGCACAGAAATTTATTGTAATTTAGTTATAAAAATTTCTTATTCTGGTGATGACAACTGGGATCCTTTTGAACAATATTTACATGTTCAAATATTTAAGAATAAAACAATATAACAACTCTTTATCAAAGCAAAAAAAATACAACCGAGCAAGGTTGTATTTTTTTGTGTTTTGTTTTCTTATTTAAAGAAAATAGACATTCCACCTAATGCAAAGAATAGCACACCGCCAACCAATGCAATGGTTGGTAAAACATTTGCAAGAATCAATGCTGTGGTGCCTTTCCCATTGATTTTTCTTTGTTGTTTGGCTAAATTGATAGCTTTTATTTGAATTGAAGGTGTAAAAATCAAAACCAAAACTAAAACAAAAATACCCAAGCCAATATTTACCTGCCATGAACTAGCAACCAATATGAATGCAATCAAATAAACAATGGTGCTGACAATAGTTACGACAATAGATAATTTCCCTTTTTTGTTATCTTTTAATTCTTCTTCTGTTGGATTGCGATTGATTTCGGTATCTCTTTTTCTTTCTATTCTCCAAAGTTTTCCGATAGCTTCAAATGTTGCCTTTAAACCTCTAAAAAATTTCATAATTACTCCCTTATGTAATATTATGAATAAATTATATCATATTAAATAAAAAATTACAACAAAAATTATTTTCGTAAATACAAATTGTTAAATAATTAAAAATAAAACAATTTTTACTTTAGTTTTTAATATTTTTTGTTAAAACATAGACCACATTTGAACCACGGGGCAATCCTGTGGTTATTTTTTACAAAAAAAGTTAAAAATTTTTTTATTTTTTTGACAATTTTAGTTGACATTTGTTAGCAGTGTGCATAAAATAGAGTTAGCAATCAAATAATAAGAGTGCTAAAAAATGAAAAAAAGAAGGTGAAATGTGAACGCAGACGAAAAAAACAAGCGTAAGCATCAAATCATATTGGTTGCAGTGGACAGTTTTATTAAAACTGCTCAGCCAATCACAAGTGGTGGGCTTAACGAATATTTTAAAGACATTAGTTCTGCCACCTTGCGCAACGAACTCAATGCACTTGAAAGCATGGGCTACTTCAAACAACTTCACACCTCGGGCGGGCGAGTGCCAACAGCATTGGCTTACAAAGAGTATGTTGAAAGTATGTTAAGCAGCAACAAATTGGATTACGACTCAATCAAAAAGGTGCAATCTAATTACGAAAACAGGTCTTTGAGTTTGATAAGCACTTTGTCAACCTTGGCAAAAAGGCTCAGCAAGGCAACAAACTACCCAGCAGTGTTGGTTCAGCATGGCTTAAGCAATTTGGAAATTGAAAACATTCAAATTATACCACTCATTCAAAAGGACGCATTGCTGTTGGTTGAAACAAACGCTGGCATAATTGACGACAACATGGCTTTGGACAGCAACATTGACCGCAGCGCTTGCAACGAGGCAGGAGACTATCTTACAAAGCATTTTAAAGGCAAAACAATCGGGTATATGATTGAAAATATCAATTCGGTTTGCTTGTCGGCTGGCAATCAAATTTTGAGTTTTAAAGAGTTGATTGACGGTGTTGCAAATGCCCTTATTCAGGTTATTCAAACCAAATGTGACGTGCAAAACGAAAACCCAACCAAAATGCTGGACGGCGCAACAAAATCCGATATAGACGAGGCAAAGGACGTGTTTGAGTTCTTGCAAGATGCGGACAATATCATTGACGTGGTCAAAACCGATACAAACGACCTCAACTTTACAATAGGTGAAAATTCAACCGACAGCAAGTTGAAAGGCGGCATGATGATGAGTGCGCCAATTGTTATCAACGGAGTGCCAATCGCAAGCCTTGCCTTGGTGGGGCCAAAACGCGTGGATTACGCTAATGTGGCGGCTGCGTTGAAATTTATTGTAAACCAGATTGACAACATAAAAGGAGGCAATAGTGGCTAAACACAAAAACGAACATGAAAACGCTTGCGAGTGCGAGCAAAATTGCACCTGTGGCGAAAACTGCACTTGCGATGAAAACTGCACTTGTGGGGACGATTGTACATGCAATAGCCAAGAAAAATGCAGTGAAGATTGCACATGCAATCAAACCAAAGAGTGTGAAACGGAAAATTGCAGTTGTTGTGATGACAAAACTGACTACTTAAATCAACTTCAGCGAGTTCAAGCCGAGTTTGACAATTATCGCAAACGAATGGTGACCGCACTGGGCGACGCAAGGCAGGACGGCTTTATGGACGCCATAATTCAGTTCTTGCCAGCACTTGACAGTTTTAAAATGGCAACGGCAATGATAACCGACAAAAACACACTTATGGGCATTCAGTTTATTGAAAAAGGCATTTTGGACACACTTCACAAAATGGGTGTTGAAACAATTGACGCAACAGGCAAATTTAATCCTGATTTGCACCAAGCAATCGACACTGAGGATGCACCAGGTTTTGAGTCTGGCGACATTGTTAAAGAGTGCTACAAAGGCTTTACCTACAAGGGCAAAGTGATAAGATACAGCCAAGTTATTGTAAAAAAATAATTTGATGGAAAAAAGTTAATTTATATGTTGCTCGTGAACTTGCAAACATATAAATTAAAAATAACAAAGTTCACAAATAAATTTATTAGGAGATATATTTATGGGTAAGATAATTGGTATTGACTTGGGCACAACAAACAGTTGTGTTGCAGTTATGGAAGGCGGTCAACCAACCGTTATTCCAAACAGTGAAGGTAGCAGAACCACTCCTTCTGTTGTTGCTTTTAAAGGTGGCGAAAGATTAGTTGGTCAAGTGGCAAAACGCCAAATGGTTGCCAACCCAGAACACACAATTTATTCAATCAAGCGTGAAATGGGCACAGACTACAAAGTTAACATTGACGGCAAACAATATAGTCCAGAAGAAATTAGCGCTATGATTTTAAGCAAACTTAAACAAGACGCCGAAGCATATTTGGGTCAACCAGTAACACAAGCAGTTATCACTGTGCCTGCTTACTTTAACGACAGCCAACGTCAAGCAACAAAAAATGCTGGTAAAATTGCAGGGCTTGAAGTTTTGCGTATTATCAACGAACCAACCGCAGCAGCATTGGCATACGGTCTTGACAAACAAGACAGAAAGAACCAAAAAATCTTGGTTTACGACCTTGGTGGCGGCACATTCGATGTTTCCATTTTGGAAATTGGTGATGGCGTGTTTGAAGTTCTTTCAACAAATGGTAACACTCGTCTTGGCGGCGATGACTTTGATAACCGCATTATGAACCTTTTGGTTGAAGAATTTAAAAAGGAAAACAACATTGATTTAAGCACAGATAAACTTGCAATGCAACGTCTTAAAGAAGCAGCAGAAAAGGCAAAAATTGAACTTTCAACATTAAGTTCAACAACAATCAGCTTGCCATTTATCACAGCAGACGCAACAGGTCCAAAACACTTGGAATACACTCTCACTCGTGCTAAATTTGAAAGCATGATTGCAGACCTTGTTGACCAAACTTTGGTTTGCACACGTAATGCTCTTAAAGATGCTGGCTTAAGCAAGTCAGATATTGCAAATGTTGTTTTGGTTGGTGGTTCAACTCGTGTTCCTTGCGTTGTTGAAGCATTAAGCAAAGAAATCCCTGTAACACCATTTAAAGGAATCAACCCAGATGAATGTGTTGCAATTGGTGCATCAATTCAAGCAGGCGTGCTTGGTGGCGAAGTTAAAGACGTGCTGTTGCTTGACGTAACACCATTGTCACTCGGTATTGAAACATTGGGCGGTGTTTGCACACGTTTGATTGAACGTAACACCACAATCCCAACAAAAAAGAGCCAAATCTTTAGTACCGCACAAGATAATCAACCAGGCGTTGAAATCAACGTGCTTCAAGGTGAACGTGAATTTGCTGCTCAAAACAAATCACTTGGCAGATTCCAACTTACTGGCATTCCACCAGCACCACGTGGCATTCCTCAAATCGAAGTTACATTTGATATTGATGCAAATGGTATCGTAAATGTTAGTGCAAAAGACCTTGGCACTCAAAAAGAACAAAAAATCACAATCACTGCTTCAACAAATTTAAGCGAAGACGAAATCAACAAAGCAGTTAAAGAAGCTGAACAATTTGCGGAAGAAGATAAAAAGAAACGTGAAGTTATCGACACACGTAACAGCCTTGATGCAAGCATTTTGAACATTGAAAAGACTGTTAAAGATAACGCCGATAAATTGAGCGAAGAAGACAAAAAACAACTCACCGACGCTTGTGAAGAAGCAAAGAAACACCTTCAAGCAGAAAGCCTTGACGAACTTAAAAAGGCAAGTGAAGACCTTATGAACGTTGCAAACACAGTGTTCAGCAAGATGTATCAACAAGCCCAAGCGCAAGCACAACAAGCAGGGCAGGCAGGCGCAACACCTAATGGCGACAAACCAAAAGATGACGGCGACCCAAACGTTGTTGTTGAATAATGACAAGACTAGATTTAGCAATGGCTGAAAGGGGTTTAGCCCCTTCCAGAACCAAAGCTCAAGAATTAATAAAGTTGGGATTGGTTAAATGTGACAATAAACTTGTATTAAAGCCCAACTATGAAGTGAATGATGAAACTAAGTTAACAATTTTAACAAACGACAGGTTAAAATATGTTTCGCGTGCAGGTTTAAAACTTGAAAAAGCAATTGAAGCGTTTAATTTAAGTTTGAAAAATCTGTGCGTTATGGACATTGGCTCCAGCACAGGTGGGTTCACTGATTGCGCCTTACAAAACGGGGCAAGTCATGTGATTGCTGTTGACGTAGGCACAAATTTAATGCACCCATCATTGCGAACCAATCCAAAAATTGACCTTCATGAACAAACGAATTTTAAAACATTTGCAAGCAATTATTTCAAGAATATTGATTTAATTGTTTGCGATGTTTCGTTTATATCATTAAAGCAGATTATGCAAAAAATTTTTGCCGAAAACATAAAAACAGATATGGTTTGCTTAATCAAACCACAATTTGAATGCGGCAAAGTGCTGGCTGCAAAATATAAAGGCGTTGTTTTAAATAAAAAAGTGCATATTCAAATAATAAACGATTTGGTACAATTTTTTAATCAACTTAATTTTTATTTGCAGGGCATAACTATTTCACCAATCAAAGGTGGAGATGGCAACATAGAATATTTGGTTTTAATCTCAAACAAGGTAAATTCAAATGTCAACTTTAATGTTGAAAAGTTAGTTTCATCGGCTTTTAAATCACACTAAAAGGAAATTAAATGGCAAACAAAGGATTGAAATTTGAAGTTAATGACAATAAAATCTTGAATGTGGCAGATTTACATTGTGAAATAGACAATATAAACGCAATATATATTTCTCGCAACTCAATAGAAAGAGGTAAATATTCAATTATTGTTGTAATCAACAATGAAGCGAATGAACTATATTTTAAAACGGATGACGAACTTAAAATAGCAAGTGAATTTAAAAGAATATGTTCGGCTATTTCAGAAATTAACCCTAATTTTAAAACATATTTTCCATATTGCTTTAATTTTGAAAAGGTTAAGGATATTCAAGGCGACAAAAAGATATTAACAAACTTAGTAAGATTAACTTTTGATTCTGGTTATTGTTTGAATTTTAAAGCAAGTAATAAGCAACTAAAAAGTATGCTTGCAGACAAGCAAGCTATTGAATTTCAAAATTTTAATTCGGAAACAAATGTTTAAAAGGAAATTAAATGGCAAACAAAGATTATTATGCAACCCTTGGGGTTAATAAATCTGCCAGTGATGACGAAATCAAGTCGGCTTACCGTCAACTTGCAAAAAAGTATCACCCAGATTTAAACAAAGCCCCAGAAGCAGCAGAAAAATTTAAAGAGATAAATGAAGCATATTCTGTTTTGGGCGACAAGCAAAAACGTGCCAACTACGACCAATTTGGTTCAGCGGACGGCGCACAAGGTTTTGGCGGCAATGGTGGTTTTTCAGGCTTTGGTGGCGGCGATGGCTCTGGCTTTGGCGGTTTTGAAGATATTTTCAACATTTTTTCAAACTTTGGTGGTCGTGGCGGAGCAAGGCAAATGCAGGAAGAAGGCGAAGACATTGAAACTAGCCTCACTTTAACATTTACCGAAGCTGTTTTTGGTTGTGAAAAGGAAATTCTCATTAATCGCAAAGAGCGTTGTGCAGATTGCGGCGGCACAGGCGCCAAAACAGCAAGCGACTATGTAACTTGCCCAGAATGTAATGGTGCTGGCCGGGTAACCTACACTCAACAAACATTGTTTGGCATGACTCGCACAACTGGTGTTTGCCGCACTTGTGGAGGCAAGGGCAAAGTGGTTAAAGATAAATGCCCAACATGCAAGGGTAGTGGGCTTAAAACTGTTCAAACAAAAATAAAGGTTAAAATTCCAGCTGGCATTGACAATGAGCAAACAATTCGTTTAAACGGCGAAGGTCATCAAACAGCGTCAAATCAGGGCGTTCCAGGTGATTTGCGTATTGCAATCAAAGTGCTTGCTCACCCATTGCTTGTGCGCAAAGGGTTTGACCTATATGTTGACGTTTACGCTCCAATCACAACCTTGCTTTTGGGTGGCAAAGTTGATGTTCCAACACCAAAAGGCACAACGACAATTGATGTTGCACCACTTACACAATCCAACACAAAATACACTCTCAAAGGCAAAGGTGTAAAATATCTTAAAGGTGTTGGCAGCGGCGATATTATCGTAACCCTTAAAGGCGAAATGCCAAAAGACCTTGACCGCAGCCAAACTAAGGCACTCAAAGAGTGGGCAGAAAATATAAGCGACAAGGCTTATCCAAAAACTAATAATTACAAGAAAAAACTAGGTGACTAGTTTTTTTAATGCCGTAAAAACATAAAACAAATGCGTAAAATCAAATGTCGTAAAAATTAAAAAATGGTAAGATAGTTTTAATTGTCTAGATACAAATGCTTTATTTTGTATAATAAATACATTTTTTAAAAAACAATTTTAATAATGGACGCAAAATTTTTGGTGCTTTCCAACAATATATTCTCATACACTATATTTATTAAAAACAACCTAAAAATGTTAAAGTTGTGGCAATTTGAAACGTTCAGTTTAATTTCCAAACCAAACAGTCAAAAGCCTTTAAAAGTTCAGTTATGTGACATATTTCACACTAAAACCTGTCTCCAAAGCGCTCAGGTGTTGACAGATTGCATATTTTTGATATAATAAAATCAAAGGAAGCATTATGGAAAAAATATTTTGTGGCAGACGTAAAAGAGCAGCGGAAAACCATTGGGAAAGCGTAGATTTTGAAAATTACAAGTTCACAAAACCCACAATTTTAATTTTTGGCGGCAACTTAACCACCCACCCAGAACAGGCCAACTCTTATGCAAAAATAGTATACAAATTGCTGAACAAAGTGGATTTGGACAACAAGAATCTCCACATTTTTGAGGACTTTGATTGCTTATCATTTTTTTACAAGCAAAATTTGGTTGTTTGCACTTACAATCGAAGGGCGTCCGGTCAAATTTTGAACGATGAAATGTTGGAAGACGTTGAAAAATTATACATCTCAATCAGTCCACTCGTTGAGGAAGAAATTCGTCTTGCCAAGTCCTCACAAAAGGACTATTTCCACCCACTTGCGAACCTTATTATGTTTGCGCACAGCGCAGGCTCGCAAATTGTGTCAAGTTTGGAAGAAATGATTCGTTCTAGACTGTTAACCGAACTGGATGAGCAAACCACACTGGACATTTTAAAAAATGTTAAATATTACGGATTTGCTTCCTATGTTAAGGTTCACAATTTCAGTCAAACCTACATTGAGGGCACAAAAGACATAACTACCATGGAATATTACCCTGCGGTGTCGTTTAACATTGAGGTAGGCGAGGAAGAGGCAATATTTAATTATTATAGTTGTGAATCACCATATTATGAAAGGGAAAAACACCAAGCTAAGGCTAAAAAAACAGACATTGTTGAAATTGACAAATTGACAAACGATTTGGCAGTAAAAAATCAGGATTTTCAAACCCTGAAAACCACTTTAAAGAATAAAATTATTGTAGAGCCAAAAACCAGTTGGAAAGAAACAATGCTTTGCGACTCAACCAACGAAATAAACAGCGTCAACTTCGCCAATTTGGACAATGGCAGCGAAAAGGTTATTTTGTTTGGCGCTGGGCACGATTTTGTAAGCATTGTGGGCAATTCCTTGCTTACTGACAAAAGTAACATAAATAACAAGATTGAGGACATGTTTGTTCACAATAATTCAAGGCACGCCTTCAATAGACAACTTTTAAACCTATTTGACTACAAAAATTTGGCATATATCACACTATCTGACGAAATAACAAACGCTTTAATCACCAAATGTGAGTTGAGCAAATCATCTTTGCTGGAACGTCAACAAATAGCCAGCAATTCAAGATAACAAAAAGAAAGTATTATTTTGATTTCTATTTAGTCGAAAATGTTAATCTTCACATTTATCGACAAAAAAAGAAAGACTATTTGCTTTCTTTTTTCATTGTTTGTTGAAACTCGCTTTGCTCGTAACAGAAACAAGAAAAAAAGTTTGAGATATACACTCAAACTTATTTGCTTTCTTTTTTCATTGTTTTCAAACAACTAGCGCAGATGTTCTTTTTGCCTTTTTTACCATCTAACTCTACATCAACTTTTTGTATATTAGCATCAAAAGTTCTTTTTGTATGGCGCATGCTGTGGCTAACATTGTTGCCTGAACTGCGACCTTTTCCGCATACTTCGCAAACTTTCATTTGTTACCTCCATAAATTCTTCAATTACTTGCCTATATTAACACACATTAAAAGAAAATGCAAGTGTTTTTTGTAAATTGGAAAAATTTGTTTCAACAAGAGCAAAGAGGGTGAGTGTTGGGTGATTCATGGCAAAAAGCGTTTATAATTAGCCAAATAGAGCAAACTAAGCAAAAAGATGCATACATTAAAGTGAAATAATCAAAATAATTGCCAAAAACTGGAAAAAAGAAAAAGGGTTTTTCAAATGTCAAACAAATTTGGCAAAAATATTAAAATTTGATTGCAAAATTTTAAATAGTATTGTATACTAAGCTACGGAGAGTGTAATGAAACTTACTACGTTTAACACGTTTGGCAAAATCAGTATCAGTAAACTCGCAATCAGCAAGGTTGCTGCTGTTTCTGTTTTAGAGTGCGTTGGCGTTGTTGGTTTGGTATCTCAACGTAGTTTTTTTAAAGGGAATGCATTAACAACAGCTCACAAGGGTGTTGTTGTAACCAATATTCAAAATGATAGTATGATTATCGATGTCTACGTGATTATGAAACATTGCGGCGTTTCAGCCAGTGCAGTGGCTTCATCAATCAAACAAAGCGTCAAGTATTCAGTGGAGAGGTTCTCCGGTATGCTGGTGAAAAGCGTTGTTGTTCATATCGTAGACGTTCGCGTATAGGAGTAAATTTTAATGAACAAAACAATAAATGGTTCCGATTTGAGGAAAATGTTTGCAACGGCATTTTCTTTGGTGGAAGAAAATAGAGAGGGTATAGACGCACTTAACGTTTTCCCAGTGCCAGATGGAGACACAGGCACAAACATGAGTTTAACTTTAAAAAGTGCAGCAGCAGAAATGAATGCTTGCGAAAGCAACACTATTGAAGCAATCTGCGTGGCTTTTAACCGAGGCGCTCTCAAAGGCGCAAGAGGCAACAGCGGCGTTATCACTTCTCAGATCATCAAAGGTATGTGCTCAGCGTTGATGTCTTGTGAAAATGAAATTGACATCAAGGCTTTTGCACGCGCAGTGCAATCAGGCGCAGACATGGCTTATAAGGCAGTAACCGTTCCAAAAGAAGGCACAATTTTAACAGTTATCAAAGCAATGGCAGAAAGGTCAAAACAGGCAGTTCGCAACAGCAAGTCTTTTGAAGAGTTTTTGAATGAAATTATTGCTCATGGCGAAGCAACTCTGCAAATGACACCAGATTTGTTGCCTGTTCTTAAAAAAGCGGGTGTGGTTGACGCTGGCGGTCGCGGTTTAATGTTTATTTTCAGCGGTTTTTACAAGGCTTTAACAGGAGAATGTGCCGAAGTTGAGTTTGTTAACAATGTTGAAAAGGAAATCACAAGCGAGGAAATGCACCTTAATTTCAAGTCTTTGGCGGACATTAAGTATGCTTATTGCACAGAATTCTTTATTGTTAACATTTTTGAAAAAACAACAGATGCAGATATTAACACATTGCGTTCACGCTTGATGGAAATTGGTGATAGTGTGCTTTGCATTGGTGATTTGCAACTTATCAAAGTTCATGTTCACACAAACGAACCTAACAGGGCATTGGGCTATGCACTTCAACTTGGCGAACTTAATGGCGTTAAAATTGAAAATATGCTTGAGCAAAATCGTCAACTTCGCAAGCAGGCAGAAAAAGCACCTTTAAAAGAATATGGCATGATTGCAGTTGCTGCAGGCGACGGCTTGAATAGTGTGTTTAAAGATATTGACGTTGACTATATCATTAGCGGCGGTCAAACAATGAATCCAAGTGCAAACGATATTGCCACAGCAGCCGACCAAGTTAACGCAAAAAATATTTTTGTGTTCCCAAATAACAAAAACATTATAATGTCAGCAAATCAGGCAAATGATATAACAGACAAAAATTTGATTGTTATTCCAACTCGTAGCATTCCAGAAGGAGTAAGCGCGGTTGTTGCGTTTGATTCTCAGGCAAGCATAGATGAAAATATTGAAAACATGAAATCAGCCATTGAATCTGTTTCTTCAGGCTCAGTTACATATGCAGTTCGCACCACAAATGTGGACGGCTTGGACGTAACAGTGGGCGACATTATGGGGTTGGACAATCATTCCGTCCTCACAATTGGCAAAAATGTGGCAGACACAACTATAGATTTGGTTGGTAAAATTGTTAATGAAAATTCAAGCAATATAACCCTTTTCTATGGCGACGGAGTAACCGAGGAAGACGCTATGAATATGCAATCAAGATTGGAAGAATCCTTCCCAAATTGTGACGCAACAGTGATTTTTGGCGGTCAACCAGTTTACTACTATATCGTTTCAGTTGAATAGATTTGGTATATAATTTTAAAAAAGAGCACTACATATTGTGTTCTTTTTTTTATTGTCTTTAACAACAAACCATATTTATGAGTGTATGAGAAATAATTTGGTTTATTTAGGTTTTTTGTGATGATAAATTTAATCCAACTCGATTAGAAATGAATTTTATGCCTTTAATTGGGGCATACTAATTGTGTAGGAAAACTACATAAAAGGAGATTGTATGTTCGGTAAAAAGAAAAAGGAAAAGGACAATTCTTGTAAAGCAGAAAAGTCATATTCAAATTGTTCAAATGAAAAGGCAAGTGACATGACAAGTGGCAGTAAAAGCACAAAATCTTGTTCAAATTGTGCAGGGAAAGAGAAGTGTGCTCCACACCCAACAAAGTCTTGCAGCACCAAAACAACAAAAAGTTGTTCAAATTGTGGCACCAAAACAACAAAAAACTGCAAAGCATAGCAAAAAAGAAGCAATAAATTGCTTCTTTTTTATAAAAAAACTCGGCAAAACCGAGTAAATGGAGCGGAAGACGAGATTCGAACTCGCGACATTTGCCTTGGCAAGGCAACGCTCTACCACTGAGCCACTCCCGCATAAAATGCAATCGTATGGTGGGAGATACAGGACTCGAACCTGTGACCCTCTGCTTGTAAGGCAGGTACTCTACCAACTGCGCTAATCTCCCATATGCGATTGCAACGTAATTAATATACCATAACAAAAGTTTTATGTCAACATTTTTTTATTACTTTTTTTAATTTTTTTAAATAAAATAAATATGGATTTAAAATTTTTCATTATTGTATTCGCCACGTTACATTTTATATTTGACTTATTGTTGGCATATGGGTATAATAATTTAATTATAATATAATAGAGGGATTATGAAATTATACAACTCAACAAGCAGGCAAATTGAAGATTTTGTGCCATATTCTAGCGACAAGGTAACAATGTATACATGTGGACCAACTGTATATCATTTTGCGCACATTGGCAATTTGCGTTCATACATTATGGAAGACGTGCTTGAAAAAGCGCTCAATTATCTAGGTTACAATGTTGTGCGTGCCATGAATATTACAGACGTAGGGCATTTGTCTGGCGACAGCGACGATGGTGAAGATAAAATGCTCATAGGTGCGGAACGCGAACACAAATCAGTTATGGACATTGCAAAAGAGTACACTGACGCATTCAAAGCAGATTTTGCAAGTTTGAATTTGGCTTGGCCAAAAAAAGTAGCACCTGCAACTTCATGCATTGATGAATATATCAAAATTATCACTGTTTTGCTTGAAAAAGGTTATGCTTACATCAGCAATGGCAATGTGTATTTTGACACTTCAAAACTAAAAGAATATTATCGTTTTGGCAATCAAAATCAAGACGAAATGGTTGTTGGTGCGCGTGATAGCGTAACTGAAGATGAAGGCAAACGCAATCAAAATGACTTTGTGCTTTGGTTTACAAAATCTAAATTTGAAAATCATGCATTAAAATGGGATAGCCCTTGGGGCGTTGGTTACCCTGGTTGGCACATTGAATGTTCTGGTATATCTTACAAATTTTTGGGAGAATATCTAGATATTCACTGCGGTGGGGTTGATAACAAATTCCCACACCACACAAACGAAATTGCTCAAACAGAAAGTTATCTTGGTCATCCATGGTGCAAATATTGGTTCCATGTTGAACATTTGAACACAAAATCTGGCAAAATGAGCAAGTCTTCTGGCGACTTTTTGACTTTAACAAGGCTCAATGAACTTGGATTCAGTTCCATGGTTTACAAACTTTTCTGCCTCCAATCGCACTATCGCAAACAACTTGTTTACTCAATTGTTGGCTTGGAAACTGCAAAATCGGCATATTCAAAACTTATTAAGCGTATTTCAGGCTTAAATAGGCAAGATAAACAAATCAATCAAGCAGATTTTGATAAATTCAACCTTCAATTTAAGCAAGCACTTGAAAATGACCTCAACACTTCTTTTGCTTTAACAACCCTGTATGACGTGCTGAAAACAGACACGAATGACGGCACAAAATTAGCATTGGTTTTGTCTTTCGACAAGGTTTTGGGCTTAAATTTGGACTCTGCATTTGAAACAACAGAGCCAAAGCAACCTGAAATTGACTCGCAATTAAAGCAGACCATTGAAAATATGATTGAGGAGCGCAAACAGGCAAAGGCTGCCAAAGATTACGCCACAGCAGACGCAATAAGGTCAAAACTCGCAGAAATGGGCGTTGAGTTGATTGATACAAAAGAGGGAACAACTTTTAAAATTAAGTAAGGAGATTGTATGAAAGATAGCAGAAAAACACTATTAATTTCTGGCATAATATGCCTAGTTTCAGGTTTGCTTTCTGTGCTTCAACTTTGCTTGGACATTTTTGGCGGTCAATTGATTGTTTATTCGGTTGTGTTGGACAGCATTTCAGTTGTCCTTTCAATAACAACAGGCACAATTTTCCTTTGCGTTATGAACAAGGGCACAGATTGGCTGACCGACCACAGAATGCTGTTTGTTGTGCTTATGTTTGTTAACATTTTGAACGGAATTATTGTTTGGCTTGTTGCTTTCTGGGTTGAAATTGTTATAACAGAACAATATCGCATAAAATTGTTTAATCAAAATTTTAAACAGCATGACGAGAATGGGGACATAACCCTTCACGACAACGATTACGAAATCACCAGTAAAGTGGACTACATTAAAAGCGAAATTGAAAAACTCGATGAACTTAAACGCAAAAATATGATAACAGAAGAAGAATACAATCGTTTGCGTGAGGAAGTTATCAACAAAAATCTATAAGAGGGCGGAATGCCTTCTTTTTTATATCAATCAGTTTTTGTGGTAAAAATTGAACTGGTCAAAAAATATTTCTTAAAAATTTTAGGAGAAATTAATCCTTTGGAGTATTGAGTTATATAGAGAGATATTTTGATTAAAACAATCTAAATTTTTTTTGATTAAATTTAAGTTTTTGTTAGGAATATTTTTTTTCGTGTAGTATTTTGAAAATTGTAGGGAGAACTGATGATAAAAGGTGGTTTGCCAAGCGATTTTATTGACGAAGTTCGCGCAAAAAACGACATCGTTGACGTGGCATCTAAATATTTAACACTTAACAGGCGTGGTGGGAACTTTTGGGCATGCTGTCCGTTCCATAACGAAAAAACGCCTTCTTTTTCAATTAAACAAGATGGTCAATTTTACAAATGCTTTGGTTGTGGTGAAAGCGGAAATGTTATATCTTTAGTTATGAAGATGGAGAATGTTGACTTTTTAACCGCAGTTGAAATGCTTGCAAAAAATGCAGGGTTGCAAATGCCAAGCGAAGTTGACAATGTTGAAATGCAAAAACGTAAGCGCGAGCGTGACATTGTGTATCAAATTTTGCGAGCAACAACAGAGTTTTATCACCAAAATTTGCTTAATAATCACAACACAGAGCAATACAAGTATCTGCGCACGCGCGGAATTAATGATGAAATGATAGCAAAGTTTAAAATCGGCGCATCACTTGACTATGACGGGCTTCCAAGGCATTTAAAACAACTCGGTTTTTCTGCTGAAGACATGATGAAAGCGGGCGTTATTGGTAAATCTGAGGACAATGGCAGAATTTTTGACTTCTATGGCAAAAGATTAATTTTCCCAATTTTTAACGGCTTTGGCGACGTTGTTGCCTTTTCTGGCAGATCAATTGAACAAAATGTTGAACACACAAAATATAAAAACACTCCACAAACAGTTGTGTTTAATAAAAGCGAAATCATGTTTGGTTTTAACTTTGTGCGCGACTTGAAAAAACAAAACAATATGCTGGACACAATCGTAATTGTTGAAGGGCATATTGACGTTATTGCTTGTCATCAAGTGGGAATAACAAATACCATAGGTTGTATGGGCACTGCGTTAACAAGCCAACATGTGCGAAAAATCAAACAATTGGTTGAAAACGTTATTCTGTGTTTAGATGGCGACTCTGCTGGTGCAAATGCAACATATAAGGCAATAGACACGCTTAAAGAGGGCGGGTTGAGCGTTAAAGTTGTACGCCTTGTTGGTGCAAAAGACCCAGATGAATTTATTAAAAAATATGGCAAAGAAAAGTTTTTGGACATGCTAAGTTCTGCCATTGATTGCGTTGACTTTGTGCTTAACGATAGCGCCAAAAAGTATGACTTAAACAACAACGCCGACCGCACAAAATATATTCAAGAAAGTTTGAATTACATATCAAAATTTTCAACGCCAGCCGAGCAGGAAATATATCTTGGCGTGGTTCAAAAATTGGTTCGTGTGCCAATCGACGCATTGCGCAAAAGCCTCAACTCTGTTGCAGCTGTTAAACAAGAGCAAGTTAAAGAAGAGTTGCCGCTAGAACCAGTTACTGACAATTATCTGCTTGAAAGCAAAATAATGCTGCTTGCGTGCATATTGCATAAGAAAATAGAAAATTTTAACGAACTGGAAGTTATATTTAATGCCGACGACGAATTAAAACCTTTGTATTTGTATTTAAAACAAAAATTGGAAGAAAATAAAAATGTTTCAATCGCAAGCCTGTTTGATGAATTTCAAATTAACAACAATTCATTGATAGATAAGGTTATAAACTACACCTTTCCAGACGAAAAAGTGTTTGCAGAGTACTTGAACGACACAATCAAGAGGGTTAAACGCTATGCTTTGGAGCAGGAACGCGAAAAATTAAAGCAAAAAATGCTTTCCGCCTCAACCGAGGACGAACAATTGGAATTTTTAACCAAACTTAAAGATTTGACCAAGAAAATAAATTAAAGTTATGTTAAAAATTAAGGAGAAAATGTGATTAATATTGATAAAACAGACGAGTTGTATCGTTATTTGACAGGCTTGGGCGCACCCGAAATTGACGAAACGTACATGGAACTTGCAAAACTTGGCAGATATAAACGTAAAGACGTGAGCCATTATTTTCGTTCAGTATTCGATTGCAGCCTAACTGAAGATTTAAACGAACAAGATTTGGAATTGGTAATTGATTATTTTGCCGATTTAAAACAGGTTAAAAAACTTAAGAAAGCAGAATTGAATGCAAAACTTAAAGAATATGCCTTAACACATAATCAAGAGTTGAAACACGAAATCGTTTCAAGCAAATTGTTGGACGTGCTGTATATGTGCATTGACTATAAAACCTTAAATAAGACCGAAAATTTGCAAGATCTAGTGCAAAATGCAAACATTGGTTTGCTGGAAGCGGTTGAGCATTACAGCCCAAAAGCTCACATAGATTTTGACGACTACATTGTGTTTTGGGTGAGATTAAACATTTTGAAAAACAAGGAGAAAAATAATGGTTAATATTGAAGAAATTGAACAAAAGTTGCTTAAACAATTTAAAGATAATCATCAACGCAGCATTTCGGAAGATAATTTTGTTAGCAAATTGATTAACAAATATGAAGATATAGACTTGGATCAAGTTGAAAAAATTAAGCAATTCATGTTGGCAAACGGCATAACAATCACTGATTCGGTTGCAGATGTTCCAGTTGATGACAAAGAATTTCAAAACATAATCAGTCAAATTAATGTTAACGACCCAGTTAAGTTGTATTTAAAAGAAATTGGCAGCATTCCGCTTTTAACAGCAGAAGAAGAGTGTGAATTGAGCCGCAAGATTGTTGAAGAACACAGCAAGGAAGCACGTGATAAATTGATTGAAAGTAACTTGCGCTTGGTTGTCAGCATTGCAAAACGCTATCAAAACAAGCATAACATGCCTCTTTTGGATCTTATTCAAGAGGGTAACGCTGGTCTTATTAAGGCAGTTGAAAAGTTCGACTATACAAAGGGCTACAAATTTTCAACATATGGCACATGGTGGATTAGGCAAAGCATAACCCGTGCAATTTCAGACCAAGCAAGGCTTATGCGTGTTCCAGTCCACATGGTTGAAACAATTTTAAAACACAACAAGGCAGTTCGTGAATTGCTGCAAGAACTTGGACGCGACCCAACATTGGAAGAAATTGCCGCTCGCCTTGGCACAACAGTTGAAAAAGTTGTTGAAGTTCAACGTATTTCACAAGACCCAATTTCTCTTGAAAGCAAAATGGGGCATGAGGAAGACAGTAAAATTGGCGACATTATTCCAGACGATAGCGCGCTTTCACCTCAAGAAATTGCCCAACAAAACATGCTTAAAGAACAACTTATGAGCGTGTTGGAAACCCTAACACCTAGGGAACAAAAGGTTATTCGCTTGCGTTATGGTTTGGACGATGCTCATCCAAGAACTTTGGAAGAAGTGGGCAGAGAATTTTCTGTTACGCGTGAACGTATTCGTCAAATTGAGGCAAAAGCATTGAGAAAACTTCGCCACCCATCAAAACTTAAAAAGTTGAAAGACGACTTGATGGACGAAGAAGATGATAGAGATAAAGGGAGAGGATAGATGAAAACCATTTTGGAAATTCAAAAGTTGGATAGGCAAATCAAGGCATTGGAACGTGAAGTTGCAAAATGCCCTGCAAGCGTTGACTTTCAAAATTACAAAAAGTTTATGGCAGAAGGTCGCACAAGATTGGAACAACTTGAAAAGCAAGCCAACGATATTATAAAAAACTATAATGTTGCATCAACAAAGTTTTCGCGTTTGCAAGGCGACAGCGCTATTGTTAGAAAACAAAACACCGACAGCATAAGTTTGGACAACGTTTCCAACCTCATCAGCGAAACTAACAGTTTAGTTGGCGAATTGAGCGAAGAAAGCCGCCAAATGGAAGAGTTGGTGCGCAAGGCAGAAGAAGTTGTGCGCAAATCACAGGAACTTTCACAAAAATTGACCGATGCAAAAATGCGTTCAGTTTCAATTAAGGCACGTATTGATGCAAAACGCCAAGAAGTTGCGCCAAAAATTGCGGAAATTAACAAAAAAATTGCCGAATTAGAAGTGAATGTTAAAGATAAAGAGCATTATGAAAAATATAAGACAATGAAAGCAAATGGCATTTTCCCAGTATATGTGCCACTTGAAAATGAGTTCTGTGGCGGCTGTAAGGTTGAATTGAGCTTGAATTTTATTGAAAAACTTAAAAACCAAAAAATGTTAACCTGCGAACATTGTGGCAGAATTATTATGTTTGAAAAATAATAATCAATCTAGTACAAGCAGGCATTAAACAATATAACTTTTCATATTATCTAATATGAAAGGTGGAAAATTATGGTCCACTATTGTGGACTATTTTTTAATATTAAGCGCAATTATTGGCGTAGGCTTTGCCTCTGGAAAAGAAATTGGTGTTTTCTTTTATAGTTTTGGCAAAATTTCGCTTGTAAGTTTGCTGTGTTTTGGGCTGCTGTATGTTTACTTATTTTATGTTGTTGCTTATGTTAAAAATAAATTAAAGTTAAAAAGTTACAATGAATTTAATGCACGCATTTTTGGAGTGTTGAGCAAATTCAGCACAATTGTTATGCTTATCAACTTTTCAATAACATGTGCTGGGATGCTTGCTGGGGCGGACTATATGTTCGAAACATTTTTTGGAGTTAGCTATAAAATTCCTTCTTTAATTTTGTCTGTTGTAACAATGTTTTTGTTGCTTGGTGGTATTGAAAAAATCAGGTTGGTTGCAAATTTTATAATTCCAGTTATGATTGCTGTTTTGGTGATTAACTCAATTGGCAACATTAATCCAAGCAATGTGCATTTTGAAATTTGTGAAAGGTCAGGTGTTGTTGCAATATTTTATGGCTTGCTTTTTGGAGTGAATAATTTTGTTGCAGCGTTGCCAGTTCTTTTTGACGTCAAGTTAAAGGCAAAAGGGAAGGGAGCTGCCATACTAACAATTTGCTTAATAATTTTGCTTAATATTTTGGTGCTTGCAAGCAACAACTTTTCAACCGACATGCCAATGTTTGAATTGAGTGCAAATGTGAGTGCGAGTTTCTATTATATATACTTTGTAACTTTGGTGTTGGCGTTGTTCTCAACACTCATGATTTGTAGTTACAACATGCAAACAATTTTGTGCAAACAACGTACTTGGTTTGGGGCAGGTATGATTGTGATTTTCAACTTGATTTTGTCGCAAGTTGGTTACGCTTTTATTGTACAATATTTATATGTTTTGTCTGGCGTGATTAGTGCGGGATTTGTCCTGCTGTTGATTGTTAGCATAATTGTAAATTTGATTAAAATGGATAAGAAAAAATTTACTTCAAAAATTCCTTTTAAAGAAATTTTTATTCACAAAAATATGTATATTTCCAGTGTCTTCAAAAATAAAAATAAATATATTATAAAAAATAAAATTTAAATTTTAAAAAATTAAAAAAATAAGTGTAAATATTGATTTTTTAAGTAAAATTTAAAATTTTTAATAAAAATTAATAGAAAAATGATAAATAATTATAATTATTAATTATATTAATATGCATGATTATGGTATTCTTTTTGCATATATACTTAAAACAGCGAAATTAATAATAATTTTTTAAAAATATTAAAAAATAACTTATTTTTGCTTGTTTTTATGTAAAAACATATTGAATTAATTAAATTTTTTTAATTTTTACATGACTTTTTTATAATATTTTAAATTTTTATTTATTTTTTTAACATAATTTTCAGTTTCATTATATGGTATTGTTTTTAGTGTTTTTCCATTGCTTGAATACTTTTCATCTTTAAGCCAATATCTAACAATTGTTTCGCCAGCGTTATAACTTGCAAGGGCGGTGTTTACGTCCAAAAATTTGTTGATAAGATACCTTAAATACATACAACCAAAATTCAAATTATTGTTAATTTCAAACAACTCATTTTCGTCAATTGTCAGGTTCAAATTATAAAGGTCAATCATGTATTTTGCAGTTGAAAGTTTAACCTGCATAAGCCCAATTGCTCCCTTGCTAGAACGTGCATTTTTGTTGAATGAACTTTCGGTGTTCACAACACTTGCAACAAGCGATGGGGCAAGATTGTATTTTGTTGCATAAACATTGATTTCGTTCAAATATTTTTTAGGGTAAATTTTGGCACGTATAATAAAAAAACCTGCCACAAAAATTCCAAAACAAAACATAATTGCAATTCCAATTTTTGCAAACTTTAACCAAAACTTTGAATTCGCTTTTGCTTTTTTCATAACTTATTTTATGCAAAAATTTTGCTTTATAACCAAACACGAATTTAGTTGTACAAACAAAAAAACTTGGCAAAATTTAACCAAGTTTCAGTATACTTAAAATGTTTTGTAGTCCTTAGCAAAAGAAATAACTTCTTCACCAAATTTGTCTTTTAACTTATCAATTGCATGGCATAAGTCTTCGTTCTTTTGATTGGTGAACAAATTAACTTGCTGGTCACCTTGCTGTGAAATTAAGTTGCTAACCGAAATCCTAAGTGCGCGAACAGGTTGGAATTTTGTTCCTGTCAGCCCAACAAAAATTTCATAGGCAAAATTGAAAATATCTTGCTCGTTGCTGAAATAAATCGTTTTTTTGTGTTGGGCGGCAGAGTAACTGAAGTCAGCGTACTTAATGCCTAAGTGAATTGTGTTTGCTTTAAAATTGTGCGCACGCATGCGTTTTGAAACCTTGCTTGCCAAGTCATGCAAAAAATGTTTAATTTCCTCAGTGGTTGTCATGTCGTGCACGGCAGTGGCTCCGTTACCCACGCTTTTTGTGTCCTCATCGTTGGGAGTTATAAGTTTGTCGTCCTCAATGCCGTTAACGGAATTGTATAAATAAACTCCAACAACGCCAAAATGCGCTTGCAAAAACTTCGGTGTGAGACAGTGCAAATCATAAAGCGTGTTAACATTCATTTTTCGCAATTTTTCTGCAGTGTGCCGCCCAATCATAATCATATCTTCAATTTTTGTGTTTTTCAAAATGTCCAAATGATTTTTATGGTTAATTTCCACCAAGCCCATAGGCTTTTTCATATCGCTGCCAAGTTTTGCAAGAGTTTTGCCCCAAGAAATGCCCACAGAAACCGAAAGCCCCAGTTCGGCTTTGATTTGATTTTGAATTTTTTGCGCAAGTTCAACAGGTGTGCAATTAAACAACTTCAAACTGCCAGTCACGTCCAGCCAACATTCGTCAATGCCAAATGGTTCAATAAGGTCGGTGTATTGATAAAATATTGCATGGCATTTTTCGCTGTACTCTTGATATTTTTCAAACTTTGGTGCAACGCAAATTAGGGTTGGGCATTTTTGTTTAGCCTCCCAAATTGCTTGACCAGTTTTAACGCCAAACGCCTTTGCAAGGTAGTTTTTTGCCAAAATTATGCCAGTGCGCTTGTTTGGGTCGCCAGCAACGGCAATTGCATAATTTTTGAGTGACGGATTAAGCAAACATTCAACTGACGCGTAAAAATTGTTACAATCCACATGTAAAATCACTCTGTCCATAGCAACCCTCCTTATATTTAACATATTAGAACATATGTTCGATAAAGTCAATAGATTTTAAAATAAATTTGCAAAAATTTTAAAATGTTTGAAAGTTTGGCGCAAAAAACAAATATAAATTGACTAAAACGCAAAAAAATGATAAACTAAACCATTATGGAAAAAGTTAGATTTGTGAATGTTAAATTTGTAAAAAGCGCAAGCAAAAAGGCTGAATTTTTGGTTGACGAGTTGCCTCAAATTGCAATTGTTGGGCGCAGCAATGTTGGCAAAAGCAGCCTTATCAATATGCTAACAAACAACAGTAAAATGGCAAAAACCAGTTCCACACCAGGGCGCACAAGGTTGGTTAACTATTTTAATGTTAACAATCGGTTTTATTTGGTGGATTTGCCAGGCTATGGCTTTCACAAAGCGGGAAAAACAATCGCCGACGCGTGGGACAAAGTCATGAACGATTATTTTGTTGAAAATGCTCAGTTAAAACTTGTTTTGGTGCTGCTTGATTGCCGCCATGCACCAGCGGAGTTGGACAAGCAAATGTTAGATTATCTCGCAACAAACGAACTTCCTTCAATCTTGGTGCTGACTAAAACTGACAAAATTTCTCGCAGCGACCTCAACCTCCAAATTGAAAAAATAAGCAAAGATTTGCGTTTTAACAAAACTCACATTTTGCCAACAAGTGCCGAAAAAAAGCAGGGCAGCACACAAATTGCGGAAATATTGGCAGAATATATAAATTAAAAAACCCCCATAAGGGGGATTTTTTATCTCGCATTCTGTGACTGCGGGCTAACCGCCGTTGGGTACAACGGAAGATCGAACACTCCTGGGCAAACGTCGCCACCGGTGTAAGGTGTGCAAGGTGGGATTGGGCAATAGCCATAACTTGGGACAAGCACGTCAACGTCTGCAACAACCTTTAAAATGGTTGTTACACATGCATTGATTGTAAATCCGCCTGTTGTTGCGTTATAACTGCCAGAAGAAATCACTGCAGTGCCAAAAGCAATAACGTCAATTGGAGTGAGTGATGGTTGTGGCACGTACAAAATAACATCTTGTGGCAAACTGATTGTGCCAGTTGCAGTGCCTGCTGTGTTGTTGGCATCGGTGTATGTAACAGTTACTGGAATGTTGATTGTGGCTTGAACGCGTGCAAAGTTTGGTCGGTCGTCAAAGCGGGTGATATTAACGCCTGTGACAGTTGCATTTTGCCCAACAACTGAATTTCCGCTTACAAAAGTCAGCGGAGTAGTAGGGTTTGCAGGATTGAAGCCTGTTAATGTTAAAGCGTAATCTTCAACTTGACTTTGATTCATGCAAGCATCAAACACTTTTGTTACCTGAATGCAAATGCGTTCACACAAACCATTTGTTACATTGTTCGTTTGTCCTGGAAAAATGCCTGGACGCGAATCTGTGTAAAATGACATTTTAACCTCCTAAATTACTAATATATTTTATTCTCAACCTTTTTAAAATGTTAAAAATTGCTTAATTTATTGAATAGTGTTTGACAGTTGCAACTAATTTTGATAGTCTTATTAATACAAAGTATTAATTTTGTTTGAAAACGCAAACAATTTTGGTTATAATTAAAAGGAAATTCATGATTTTTTCAATTGTTGCTTTTGTTGGCACAGTTATTTCAATAGTTTTGGGCTTAACAATCGGTGTTAATGTTTTAGGGTTCACCGATGGTTTTATTTTGCGCTCTGTGGCAAACACGTTGCTCATTTTGGCAGGTGTTAACATTTTGTGTGCAATATGCTTTCAAAATTTGCTTATAAACAGAATAAACCCACTCAACAAGCACTATTCTGTGCAGCCTTGGGAGGAAAAGATATATCTAAAATTAGGCGTCAGAAAATGGAAAGATAAAATTCCAGAACTTGGCAAACTTTTTGCTGGGTTTGACAAATCTCAAATAGGCGACAAATCTAATAACGACCATGTCTTGTATTTTATCTCTCAAACAATAACAGCCGAATATATTCATTCGTTTAGCGCAGTGCTGGGTTTGCTTGCAATTTTTGCTTGCTTGCAAACTTGGCATATAGTTGGCATACCTTTGTTGCTGGCAAACACAATAATCAATGTTATGCCGGTGATGGTACAGAGATATAACCGTCCAAAACTTATGAAACTATATCTGCGCAATTGCAATAATCAAAAGCAAAAACAGGTTGAGCAAAAGGAGGAAGCATGAAAATATTTTCAATAAGCGACCTTCATTTGGACATAAACAACACAAAACCAATGAATGTTTTTGGTCGTGTGTGGGACAATTATCTTGAAAAAATAGTGGCAGATTGGAACGCAAAAGTTGCCGAAGAAGATATTGTTATTTTGGCAGGGGATTTTTCTTGGGCAATGAAATTGGAAGACGTTGTGCCAGATTTCAATTGGTTGAACACGCTTAAAGGTACAAAAATAATCATTCGTGGCAATCACGATTATTGGTGGCACAGCCTTAGCAAAGTGCGCGCAGTGTTGCCAGAAAACGTGTTCGCCTTGCAAAATGACGCAATCAAAATTGGCAACTACATTTTTTGCGGCAATCGTGGCTGGCTTATTCCTGAAGGCAAAAACAACAACGATGAAAACAACAAAATCTACGCACGCGAGTTGATAAGGTTGGATTTATCTCTCAAAAGTGCATTGGCTCTTAAAACCGGAGATGAAAAGATAATTTACATTACTCATTACCCACCATTTAACAACAAAGTTGAGCCAAATGAATTTACGCACATGATAGAGCAAGCAGGCGTGGACGTTTGCATTTTTGCACACCTGCATGGTTACATTAATCCAAAAATGTTTTACAACGAAATTAATGGCGTAAAATACTATTTAACTAGTTGCGACGGCTTGAATAATGAATTGCTGCAAATAGAGTAAAAGGACAATATGGAATTTAAACATATATCAGTTTTAAAACAAGAGAGCATTGACGGGCTTAACATTAAGCCTGATGGTGTTTATGTGGACTGCACAACAGGCGGTGGCGGTCATTCGCTTGAAATTGCAAAAAAACTAACCACAGGCAGGTTGATTTGCATTGATAAGGACACAGATGCCCTTACAGCCGCGCACGAGCGCTTGGCTGAGCACTTGAATAAAATTACATTTGTAAATGATAATTTTGCCAATATAGATCAAATTTTGGCAGACCTGGGCATAGACGGTGTTGACGGCATTTTGGCAGATTTAGGCGTCAGCAGTTATCAAATTGACACAGCCTCACGCGGATTCAGTTTTATGAAAGACGCAAGGCTTGACATGCGCATGAACAAATCTCAAGCCTTGGACGCAGAATATGTTGTGAACAACTATAGCGAGGCAGAATTAGCACGCATAATGTTCGATTATGGGGAAGAGCGCAACTCCCGTCAAATTGCACGCAAAATTGTAAAGCAACGCGAGCAAAAACCAATAACAACCACTTTTGAATTGCGCGACATTGTGGTTTCAAGTTATCCACCAAAATTTCAGGGCAAACCAAGTTTGTGCAACAAGGTCTTTCAAGCCATTCGCATTGAGGTTAACAACGAACTTAATGATTTGCCAAAGGCAGTTGAAAAAATGTTGCAAGTTTTGAAAAAAAATGGTAGAATTTGCGTAATAACATTTCATCCGCTTGAAGATAGAATTATTAAAAACACTTTCAAATTGCATTCAACCAACTGCATTTGCCCACCAAGACTGCCCAAATGCGTATGCGGGCATAAAGCGGACGTTAATTTAATCACACGCCACCCAATTGTGCCAACTGACAACGAGTTGCTTTCAAACACTCGCTCGGGCAGTGCAAAGTTGCGTATAGCGGAAAAATTGTAAAGGGATATGGAAGAGTTAGAAAAACAAACACAAACTGAAATAACAACTGAAATCGAGCAAGAAACAAAACCAGAATTGAAGCTCGATGATTTTCCAAACTTTCAAGACCTTGTTAAAAGCGAACAAGAAATTAAAAGCGAGCGCAAACTGCAAGGCTTAACCAGTGCAGAATCAAATCAAACTTTGGAAGATAGACCATTTGCCCGCAAAGAAGACGAACGCAAAAAGTTTGTTAAAAAACGCGTTAAATTAGTTACAGGAGTTTATATCGCTGTGGCAACTTTAATGCTTGCATTTGTTGGTGTTAACATTGGCACGCTTGCAGTGCTAAACAAAAAAATTAACGATAGCACAAAAACAATTCAGGC
The DNA here is from genome assembly GCA_934747385.1 of uncultured Clostridia bacterium. Taxonomy (GTDB): domain Bacteria; phylum Bacillota; class Clostridia; order Christensenellales; family UBA1242; genus Onthoplasma. The sequence goes on along the minus strand of CAKVGK010000002.1, from coordinate 334,998 downwards.
AGAAAGCACAGTTTTAGACATGGCAATTGAAAACGACACACCAGACGAAAGCCTGACTCAGCCAACAATTGAAATCACATTGAACCAGCCACGCGATTATTATGACGACAATCAATCTTTAACCTTGCTTGACAAAATCACAATTTTGTTTAGGAACTTATTTAATTAGCAAAAATCACCAAAACTAGGTGATTTTTTTTGTGCGTATATATTGCGCTTTCATGTTTTTTCACAACAGTCATGAAAACTATGTAAGTGTAAAATATCTCAATATTCGTTTTCCTTAATGACTTATCAGCAATGAGCAAAGGCTTAAGATTTTTAAGGCATAAATTTTTCTCTACCTTTTAACAATAAAATTAAAATTCTAAAAAACAATGGTAATAAATATACTTTAATATGAAAAAGTTTAAAACCTTTTATAATCTTTTAAATTTACAAAAACGCTTTGTTGCCGTAATTCTGATTATTTGCAGTTTGTTTGTTGCATTGCTGGCGCGAGTGTTTTATTTGCAAGTTATTTCCAACAAACACCTCCAACTTTTGGCGGCAGAGCAATGGCTAAGGGATTTGCCCCTCAGCAGCAAGCGCGGTGAAATTTACGACCAAAACGGCGTTAGCCTGGCCACAACTGTCACAACCTATGATATATACGTGCGCGCGCGTAATGTAACGCAGCCAGAGGTTTTGGCAAGGGAACTTTCAACAATGCTTGCCACAGACTATAACAAGACTTACGAAAAAATAACCAACACAAAGCAAAGCGAAGTGTTGATAAAAATGCAGGTTGACGAGCAAATCGCGCTTAAATTGGCAAAAATTAAAGGGGTATATTTGTCGCAAAACGTGGCAAGGGTGTACCCCTACAATAATTTAATGACGCAAATTTTGGGCTATTGCACAATCGACAACATTGGTCAGGCAGGGCTTGAAAGTTATTACAACAAATATCTGCGAGGAGTGGACGGCAAAGCTCTAACACAAACCAATGCTCAGGGCAAGGAAATAGAAAATTCACTTGCTTATTACATTCCAAGCGTGCCGGGCGCAAACCTTCACACAACGCTGGACGTGCAAATGCAGTCCATTTTGGAGCAAGAAATGGAGGTTGCGTTAAGCGAACACAAAGCAAAGGGTGTTTCTGGCATAATTTTGAATGCAAAAACTGGCGGAATTAAAGCAATGAGTTGCTTGCCAAGTTTTGACCTTAACAATGTGCCAAGGCAGGATTTAACCGCATTGCAGACGTTAACCAAAAATTCTACAGTTGTTGACGTTTACGAGCCGGGCAGTACATTCAAACTTATAACGCTTGCTGCCGCGCTTAACGAAGGACTCACAAACATTAACGAGCGTTTTTATTGTGGTGGCAGGTGCGCTGTTGACGGCGAAACAATCAAATGTTGGCGCAGTGTGGGACATGGCAGTTTGACCTTGCTGGACGCGTTTAAAAACAGTTGTAACTGCGTGTTTGTAAACCTCGCTTTGCGCGTGGGGCTTGAAAAATATTATCAATATCTCAACTATTTTGGCATAGGCAGCAAAACGGGAGTGGACATTGCAAGCGAGTCCAGCGGAATTGTTATGGCAAAAGAAACCGTACGCACAGTGGATTTGGCTCGTATTGGCTTCGGTCACGCTGTGGCGGTAACTCAACTTCAAATGGCAAATGTTTATGCAAAAATCACCACAGGCAACGACATTGCACCTCACCTAATTGATTATGTTTCAACAGAAGATGGGACAATGTTATATAAACACGCAATCAGCAAATCAAAAATAAAATTGAAAGCGGAAACAATCAAAACAGTCAATATAATGCTTTCAAACAACGTGAATATGGAAGAAAAATTGACTTTTGTGCCAGGTTACAACGTGGGCGGAAAAACAGGAACAGCACAAAAGTACGACGAAAACGGCAAAATTGCATCAGGCAAATACATTTCCAGTTTTATTGGAACGTATCCAGCGGACGACCCAGAATATGTGCTTATCGTTTGCGTCAATGAACCAAGTGCGGGGGCGTATTATGGCGGCGTTGTTGCAAAACCAGTTGGAACAAAAGTTTTCACAAGAATTTTTGAAACAAAGGCAATTCAGCCAACTGACGACAGCCAATTAAGCGTGAAACCAACCATTGTCATGCCAAATGTGGTGGGGCTGACGGTTGCAGAGGTGTGCGCTAAACTAAAAAATTTGGGTTTAAATTCCATTTTGGAGGGCGAAGGAGAAATAATTTTAATGCAACTTCCGCCAGAAAACACCATGCTATTTTTGGGTGAAATTGTGTATTTGGTCACAAATTAAACCTTTTTGTTGCAATTTAAAAAACAAAATAACTTTTTGCCTTATTTTGTAAGCATGGGTGAATATCAAAATTTAATTGATAAATTAAAATCAAGGGGGAAGATATGAAACTTTATGATATCATATCAAATCTTAAATTTATTGGTATAAAAAACTATCGTGATTTGGAGATTGATAGTTTATCCTGTCGCTATCAAGAAAAATGTTCAAATAGCATTTTCTTTTGCATTAAAGGCACAAAACAAGACGGTCACAATTTTGCCTCTGCCGCGGTTGAAAATGGGGCAGTGTGCTTGGTTGTGGAGCAGTTTGTGGAGTTGCCAATAACGCAGGTGCTTGTTGATGACGCAAGAAAGGCTATGTCGTATGTAAGTTCAGTTTTTTACAAAACATACGCTTCCAAAATGAAATTTATTGGCATAACTGGCACAAATGGCAAAACCACTTCAACTTTTTTGCTGCGCGAAATTTTGCTGCGCATGGGGCACGGTGTAGGGCTGATTGGCACGGAGGGCACTTATATCAACAACCTAATGTTGCCGCCAACCTTAACCACGCCAGATCCAATTGACTTGCACAAATTAATTAGTGATATGGACAACAATGGCTGCGAATTTTGCGTCATGGAAGTGAGCGCCCACGCCATAGCGCTCAATAAAATTGACAACATTTATTATGACGTGGTTGGATTGACAAACATAACAAAAGACCACCTAGACTTTTTTATAAATATGGACAATTACATTAAGTGCAAAGCCAGTTTGTTCAGTTATGCACACGCAAAATGCGGGGTGACAAACGTAGACTGCAAATTCAAGGAAATAAAAAACAACAACTTTGACATTACAACTTACGGAACGGCGGGGGACTTTAATTTGCTCACGTACATTATGGATTTTTCTGGCACAGATTTTAAGTTTGGTGTTGGTGATAAAATTTATTCAGCGCACACAAATTTGATAGGTGAGTACAATATTTCCAACTTGCTTATGGCAATCACCATTCTTGCAAAACTTGGTTTTGAAATTGAAAAAGTGCTTGAAGTGGTGCAAAAAACTAAATTTGTTATTCCAGGCAGGTTCAATTTGCTTGAAGTGAACGTAAATTTTAACGTGATTGTGGATTACGCGCACACACCAGACGGCATAAAGAATGTTATTTCAACCATTGCGGCTTTGCCAGTCAATCATGTTATAACCGTATTCGGCTGCGGCGGAAATCGCGACAAAACCAAGCGAAACGAAATGGGCAAAGTGGCAACACAACTCAGCGATTTTGTTGTTGTGACCACCGACAACCCTAGGGACGAAAATCCAAACCTCATTATTGACCAAATTGTTGAGGGGCTTGACGAACATAAATTTGTGCGCATTGCGGATAGAGCAGAGGCAATCAATTACGCACTCAGCATTGCAAAAAAGAACGACGTTGTTGCAATCCTTGGCAAAGGGGCAGAAAACTATCAAGAAATTAAAGGTGTTAAATTTTATTTTAGCGATTATGCAGTTGTTGACGAATACTTTTCAAAGCACAAACAGCAGAATGTTGCAAAATAAATCAATTTATTTTGCTACGTTCACAAATGTGGTTTGACAGCACACACAATAAACCAATTTGTGTCGTATACGCTGATAAATATGGGTTGTTGTATTCATATTCACAATAAAAACCACTAATGTTAAAAGGACTATATGATAAAAATAATTTTAATTTTCCTTTTCAGTTTTGTGTTGTCGGTCTGTTTAATGCCGATAATAATCAAAATTTTCAAAAAAAAGCAAGCCAGTCAAACCATACTTGGCTATGTTGAAGAACATAAAAGTAAAAACGGCACTCTAACAATGGGTGGTGTGGTTTTCATGTTAACTACACTAATTGCTGCGTTTATTTTTTTAAAGTTCGACTTGGATTGGTTTGTCTGTTTGTTGGTTGCGTTATTTTATGGTGTGCTTGGCTTCATGGACGACCATTTAAAAATCAAATATAAGCAAAACCTTGGTTTAAGGGCTTATCAAAAAATAATTGGACAAGTTGGTATTGCTATAATTTTTGCTTTTTTCATATATTTTGGCACGCAATCTGGCAATGTGTTTTTTCTTTTCAGCGAAAAAACTTTCAACATGGGTTGGGTTATAATTCCATTCATCGTGCTGGTTATGGTTGCAACAACCAACAGTGTAAATCTAACCGATGGGCTTGACGGGCTTGCAGGGACTGTCAGTTTTGTGTATCTAATTATGTTTGTTACAATCAGTTTGATTGTTGGCAACAAACTTTATCTTAATGGCGAAACTGGCAAAATTTTAACCAATATTCAAAACGTGAATATGCTTTCAGCTTCATTTATGGGTGCAATTTTGGGCTTTTTAATGTTCAACACATTCAAAGCAAGCATTTTTATGGGCGACGTGGGCTCGCTTTGCCTTGGCGGTTACATTGGTGCAAGCGCTTGCTTAATTGGCCTTGAATTTTTAATTTTGCTGTTGGGAATATGCTTTGTTTTTTCAGCAATTTCAGTCATTTTGCAAGTGATTTTTTTCCGCTTCACAAAAAAACGCATATTCAAAATGGCACCATTTCATCACCATTTGCAAATGTCAGGCTTAACCGAGCCAAAAATTGTGGCAATATACGCCGCAGTCACATTTTGTGTTGGCTTAATTTGTATTATTTTTTACCTTTTGTAATATTCACGTAATTTCAAAATAAATTAATTTGAAAAGCAAAGGGTTGGGTATGAAATTAAAAAACAAAAAAGTTTTAGTTTATGGATTAAGCATTTCAGGCGAGTGGGCTGCCAAGTTGCTTGTTAAGCATAGGGCAAACGTGTTTTTGTATGACGACAATTTAGTTAGGCTTCGTTCGCGCAGGCTAAAAAATTGTTTTGTTTTGCAGGAACTAAACCAAGCGGTAATTCAAGATTTGGACTTGATTATTGTTTCTCCTGCCATAGAAAAGGACAATCAATATTTGGTTTTGGCAGAAAGCCTTCAAAAACCTGTCATGAGTGAGTTGGAGTTTGCTTCAATTTTTGCAAAAAACATTGTGGCGGTTACTGGCACAAACGGCAAAACAACCACAGTTGAATTAATAACAGCAATATTAAACGAAAAGCGCAAGGCAATTGCTTGCGGCAACATTGGTTACCCAGTTTCAAAGGCAATTTTGGAAAATAAACACCACATTTTGGTGGCAGAAGTAAGCAGTTTTATGCTTGAACATGCAACCAGTTTTTCACCTCATGTTGCTTCAATTTTAAACATTCAGCCAGACCATTTAATCCGTCATAAAAGTTTGACAGAATACACCCGCCTAAAATACAACATTTTCGCAAATTTAAAGCCTACCGATTACGCGGTTGTTAATCTGGACAGCAACATTCATTCCACTTCAAATTGCAATGTTGTAACATATTCTTATAGCCACATTGCAGACGTGCATTATTTTAAGGGAAGCATTTATCTTCATCAACAAAAAGTGGTGGACATTAATCAACTTCAACTAAAAGGCAAGCACAACATATTAAACGTAATGTGTGCAATATGTTACGCGTACATATATAAAATTCCAGTTCAAAAAATCAAACACGCGTTAATCAATTTCCGTGCAGACCAATTTAGGAACACGCAAATAGAGTCGCCAACTGCGGTCAAGTTTATCAACGACAGCAAATCAACAAACATAGCCTCAACCATTGCAAGTGTGGAGTCAGTCAATGGCTCAATCTTACTTTTATTGTGTGGCTCAAAAAAGGGGCTGAATTATTCACATTTGTTTGAAAAACTGCCAAAAAGAGTTAGGCACATTTTTGTGTTTGGACAAATTGCCGAGGACATTGAAGCCGCAAATAAAACTTTCAAGTTGTCCAAATTTGAAAACTTAAAACAGGCATTTAACGCAGCAGTTCAAATTGCAAAACCGGGCGAAACAGTGCTTTTTTCGCCGTCAAGTGCCAGTTATGACCAGTACGAAAACTACATTGAGCGCGGCAAGGATTTCAACAATTTGGTAAAGGCGTATGCTGAAACAAAAACTGAATAGAATAATCATCGTTGCTTGCACTTTTGCACTTGCAATTTTTGGCTGTGTCATGGTTTTTTCCGCCAGCAAATATTCCGCAACAGTGCAGTATAACAACCCATACTTTTACTTAAAGAAGCAAATCATGGGTGTGGTTATAGGCACAATTGGACTTGTTGTCTGCAACTTTGTTAATCACAAGATTTACAAAAAATTTTACTGGGCGTTTTACATAATTGGCTTTGTGTTTTTGTGCCTAGTTTTTGTGCCAGGTCTTAAACGCACCAGTTATGGTGCAACACGCTGGATTGGCATTGGCTCGCTTACCATGCAGCCAAGTGAAATTGCCAAATTTTGCCTTGTTTTCTTTTTGGCGGGGTATTTGAGCGAGGGCGACAAACTTGCCAGTTTCAAACACATAATCATCACACTCACGCTTGGCGGGGCATATTGCTTGCTTATTATGCTTGAACCAAACATGTCAATAACAATGTGCGTGGCATTCACTCTCATTTTTATGCTTTTTGTTGGCGGGCTCAGGCTCAAAGTGTTTGGTATGCTCACAATTCCTGCCGCCGCATTGGTGTTTTTGCTTATCATCATTGAGCCATATCGTTTAAACAGAATTGTCGCGTTTGTAAATCCTTGGCAAAACCCTCTGGACGAAGGCTATCAACTCATTCAATCGCTTTATGCCATTGGCAGCGGCGGAATGTGGGGCGTAGGGCTTTTCAACAGCCGCCAAGCCGAACTGTTTTTGCCGTTCAGCGAAAGTGACTTTATTTTTTCCATAATAGCGGAAGAACTTGGCTTTGTGGGTTGCCTTTGCCTTGTTGTGGTGTTCGCTGCGCTGATTATCACAATTTTTAAAGTTGGTCTTTCCGCCAGCGACAAATTTTCCGCTTTCCTCTGCTTTGGCATTGCCGCAATCATTAGCATTCAAGTCATTTTAAACATTGCAGTTGTTTCTGGTTCAATTCCGCCAACAGGTTTGCCGCTGCCATTCATCTCCGCCGGCTCAACCAGTTTGCTTGTCTTTATGAGCGCAATTGGCGTTGTTCTTAATGTTGATAGGCAGAATAGGAAAAAAATTTTTGAGAGTAATTGACATTTAGGGTAAATCATTGTATAACAAACAACATAAACATGGAGAAATAATATGTATAATATTGTGTTGAGAATACGTTTAATTTAACACACAAGACCAAACACTGGTTTTGTGGATGAATATTCTACTAACTGGTGGAGTCTGTTTTTTATACAAAATTTTAGTATATATTTTGATTAAGGAGTTCACTGGGGCAGTGAACTTTTTTTTATTTTAGAAGGAGATTAAATTTATGATATATTTAGATAAATACAATAAAAATGATTTTAAAAATGTTTATTTCATTACTGGAACCGCGACAGGCGGCAAAACCACAATTTCAAAAGCGCTTGCAGAAAAATATGGATGGTTGAGATACGATGTTGACGAAAAATTTGATGAACATAAAAAATTATCAAATCCAATTGACCAACCATATATGAATAAAACTTTTAAAAATGCAGATGAATTTTTTATGCGCAATCAAAACGAATATATTGATTGGTTGGAAAATAACTCAAAAGAACAACTGGAATTTATATTGGCAGATTTGGCAAGATTAAGCAAAAATCAAACTATTGTTTGTGATTTACATTTGTTGCCAGAAGAAGCGGAAAGAATAACTGATATTAATCACACAGTGTTCTTGATTCGTGAAAACAATGACAATATTATTGATGATTATTGCAATCGAAAAAGCCACGAAGGTTTTAAAAGGTATATAAATTCGACAACAAATCCAGAGTTTGCCAAAAGCAATTGCAATGAAGTTTTGAGAAGACTGAATATAAAAAGGTGTGAAGACATAAAGAAAAGTGGATATTATTACATAGAAAGAAATGCCTTGTCTACAGTTGAAAAAACCTTAAAATTGGTTGAAAAACATTTTAATTTAATATAAACAAATAAAGAAGCGGAGTAAATTTGCTCCCTTTTTTATTGTGATTGCAAAATTAAAATATTGAACCTAATAGTTTACATATCTTAATTTAAATGTTAAAATAAAAACAATGAATAAGGTTAGTTTGTCAAAATTTCAAGTTGAAGACGCAGGGTTTGTGAAGAATAATTTTGCGTCATTTTTCAAAAATCCAACGCTGGACGAGGTTGAAAAACGCATTGAATTATGGCAAGATAATTTGGGTTTTTGTATAAATTTTGGCAATAACAGGGTGGGTTTGATAACTTTAAGCGAGAAACAAGATAAAAAGTTGTCATTTGGCATTGAAATTTTAAAAGAATTTCGCGGTAAAGGCATTGCAACACATGCGTTTAATCTTGCAGCCGCAGAAGCCAAAAAGCGAGGTTATTCAACTATAATCTCATCTTGTGGAAAAACAAATATTGCAAGCAAAAATTTGCATAAAAAATTAGGCTTTGCATTAATCAAAACAGAAATCAATGCAGCGGGCAAAGAAATGTGCAGATGGGAAAAGAAGATTTAAATGTTGCTTAAAATTGTCCCAACTTTTTGCACATATAATAATTTGCTAAACCTAGGTTTTTTCCATAGGTTTGTTTGTCGTTAATTAAAAAAATGCAGGCATCCTCGCTGGCTCAACCAGTTTGCTTGTCTTTATGAGCGCAATCGGCGTGGTTTTTAATGTTGATAGGCGAAACAAGAAAGTTGTTAAATAGTATTGACATTTTGCAAAATTTAGTATAGTATAAAAATACAAAAGGAGAAAATATGAGTAAACAAATTGAAGAATCAATTATACAACAGGATGGTAAAATTGCGATTAAAGAAACTATAACAAAAGATATACATGATGATGGTAGCTGTGATATATATAGAGATATAACGGAAATAGACAAAGAAACTGGAGATGAAACACAGACAGAACATGAATCGTTGCACAAATCAGGTGCTCATAATTATGATTTTATTGGAAGTGAAGAAACAACACACATGCATGAAAGAAGAAGTGATGGTTCAACTGATGTTTTTGATGAAGATAATTCAAAAGATAAAAGTACAAGAGATCGTGAACCATATTCGCAAGAGTTATAAATCCATTTTGTAATATTTACTAATTAATTTAAAGAATTAATAAAATTCTAAACTAGATTTGTTTCAATCAAAATGATAAAACAAATAGTAAAAATAGAGATAATTTAGTTTACGAAGCCGATTATTAAACAATAACAGAAGTAGAATGGCTTAAAATAAAAACATCAATATCACAAATTGTGATAAACAATAAATTTTAAAAATTAATGGGCAAACAAATTGCTCATTTTTTTATTTAATATGTTATTATGAATAATAAAATTTATTATATTAGTTTAGTAAAACAAAAGTCAATATTGCTTGCAAAATCATATAAACAAATATGACAAGCAAATATATAATTCAAGGCGGAAACCCGCTTTTTGGCAAACTCAGGGTGCAAACAAGCAAAAATGCAACTCTTCCAATTTTGGCTGCAAGCATAATGGCAAGTGGGGTGGTTGAGATTAAAAACTACCCTCACATCACCGATTTAAACAACATGCTTTCAATTTTAAAAGAGTTAAAGGTTGACATAATTCAAACCGAAAAGACCTTAAAATTGGACGCAAAAAACGCGGACAACAGCCAAATGGATTTTGCGTTAATGAAAACCATGCGTTCCTCAATATTTTTGCTTGGCAGCATGTTGGCACGCTTTAAAACGGCAACAATAACCCAACCAGGAGGTTGCAAAATAGGTGCGCGTCCAATTGACATTCATCTGTCAGGTTTAAAGCAAATGGGTGTTAAAATCGTGGAGTTGGGTGAGGCAATATTTTTTGACGCAAGCAAAACGCATGCTGCAAGAATTAAACTCAAAATTCCAAGCGTTGGGGCAACTGAAAATTTAATCCAATTTGCATGTTTAACAAAAGGTAAAACAGTTTTAATTAATGTTGCACGTGAGCCTGAGATTGTTGACCTGTGCAATTTCCTAAACAAAATGGGTGCAAAAATTTCAGGTGCAGGCACAAGCAAAATTACAATATTAGGGGTAGATGAATTAAAATCTACGCAATATACACCAATTGGCGACCGAATTGTTGCAGGAACATACATGATTGCAACGGCAATTTGTGGCGGAAAAATAACACTTACAAACGCTGTTCCAGAGCAAAACCAAAATTTAATTGAAAAATTAAAGCGAATTGGTTGTCAAATTAAAATTGAAAATGATATAATAACCATATCAAGAGAAGGCTCTCTTTCAACTTGTGGCGAAATTTCCACAGGGTATTATCCAGATTTTCCAACCGATTTGCAATCTCAAATGTTGGTTTTGTCTTGCCTTGCAAAAGGTGAAACTTTGGTGCATGAAAATGTTTTTGAAAACCGCTTTTTAATTGCGCCAGAATTGCGAAAAATGGGCGCAATAGTGTCGCTTATAAACAACAAATTTGCAAGTGTTGTTGGTTGGAAATTGTGCGGTGCAAAACTGATTGCACAAGATTTGCGTGGCGGCGCGTCACTGGTTTTGGCAGGTTTGGGGGCAAAAGGTGCAACAGAAGTTTCTAACATAGGCTTTATTGAGCGCGGGTACGAGAATTTTGAGCAAAACCTTGCTTCGCTTGGTGCAAACATAAAACGAGTATGACAAAAAAATCAATAATCACAACTTCAATTTTATTGTCAATTTTGGCACTGATTATAGTTTTATTCGGTGCTGTTTTTCGCCTACGCCAAGCGGACATTAACATTGCATTGCCAGAGGGCTCAACTATTTCAGTCACAAAAGAAGACATTCTAAATGCTTCCAAACTCAAAATGGGCGGCAGCATTTTTATGGTGGACAAGCAGTCCGCTATTGACAACATAGAGCAAACTTACGCAGAAATTAAGGTTGTTCAAATAAAAACAACTTCTGTTATGCGCATTGAAATCAAGGTAAGAGAGCGCGTTGAAATGTTCTATGCAGAATATCAAAACACAATTTATTGCATGGACGAAGACTTAAAAGTTATGCGCATATTTGCCAAAACAACTGAAAGCGAACCAACAAATTTAATTAAAATTGAAACAGACATTGGCATCACCAGCAACACAAAAAAGTGTGATTTCATGAACAAAACCTACGCGGACATATGTTACAAATTCTTTGTAGGAATGTACACCAACGTTATGGTTTCTGGCAGATATGTTGAAAGGGCAGACATGTGTGCACTGGTTAAAACCATCAAATTTGAAAAAGCTCATGCTTTAACCGAGGACGGGAACAACGCAGTTGCTTACACAAATTTAATACTTATAACACACCAAGGCGTTACAATGCAAATTGCAAATCCAGAAACTGATTTGGGCACAAAATTGAACATTTGCTTTGCCGCTTTTGACAAATTGACCGACAAAACTAAGGGCAAAATTGTTATCAAACACAACAACACTTACGCATACCTGCCAAACGACTAGAAGTCAAATTTTTCAACATTTAGTGACATTTTTGATTGATCGACCAAATCGACTTGTGTATTTAATTTTAAAATAACACCACATATTGTGGTGCTTTATTTTTTTAATAAATTTTAAACTAAAATTCGAATTGTTTCAAGTTAAAATATTTGACTACTATTTTAAGTTTTTATATAATTATATAAACAAAATTTGGGGGCAATGTGCGAAGCAAGTTAAACTTTTTGTTAGAAGTTGGTTCATCAAAATTGGTTTTGGTTGCAACCGTCAAGGGCAAGCGCGGCAGCAAAATTGTTGACAAAGCAACAGTTTTGTATGATGGCTTTATGGACGGCGAATTTTTGTCACCTAACGATTTGGAATTGAATTTGAGCGAATTAATTTCTGCTTCAACTTCAAAATTGCGCACTTCAGTTCATTCAATTGTGGTGGGCGTGCCAAGTGAGTTCTGTATGTGCGTTTGCAAGCGTATTTCGCGCAAGTTCATTCAGCCTCATAAAATAACAAATCACGACATTTCAAATTTGTTTGAAAACAACTCTCAATTTGGGGACAGCATGGATTATCGCGTTATCAATTTTAGCCCAATGCAATATATGTTGGACGACAATGCAACAACCATGCAACCAGTTGGCAAAAAAACTTCAAGTTTGGTTGTTGATGCAAGTTACATATTGGCAAAAACTTCGTTTATTGAGTTGATGACAGGCAAACTATCAAAACTTGGCATAACTAATGTGGACTTTATTTGTTCAGCCTTGGGGCAGGCAATAAAGTGCAGTCAAGATAACGAAACAACTCAACCAATTGCAGTCGTTGACGTTGGTCACATAACAACAAGCGTTGCTGTGCTTAAAGGCGAAGGCTTGGCACTTCTTAGTTCGTTTTCAATGGGCGGCGGTCACATTTCAAGCGACATAATGCAATTGCTTGGCATGAGTTTTAAAGATGCCGAACTTATAAAGCGAAAAATCATTTTAACAATAGAACCTGAACGAAACGAATATTACGAAACAAAAGTGCATGATAGTTGCATAAAAGCACCAATTAGCATGACAAATCAAATTGTTAAAAGTAGGCTTGAAAATTTGGCAAAAATCATTGGCGAAATTTTGGCTATTGACCCAATTTTTAAAAATTACGACTTGTATTTAACAGGCGACGGCATTGCAAACTTTAAAGGCGTTAAAACCATTTTAAAGCAGCAAACGGGAATGGAAGTGAATATTTACAAAAATCAATTCGACACTTCAAAAGATAAATTGCAAACTTCAATTCAAGGCTTAGTAACTTTGAACGATATGTTGATTTAAAAGGTAGGGGAACTATGGATTTATCTAATAACATTTGTAAAATTAAAGTTGTTGGTGTTGGCGGCGGCGGCAACAATGCAGTTAATCGTATGGTAAACGCGGGCATCACCGGCGCTTACTTTGTTGCAGTTAACACTGACCAACAAGATTTGAACATGTCTCGTGCAGATGAAACAATTCAAATTGGCAAAACATTAACAAAAGGGCTTGGTGCAGGCGCAAATCCAGACCGCGGACGTGAGGCAGCAGAAGAGAGCGTTGAAGACCTTAAACGCATGCTTCAAGACACGGACTTGTTGTTCATCACGGCAGGACTTGGCGGTGGCACAGGCAGTGGCGCAGCTCCAGTTATTGCTCGCCTTGCAAAGGAAATGGGCATTTTAACCATTGGTGTTATAACAAAACCATTCAAGTTTGAAGCCCCAACCCGAGCAAGAAATGCAGACAAGGCTATTGAGGAACTTCGTAAATATGTAGATAGTTTGGTTGTTATTCCAAACGAAAAATTGTACACAATTTTGAAAAAGGACGTTTCATTCCTTGATTCTTTCCGCTATGCAGATGACGTTTTGCGTCAAGCAATTCAAGGTGTAAGCGAACTTATTTCTGTTCCAGGCTTAATCAACTTGGACTTTGCCGACGTTTCAACCATTATGCGTGACAAAGGCATTGCTCACATGGGTATTGGCAAAGGCAGAGGCGCAAATAAAACAATTGAGGCGGTTCGTCAAGCGGTTACAAGCCAACTTTTGGAAACCAGCATTGAGGGAGCAACAGGTATTTTGATTAATATCACTGGAGGCAGAGACCTTACTTTGAGCGAAGTTTATGAAGCGGTTGACCTTGTGCGTGACGTTGCAGATAAAGATTGTAACATTATTTTCGGTGCTAGAATTAATAACGATACTACAGGCGAAACAGAAATTACAGTTATTGCCACAGGCTTTGGCGACAAAAATCAACAGTCAGAACTTCCAGAATTTAAAGATAATAGCGCAAACATTCGCGCTTTTACTGAGCCAGTAAAACCAGAAGAAGCTCCACAACCAGAGCAACAGGAAGAACATCCCGTTCAACCAGCCGATGAAGTGGAAGATATTTCAATTAAAGCCAAAACACCATTCTTGACCGACGACGATTTGCCTCCTTTCCTCCGCAAACTCAAAAAATAATTATATACATTGTTATAAGACGAATAAAATATGCCTTGTTGAGGTGACAAATTGGATAATAATTATTTGAATGGTTTGCAACCACCTGATTGTTGGATTGCTGCTAGTTCTTCAAACTCAAAAACAATAGAAGAAATTGAGCAATTCTATAACGAAACTAAAGTTAAAGCTGAAAATAGAACAAAAGAAATATTGTCTTCTGTAGATTCTAAAAAAGAACAAGAATTTGACCACTTGGCCAAAGCTATTCTTTCGCATTCAAATAATACTTCTCCAAATATAAATAAAGAATTTGAAGAATTCGCCAAAAATTTAGTTTCAAGAGTCGTTCAAGAACAATTAGATAATCCAGCAATAGGAAAAGATGGATCTGTTTCATTTGTTTTAGGTCCACCAGCAGCAGGCAAGTCTACAATTATTGAATCTATAAAACAGAATGAAGGTGCCTATCATGCAGATCAAGATTGGATAAAAGAGCAATTGGCAAAGCATTATAATGTAAATATAAATCATCCATTAATGCATGCTATGTCTGGTGTTGTGATGAAAAACTATATGATTGGAGCATTATTAGAAAATAAAATTAATTTTATTCAAGAAAAAATAGGCGATAATCCCGAAAAAATGGAAAAATTAATTGATAAATACTCAAAAACAGCAAGCAGAATTAATGTAAGTTTGGTTCATGCAGATATAAAAGTTTGTCAAGTCCGTAATTCCAATAGGTGTTTAAAGAAAATAGCAAAGAATGAAATTCCTAGGTTGGTTGAATATGAAGCGTTAGAAGAATGTGGTAACAAACCATTAATGACTTATCTTTATTTAATTAACAATTGTGCAGAAAAGCTAGATATTTGCAAAAGTTATAATTCTGACCTTTCTGCCGAAAGTCTTGGAATGAGAATGCCACCGCAAGAAATGATTTCACTTTCTTTGCATGCTCATTCAAATGAGGAGTTGTTAGAATATTTCCAACAAGGACAGAGCATAAATAAAGAGATAAAAAAACAAGTGACAAATTTGTTGATGCAACAACTTAAAAAGAATGATGTTGACATTAACTATTTGAAAAGCCAGGGTTTGTCTAAAAAAGATAAAGAAATGTTAATGAAACTAACAAATCAATTGTCAACAAAAATAATGAGTCCTGCTGTTACATATCGTGTGCCAGGAATGAAATTTGATGAAAAAATGGTAAGTAAAAATTGCACTCAAATTTTGAATGATGAAAAATATATTGAAGCAATTAATAATATGGCCCATATAATTGAACAACATACAAATGTTGGGGTTGAGTCGATTATAAATAATGAGTAAGGAAGGAATTATGATGAAGAATGAAAGATTGTATTCTAATGCAAGAAAAATTTTAACTAAAGCAAAAGTTAATGAATTTAATGTGTTTATTGAATATTTTTTGCATACAATTGAAAGCGATTTGAATTTTGTTAAAAATATTGGGTCGGAAAATTTTGATTTTTCATTGAGTGAAAATGTTTTATCCAAAATCAAAAATTATAATGACAAGGTTAATCAAATTCATCTAAAAACCAACATTGTTTCAAACTGGAAAAATTTACCAAGTTTTCAGTTCTTTCAATTTGTGATGGCTAACAAAGATGCTTTTATAGTTTTTGAAAAATATAATTTGGAGGATTTAAAATCTTTAAATCAAAAATTAAAAAACAAGCAAATAAAAGAATGTGATGCTATTGTTAAATTGGATATTCCAAATTCGATTTTTTCTAAATTTGAACAAGAATTAAACAGAATGGAAAACAATGATTTATCTTTGGATCAAGATTAGACTTAATTTCAATGGTAAGGGAAAGATATGGAAATAGATTTACATCAACACAGTATTTATTCGGACGGATCAGAGGATCCAATTAAAATTATAAGAAAAAACATAAAAAAACATATTAAAATTATGGCGTTAACAGACCATGATACTATTGAGGGCTGCTGTAATGTTGTAAAAAAATTCAAAAACAAAAAGATCACTTTTATTAATGGAATAGAGTTTTCGACTAAAGATGAGGATGGTAATGTACATTTGCTAGCTTACGGGTATGATTTGAACAATAAAGCACTAAATGAATTGATTAAAGAGATACACGAATCAAGATTAAAACGAATAGATTATAGGTTACAACATTTAAAAGAGGATTTTAACATTATTCTTCCAGATAAATTTTTAAAACAAATTTCTTCAAGTAGTAATCCAAATAAAGTTTTGATAGCAAATATTTTAATTAAATTAGGTTATGCAAACACAATTCAAGAAGCAATTAGCAAATACCTGTATCACAAACTGCCAGATTTAAAAATTTCTACAAGCAAAGTAGTTAAAGTGTTGTCAGAAGAAAAAATAGTAACTTGTCTTGCTCATCCACTAGGTGGAGTAGGTGAAAAAAGAGTTCCAATAGAAATTGTTGAAAAAAGGATTGCCTTTTTAAAAACTTGCGGTTTAAATGCTTTAGAATGTTTTTATTCACTATACAACTATCAAGAAATAGAAATGATAAAAAAACTTGCAGACAAATATGATTTACTACTGTCTGCGGGGAGTGATTATCATGGTAAGAATAAAGCCGTTAAAATAGGAGAAACTTCTGCTGAAAATTATAATTTTAGTGTTAAAAATGTTACAATTTTAAAAGCGTTGTTAAAAAGCGATTAGATAAAAAAATTCACCACATCGGTGAATTTTTTTTGTATTTTCAACAAACTTAATTTTTTTATTGTTTTTTTTGATTTGAATGTTTAAATTTGAATTATTGATACATTTTGTTCATTAATTTTTCAAATATTGCAACTGCAAAATACATAACAGAGGCCAGCACGCAGAGAATAATAGTTGAGGTCATAACAAGGTTCAAATTAAACACTTGACCGCCATAAATCAGCAAATAGCCAAGCCCCGCCTTGCTAACCAAATATTCGCCCATAATTGCGCCAATCCAACTCAAACCAACATTAATTTTGAGTGTTGAAACAATGTCTTTGAGCGAAGACGGCAAAACCAGTTTTAAAAATATTTGCATTTTGTTTGCACCAAGCGAGCGAGTGAGTGCTATCAACTGTTTGTCGCAACTGGTGAATGAGTTTAAAATGTTCATAATTGTCACAATAATAACAATCAAAATACACATAAACACAATTGCTTTGCTGCCAGCGCCAAACCATATGATTATGATTGGTCCAAGTGCAATTTTTGGCAAACTATTCAACACAACTAAATAAGGTTCAAGCACACGGCGCAAAAAGTCGCTATACCACAAAATGAAAGCAACAACAAAACCAACCCCAGTTGCAATTGCAAATCCAATCAATGTTTCTTTTAATGTGATTGAAGAGTGGTGCCACAATTCGCCAGAGCGGTGCAGTTCTCCAATGGTTTTTGCAATTTTGCTTGGGCTTGAAAAGAAGAAAGAACTTAAAATTTCAAATTTTGTAAGCAGTTCCCAAGCAACAAGTAAAATGGTCAAAATTAATATTTGCGTTATGATAATTGTTGTTTTTGTAATGCACTGACGAAGTAAGTATTTTTTGTGTT
This sequence comes from uncultured Clostridia bacterium, assembly GCA_934747385.1. Taxonomy (GTDB): domain Bacteria; phylum Bacillota; class Clostridia; order Christensenellales; family UBA1242; genus Onthoplasma. The sequence continues at coordinate 317,138 of CAKVGK010000002.1, read as the reverse complement.
CATCGCTGAAAATTTGTTTTTTAGATTTAACTTTTTTGCTTTTGTTTTGTGCTATATGTGGTGTGTTTAAATTTGCAACACTACTAGGTAACCAGTTTTTTAATAACTTTTCACTTTTGTTTTTCATCTTGAATTTCCTGCCAAATAATGTCAAATAATTCTTTTGCTTTTGTGGTTTTGCGCCTTTCAAAAGGCGTTAGGATTTTGTTAAAATCAAGCGCGTGAACCGCTTTAACTTTTCCAGGTCGGGCAGAGAGAACGATTATTTTGTCACTCATGCTGATTGCTTCCTGTATGTCGTGTGTAACAAGAATTGCCGTTTTGTTTTCTTTCTTTATAATTTCAAAAATATGGTCGCAAAGTTCAAGCCTTGTTTGATAGTCCAGTGCGCTAAAAGGCTCGTCAAGCAGCAATAATTCAGGTTTAAGCGACAGTGTGCGAATTAATGCCACACGTTGCCGCATGCCTCCGCTCAATTCGCTAGGGTGCTTTTTTAAAAATTCACCAATTCCATATTTTTTTGCAAGTTCAATTGCATAAGCCCTGCGCTCAGGCGTGTTTTTGTGCTTTATTTCCAGCCCAAAATATATGTTTTTTTCAATGGTTCGCCAAGGCAAAAGGTTGTCGCGTTGAAACATGTAACCGCACAAATCTTCTTTAACACTTGGCGTTTTTCCGTCAACTCTAATTTCACCGCTGCTTGCTTTCATAAGTCCAGAAATAAGCGAAAGTATGGTTGTTTTTCCGCAGCCAGAAGGCCCAACAATCGCAACAAATTCATGCTTGTTAATTTCGATATCAACATTTTGCAAAGCATGGGTTTCGCTTTTTAAACTTTGGTAAATTAAATTCAAATTTTTAATTTCAACAATAGGGGAATTTGCATCAGCATTTGCCACCACTGCTTTTTGCATTTTCACCTTTTTTGTTTCAGTCTTCAAGTTTGGGGTTAAAGCCACCAAACCTGTTTGTTTTTTCATTATCCTTCAACAGCGCGAGCGTATTCAGTGTTAACTGCAGTTGTCCATTCAACACGGCTCTTAAGTTCGCCAGCGCCCTCAATAATATCAAGCATTAAATTCCAAGAAGATTGTTTCAAAACAAAACTATCTGCATAAGCACCAATTCTAATATAGTTTTTAACAGACGCCAAAATCAATTGATCGCTTGTTGAACTGAAAGATGGCTTAAGTGCGGAAATAATGTCTGCGTCGTTGTTGGCATTGTTTGCGTTAATAAGGTAGTTATAACCCTTTTTAAGTGCACGCATAAATTTGGAAATTTTTGTTCCGTTGCCTTTCAAATAGTCGCTTGTTGCAACAAAGCAGGTGTAAGGCACGTCTTTAACCTCGTTGCCAAGGGCTGCAACAATGTTTCCTGTTCCATCAATTTCGCATTGACTTGCAACTGGGTCAAACATAGTGCAAAAATCGCCAGTGCCAGCAACAAATGATGAACTTGTTAAATTGAATGCAATTGTTGTGTCCAAAATTGTGTCAATATTTTCGCCAAGTTCAGCACCTGGTTTCAAACCATGCTGCTTCAAAATGTATTCAAGTGTCATGGCAGGCATTCCGCCTTTGCGCCCAGCAATTATGTGCTTGCCTTGCAAACTGTTCCAGTCAAAATTGTCATCGGCATTTCTGCCAACAAGGAAAGAACCATCACAAGCAGTCAATTGCGCAAAAATAACTGGCGCGTTCTGCATGCCATTGTTGCGAACATAAACCGCACTTTCAGGTCCCATAAGGCCAATATCAGCATTATTTGAAATTAAACTTGTCATTACGGTGTCGCTTCCGCCAGCATTCGTGAGTTCAATTTTCAAACCTTCTTGCTCAAAATAGCCTTTGTTCATTGCAACATAGAGTGGGGCATAAAAAAGCGAGTGAGTAACTTCACTTATGCGCAATGTGTTGTCATCTTTCTTTTTGCAGCCAGTGCCCGTTAAAAGCACGGCAAAAACCGACATGATGGCAACAAGCAAAATAGTAAGTTTTTTCATCTAATCTCCTTTTTGGAAGTTTTTGAGTGGTTTAATGCTTCCATACCTCATTTTATGTGCTTGTAATTTTTTTGTTAAAAACTGCTTTTAATTATTTGTAAAAATTCAAATAATCTGCTAAAATAACTTCAACTTGGAGAATTTATGAAAAAAGATGTTTACTTAAAAATTTTGTTTGCAATAGAATTGGCACTTTTGCCACTCACCATATTTGCCAAAATTTATATGCCATCTTGGGCAATAAGCGTGTTTGTTGCAATCATATTGATTTGCAAAATTTTTCGCGAGTTGTTTAAAGATAAGCAAGAAAAGTCCAACTTAATAATTTGCTCAATTGCCAACATTGCAACCGCGTTGACTTTGCTTATTTTGTTTATGAATTTGGGGTATTTAAGCAAACTGGTTGGCATAATAACAATCATTGCAATTGTTACGGAAATCGCTTGCGAATACATTATGTTTTACAACACTTTGCCAGAGTTTGTGGAATCAGTTGCTTACTGCAACATAATGTTCCAATGTTTAGTGCTTTTGGCAATGACTTTTGCTTATGCAAACTCAACAATTTTAACAGTTGCGTGCATTGCTTGCACGTTAACAAGTGCCGTTTTTATTGTCTACACAGTTGTATATTTGGTAAAAAACATGCCTAAAAAATCAAGATAAACCAAAAATCTGTATTGACAACAAAAAAACATTGTGCTAAAATACAAGCAAATATAGGAGATATTTATGTCAACATTATTATCATTTGTTAGCGTTTGGGAATTTTTATTGAGATATACAGTTATTGCCGGCATGGTGGTTGCAGCAATTGGTGTTGCGATTTGTATGCTTGCAAAACGCATAACCCTTTTCAAAAGGAATAGCGAAACATTGATGAAGAACGACAAATTTTATCAAGGCATTTTAATCGCAGGCGTTTGCCTCATTTTAATTGGCTTAATTCTTATTGCTTTGCCTATTGAAAACACTTTCTATAAAGGTTAATATGCAACACTATTTTATTGATAAACCACACGTTGAAACCGATTTCTTCGATTTTAACGACCAGGTTATAGGTTTGAATTTATGCTTTCGCAGTTGCGACAGCATTTTTTCTAAAAATAAAATTGACGACGGCACCCGCACTTTACTGGAAACTATTGCAAAAAAATGCACATTAAAGGGCAGTTGCCTTGACCTTGGCTGCGGTTTGGGCGTGATTGGCATTTCGCTTGCAAAAAAATTTGGCTTGAATGTGGACATGGTGGACATTAATGCCACAGCAGTTAAATTAAGTCGCCAAAACACAATCACAAACAATGTTCAACGCCAAACCAACGTGTTTGAAAGTGACGGCTTTGCAGCGGTTGTAAATACGTATGATAACATTATAACAAATCCTCCAATCAAAACGGGCAAAACACTGCTTTTTAACCTTATGGAAGGGGCACACCAGCACTTGAACAATAATGGTCAACTTGTTTTGGTTATTCGCAAAGACCATGGTATGGAAAGCCTAAAAAAACATTTGCTTGTTCTTTTCGGTAATTGCGAAATTATTGAACGCAACAAGGGTTATTACATTTTGCATTGTATAAAAAACTAATTTTATTTAAACATTTTTTGTTTTTTGGCATATAAAATCTATGTGGTTATGTCAAAGCAAATGTGACTGCTAGCAGTTTAAATTTTTTATGAGTGCTAAATTTAAGGCAAAATTAGTCGATATTTTGCCAAATTTAAAATTTTTTAAAAAAATTTAAAAAAACTTGTTAAAAATTGTTAGACTTATCTGTCAACATTTGTTAAACTGACAATAAGGAGGTATAAATGAAAAAGTTATTAGGCAAAAAGTCAACTTTCATCACATTCTTGGTTTTGTCAATTGTTATGTTAGCATTCATCGTCGTTTTGTGTGTTCGTCCAGTTTCTGCAGGTATGTCATATAATGGCAAAATTGATCAAGCAGGAATAAAAACAAATGTTGCTGTCAAAGTTTGGGGCAACACAGTTAACTCAAAAATGAAATGGAAAACTGATGGCAAAAAGAACTACGTTTCTATGAATCAATGGGTTTACCGTGATGGCTACAAAATGGTTACTCTTGAAACTAAAAAAATTAACAAAGTTATCATTGATGGCAACGATTTAACTCAAGCTTCTAAAGATAGCGCAACTCTTATGACAAAAGAGGAATACAAAGACGCTGCTAAAGAATTGAAAGAGCTTAAAAAGACAAGTGCCGAGTTGTACAAAGCAACACTTGACACAAAAGTTAGTGCTTTCAAAATGGAAATGGGCGGCGAAACTTTAACTTGCACAAGCGCAATCATTTTGGTTGTTGTTCTTGCTGTTGTTGAAGCTGGCTTTGTTACAATCACTGTTCTTGCTGCTCTTAAGCGCAAAAAGAAATAGACCTAGACTAACTAGATTTATACATAAAACACCACATTAGTGGTGTTTTTTCATATTATGTGACCGAACTAACGAATAAGCGTGTCATACCGAGGCTTTATGCCGAGTGTATTTTTTTCAAATAGTCCACCAATCTCGTGTTCCCTTGTAAGGGAAAGGTTGGTGTGAATGGAATGAGCACCAAAGGGTAGTTTGTTTAACAAAATTATTTGTGTTATTACAAAGGTTGCAAAGTGTTGTTTATGGCAGTGCCAATGCGGCAACGATAAGGCGCACTCCAGTCAAAACAAGTGCAGTTGCATTCGTTGTAATTGCCATATATTGTGCTGGAAAGTGACAAACTTAAATTGCTTACATTAACAAAATCATAGCAGCCAGATTTGAAATAAAAGTAGTACATAGTCTTCTTCCTTAATTCAGCATATGAAAAACCAAACAATTTGTTAAATTACATATTTTTTAAGATACTCTCGCTATCGCTGGTTAAATGAGTTCACAGGCTCACTCTTCATATACCGGTTATCGCTCAGGATGACAACGTCAAAACTCTCGCTTTTGCGGGTTTGCTAATCGCAAATGCTCACCTGTTGCTCGGTTTTTCCTTAACCCCAACAAACCCATTTCATTAGGCTTTGTCGGGGACCCCGTTGTTCTGTCATACCGAGTTGTTGAAAATAACAAGTGTATCTTTAAAAAGAATTTAGATTCGTCAATTTGTGTGCCGCAAATTTTGGCATTTAATTACATTTTTTTTATGAGTAAATTTAAACATTGTGCATATGATAGTATAGAGGTAAATATGCGAGAGATAGCATTGGCCACTCAACTGAAAAATAAGGGAATAATTGAGTTTTTATATGCGAATGTTAAAGCGAAAATAGATTTTTGCAAAACTATATTAACTTGCTATGACGACAATAATTTTTCATATCTTCTTTTTGCGTGTGATGAGACTTTTGTTTCTCCCTGTGAGGAAATTTTAAGAGATATTATTGTTGAATATATTGAAACTGTTTACAAGGTTGATTATCTAACACAAAAAATAAAAAATCCGCTTTGTGACAAATTAACTTTCAGTGCTTACATAAAAGTGCTTGCACTTTTTGACAAAACCACTGACGAGCAAGCGCTAAAGAACATTTTGAATTTTAATCAAAATTTTTTAAACTCAACAGGCGAAATGGTTTCCGTAAGCGACACGCTGCATTTAGATTCTTTTTTGTCTTTTCGCTTAAGTCCGCTTAAAAAGCATTGGGACAATCTTGCCGAACTCAGCAGCGACAACATTATGCTTTTCAATTCTGGCACGTTTTTGGACGTTATTAGGTTTTTAATCAACACCATGGACAATTTGGTTTACAAAATCAAAGTGGTTATAAAGGACGACCATTATTGTATTTACAACATGAAAAACAAAAACGCAAAAATAAAAAAGATTGCCGAATGTGACGACTCTGTTGACTTTATCACAAACGTGTTAAATTCTTGTCCAAATTACATTGACGTATATTTGAATACAAACCAAGAGTACGAGGCAGTAAGTTTTTTAAGCAACATTTTTTCCAATCGCTTGAAAGTTTACACAAAATGCTAAATTTGTGGCACAAAAACCTTGACTTTGCGTTTGCAAGGGAGTAAACTATTGTTAACTCAATAGGTTATTGATTGGACAAGTAGGTTAAAAGTCAATGATAAGAGAGAGCGCATGCTGGCTGGAATTTGCGCATCAAACTTTTAAGTGAAACCACCGATTAGGCCAAACGCAAGTGAATGCTTGCAAATCAAGTGAGTGACTTTGTCACTAATTAGGGTGGAACCGCGGTTAAAATCGTCCCTAGCATAACAAAATGCTAGGGTTTTTTGTTTTTAAACATTATTTAACAAAACCACTATAAAATTGTTAAATTTAGCCCAGTTGGCAAACATGTTTAAAGGAAAATTGAGCCACCCAGCAAAAGGTGAATGCATATCTAAAGACGATATAAAAATCACCTTATTAAAAGGAGAAATTATATCTAAAAGCGATATAAAATTCTCTTTCCGCTTGCTGAAATGCAAGCATTCATCAATCAAAAAGGGAAATTATATCTAGGCGATATAAAATTCTCTTTTCGCTTGCTAATTTGCAAGCAATTACCAATCAAAAAGGAGAATATTATGGAAAAAGAAGAACTTGAAAAACAAGAAGAATTCAATCAAAAGCAAGAAATGTACCGCCACAGCATGGCACACGTGCTTGCAAAGGCAATAAAAGAGTTATACCCAAACGTAAAACTTGCAATTGGGCCTGCTATTGAAAATGGTTTTTACTATGATTTTGACAATTTAACAATAAATCAAGACGATTTTGCCAAAATTGAGGACAAAATGAAGGAAATTATCGCTCGCAACGAAGATTTTGTGCGTAGCGAAGTGACCCGCGCTCAAGCCCTTGAAATGTTCAAAGACGAACCATATAAAACTGAACTTATCAACGATTTGCCAGAAGATAGCATTATTTCCGTTTATCACACTGGCAATGATTTCTATGATTTGTGCCGTGGCCCACACGTTGAAAACACCAAATTTTTGCGTGGTTTCAGTTTCAAAATTAATCGTGCAAGTGGCGCATACTGGCGTGGCAGCGAAAAGAACAAAATGCTCACCCGTGTGTATGTGTATGGCTTTTTGAATAAGGACGATTTGAAAGAGTGCTTGCGTTTGGAGCAAGAAGCACGCGAGCGCGACCACCGCAAAATAGGCAAAGATTTGGGCATATTTATGTTCAACGAACTTGTTGGTCGTGGTCTTCCAATTTGGTTGCCAAAGGGCTTTACTTTGCGTCGTGAACTGAGTGATTACATTATGAATAAAGAAATTGCTTTAGGCTATCAACATGTTATGACGCCATCTTTGGGCAATATCAACCTTTACAAAACCTCTGGTCACTGGGACCATTATCAAGAATGTATGTTCCCAGCCATGAAAGTGGAGGACGAGGGCTATGTTTTGCGCCCAATGAACTGCCCACACCACATGGTTATTTACAAACAATTTCAGCACTCATATCGCGATTTGCCATTGCGCATTGCAGAAATTGCAAACGATTTTAGGTACGAGGCAAGTGGCACTTTGGTTGGCTTGGAACGCGTGCGCGCTCTCACTCAAAATGACTGCCACATTTTCTGCCGTCCAGACCAAATCAAAAGTGAAATTCAAGGGGTTATTGACCTTATTTTGGACGTGTATAAGGACTTTGGCTTTAAAAACTATCAATTCCGTTTGTCCTTGCGTGACCCTAAGAATACTGAAAAATATTTTGGTAACGACGAACTTTGGGAGAAGAGCGAATCTGCCTTGCGTGACATTTTAAAATCTAGCGGTGCAAACTACTATGAAGCAGTTGGCGAAGCAGCGTTCTATGGTCCAAAAATTGACGTTCAAGTTAAAAGTGCAATCGGGCACGAAATTACACTTTCAACCGTTCAATTGGATTATCAATTGCCAGAAAGGTTTGAACTTGAATATATCGACGAAAACAATCAAAAAGTTCGCCCAGTTGTTATTCATCGCGCAATTCTTGGCTCACTTGACAGGTTCACCGCTTTCGTTTTGGAAGAAACAAAGGGTGTTTTGCCAACTTGGCTTAGCCCAGTTCAAACAAAAATCATCACAGTAAGCGAAAACAACGCTGAATATGCCCAAAAAATCACCCGTCAACTTTGCGTGGCAGGCATAAGGGCAGAAGCAGACGTTGAAAATGAATCTGTTGGCAAAAAAATCCGCAACGCAGTGCTTGAAAAAGTGCCTTATATTCTTGTGCTTGGCGATAAAGAAATGGAAGACGGAACTGTTGCAGTGCGTCGCCGCGGCAGCAAAGACACCGAAACAATGAATTATGCCGATTTTGAAAGTTTGATTTTAAATGAAATCAAAACTCATGGCTAAAATTTGAGTGATATATTGTGTATTTATAGCATGCGAAATACAATATATTGATTAATGCTTGGCTTTAAAAGTCAACCTTTAAAATGATTTATAAATATCTTTCAATTTGTTGACTTTATCTTAAAACATTAAGTATAATCTTTTTAAGATAAAATTTGCTTAACTTTGTTTGTAAACAAAAGTATTGGCAAATCATTAATTTAACACTTTTTGGTTTGGCAAAAGGGGGTAATATGTCAAAATCAATAACTTTATCAAACATTGTGCTAATGCTTATGATTGCAATTGGCGATGTAACCTACATTTTAACCGGCGAAATTTTAGCAAAGGCGGTTACAAGCGCATTGTTTGTGATTTTGGGCGCAATAAATTTTATTTATGTGTTTGCAGAAACAAAAGAAAAGCGCAAGTTCAGCATTTTTATGCTTATTGGTTTATTCTTCGCGTTTTTGGGCGACGTTGTGCTTTATTATGAATTTTGTGTTGGAGCTGCATTGTTTGCAACTGGGCATATTCTGTTCTTTGTTGCCTATATTTTCAATGAAAAATTCAATTGGAAAGATTTAATTCCAGCCGCAATCATTTTTGTTATTAGTTTGCTTATAATTTTGATTGCTCCTGTTTTGAAAATTAATGTGTTAATGAAAGTTGTTGCAATTGTTTATGCGTTGATTATTTCAATAATGCTTGGCAAGGCAATTGCTAATTTAATTAGAAATAGGTCTGCTTTGAATATTGTGATACTAATTGGCAGCGCGTTGTTCTATTTTTCAGATTTAATGCTTTTGTTTGCGCGTTTTGGCGGAATTTATGCTTGCAGTGTTTTGTGCCTTTCAACTTACTATCCAGCCGAAATTTTGCTTGCAATTTCAATTTTGCTTGCTAAAGATAAACAACAAAAAAACGAAAAACTTAACAATGTTTTGAACAACATAAAAGAGAACAAGCAAACCAAACAATAATTTAAAATCAGTCAAAAAAATTTAAACTAAAGGCGGGCATAAATATGCTCGTTTTTTTACAAATAGTTTAAATTGACGATTTTAACAGCTAAATGCAAATTGTTTTCAATTAAATTAAAAATTCAGTATTGACAATTTGTTCATTGGGTGATACGATAAAGACGAGGTGTTTATGAAAGCTAGCACACGTGAACTCAAAGACTTTGTTAAAAAACAATATTATGACTATTTGTGTTTGGTTGAACTTGACGACAAAAAAAACATTGATAAGTGTATTAAAAGGGTTGCCGATCATGAAATTGAGGACGAAAACGACGTTTTGTCGCTTAGCGTCAACGACATGGTTTTCTTTGTTGCTTTCAATGAATCGTTGAGTCAAGATGCCGAAATGTGTGAGGCAGTTGCTTTTCGCGTTGCTTGTGCACAAGGCAAAGGTGTTAATGTTCACACTTTGAGCGCTTTTTTGGCAAAGAGTGTGCTTATAAGTGAGTTGACGCCAGAAACCGTTATTTGCATGGTTAAATTGTTAAGCACAATGGTGGCAGACTCATATGCTTATAACTTTGAACTTCCATTTTTAAGACAGATAAAAACCAAAATTGAAGCATACGCTGAAGAGTGCCGATCTTTGCTGGGTTTTATTTCAATTGACGACTATAAAGACGCAAAAGAATTATTGCAGGTTGTTGAAAAAACAATAAGAGTTTCATCTTTAAAGAAAGCAAGAGCATTGGGTTGGAGTATCGTTAAATAAATTTGCAAAATTAGTTAAAAACCATTGACAAGTTAAAAATTCTTTGTTAGAATACGAGTGTAAAAGTAGGAGTTATCACTTCTCACCTTGAAGCAAAAGCGACAATGGTTTTAAATTTATAAATAAGGTTTGTTTAACGAATCTAATAAATTTGAATTGTTATTTGTTTTGGGTGCTTTTACATAAAGTGACCCATTTTTTTTGGGTAGGAGGAAATTTGAAAGAATCACTTAAAAATGAACAAATTGTTTTACCAGAAGTTCGTTTGATTGGTCCAAACAGCGAACAACTTGGCATTATGTCAAGTGAAAAAGCGCTTGAAGCAGCGTCAAACTATGGGCTAGATCTTGTTCTTATTGCACCTGATGCAAAACCACCAGTTTGCAAAATTATGGACTATGGCAAGTTCCGTTTCGACGAACTTAAAAAGTTAAAAGACCAAAAAAAGGCTCAAAAAGTTGCCCAACTTAAAGAAATGTCTTTGAGTATGACAATTGATGACCATGACCTTGAAATTAAAGCAAAACAAGTTTGCAAGTTTTTAGCCGATGGCAGCAAAGTTAAGGTTAATATCCGCATGTTTGGCAGGTTGCAAGCCCGCCCACAAGTTGGCGTTGACGTTATGAATAAGTTTGCTGAAATGTGCGCAAGTGTTGGTCAAATTGACAAACAACCTGAAGTTAATGGAAGAAATATCTTTATGTTCCTTGCACCAATTTCAAAAAAATAAGTAAATAACTGCATTTTACAAAAATTCAGTGCTGCTTAACGCAACACATTTTAAAAAGGAGAAAATTATGCCAAAAATGAAAACAAGAAAGACTGTTGCTAAGCGTTTTAAACTCACTGGCACAGGCAAAATCAAAATGATGCACGATGGCAAAGGTCACATGTTGACTAAAAAATCTCGTAAGAGAAAAAGAAATTTAAGAAAAACCGGTTATGTTTCAAAACAATTTGAAAGTAACTACAGGGAAATGATTTAGGAGGCAAAAGATGAGAATTAAACGTGGTGTTAACGCATCAAAAAAACGCCGTGCAGTATTGAAAGATGCAAAAGGCTATCGTGGTGCTAAATCAAAATTGTATCGTGTTGCTCGTCAAGCTGTTATGAAATCCGGTCAATACGCATACACTGGTCGCAAGTTGAAAAAACGTGACATGCGTTCATTATGGATTACACGTATCAACGCTGCTTGTCGTGAAAACGCAATTTCTTACAGCAAATTTATTGCTGGCTTGAAAAAAGCAAATATCGACCTTAACCGCAAGGTTTTGGCTGATATGGCAGTTTGCGATAAGGAAGCATTTGCAAAACTTGTAGAAACAGCAAAGAAAGCATAGTGAAGAGAAGTTGGTTTAAACGCCAACTTTTTTGCTTCCTTTCCCACGAACGAAGAGAAGTGGTTAAGAAGCATTTGCAAAACTTGTAGAAACAGCAAAGAAAGCATAGTGGAGAGAAGTTGGTTTAAACGCCAACTTTTTTGCTGTAAATTTTTAATTTAAAACATTGCCATGTTTGTTTTTCTTATTCAAATAATATAGGTTTATTAAGCGAAAAAACATCAATGAGCTTTGTTTAAATATTGAATTTGTTAATTAAAATTACATGTTTAAAAGCTTATCTAAAATTTACGAAAAAATTAACAAAAACATATTGACAAGTTGGAAAAAAAGCATATAATTTACATGTATTTTAAGGAGAAACATATGAGTCTTATCAAAAAGTTTTTAAATTTATTCAAACGCAACAAGAATGTTGAAGTTGAGCAACAAGAAGTTGTTGAAGTGAACGAAATTCAACCAGAAAAAGAAACAAAAGCTGTTATTGGCGTTGTTGAATCAGATCAAGAAACCAAAACAGCAAAAACAGTTTCAGTTAACACAGGTGTTGCAAACTATTTTGACTTTGCAGAAATTGCACAAGAAAAATATGCAGAAAAGCGTAAAAGAATGCAAATCAAAAGAGATGATTTGACAGAAAAAATTGCAAAAGCAGAAGATTCAAAAGCTGCAACCGACGATGCTTACCTTGCAAATTTGGCTGAAAAAGACATTCAAGTTAACAAACAAGAACGCGCAAAAATCAGCAATTTATTAACTGTTAAAGAACAAGAATATGCTGAAGTCATGCTTCACAAAAGCAACATTTCTTATTTAAATATGATTCAAAGAAAACTTGCAGAATTGAAAAAACAAGAAAGAAATGCTTTGTCCAATTGCTCAACAGCAGCACGAGAAATGGCAAAAGGTTGCCACCCAATTCTTCCTTTCAACGCTGAAGAAACAGTTGTTGCACTGGAAGGCAAAGTTGCAACTGAAGAAGACACAAAGTCTTTATAACCTTTCAAGTCACTGAATAAGCTGACAGCAAAAAGTTTATTTGGTGGCTTTTTTTTGTCGAATTTTGCAAAAAATTAGTAGGTTTAAAACTTTAATCAAATTTGCAGGTTAAAAATAATTTTTAAGTTAAAACGATTTGACAATACAAACAAAAACAACTACAATACTAAAACACTAACATAATAAGGAGAAAATATGGATTTAGTTATTATGGCTGCAGGTATGGGCAGCAGATATGGCGGTTTAAAGCAAATTGAGCCAGTTAACGAAAATGGAGAATTTATTATTGATTATTCAATTTATGACGCAATTCGTGCAGGGTTTGACCGCGTTGTGTTTATAATCAAGGAAGAAAATTACGATATTTTCCGCGAAACAGTTGGCAAGCGCGTGGAAGATAAAATTGACGTTGAATATGTTTTTCAAAAATTGGAAAGCTTGCCAAAAGGTTTTACAGTTCCAAAAGGCCGTGTTAAACCTTGGGGCACAGGTCATGCAATTTGGAGTTGCAAAGACGTTGTTAAAGGCGATTTTGCAATAATCAATGCAGACGACTTTTACGGCAAAAATGCGTTTGAAATAGCAAGCGAATTTATGAAAAATCGTGAAGACGATAGTTTTGGCTTGATTTCATACAAAGTTAAAAATACTTTAAGTGAAAACGGGGCAGCAAAACGTGGCATTTGTGACATTTTTGCAGGCAAGCTATTGGAGATTGTTGAAAGTTCAGTTGAAAAAATTGATGACCAAATTGTTGCAACCCCACTTGACGGCAAGATTAGTTATGCAATTGACGAAAATCAACCTGTTTCAATGAACATGTGGTGTTTCAACCCAACCATTTTCTACCTTTTGGAAAAAGCATTCCCAATTTTCCTTAACGAAAATTTGGCAGAAAATCCATTGAAATGTGAGTTCTTGTTGCCATCAGTTATTGACGAAATGGTTAAATATGGACTTGTTTCTGTTGACGTTAAACAAACCAACGCAAAATGGCTTGGTGTAACTTATAAAGAAGACAAGCAAAGCGTTGTTGGTGGCTTGAAAAAACTCACAAATATGGGAGAATATCCAAAAAATTTGTGGGAAGAGCACACAAAAAATATTTAATTAATTTTGATTGACATAAAATGGCGGTAAATCTGCCATTTTTTAACGCAAAATTTGGTCACAGATTTGTTTTGATTTGACTATTATTTTTGCTTTTGTTATACTAACAAAGTATGATTTTAACAAATGCCGAAGTTAAAAATTTAAAAGATAAAAAATTTAGGTCAACAAATCAAATATTTTTGGTTGAAGGTGACAAATTTTGTCATGACGTAATGCAAAACGGATTTGAAATTGTTTACACAATCACAACAGACGAAAAATTAACAGGTTTTCCAAATATTGCTGTGGTTTCAACCAAAATGTTTGAAAGTTTGGCGTCAACAAAAACACCTCAAACAATAATTTGCGTTTGCAAAATAAAGCAACATGACATTGAAGCAAAGTCCAATTCTTTGATTTTGGACAATGTTCAAGACCCAGGCAATGTTGGCACATTAATCCGTAGTGCCATGGCTTTTGGCTTTAATGATATTTACATAATTGGCGGGGCAGACCCTTACAGCGACAAAGTTGTGCGCAGCAGTGCAGGCACAATCTTAAAGGCGCATGTTCATCGTATTGATTATGGAGGAATTGAGTCCAACAAAAACAGGATTGCTGAAAATTTTTTGGTTGCAGATATGCATGGCGAGAATCTAAACAAATTTCGTTTGCCAAAAGGCAGGGTTTCTGTTATAATAGGCAATGAGGGGAATGGCGTTAGTGAGCAAATGTTTTCGCTTGCAACCGCAACAATTTCAATACCAATGTGCCCAGGCGTGGAAAGTTTAAACGCAGGCGTTGCTGGGAGCATTGTTATGCAAAAATTAGCAAACATTGTTTGCTAAATATTATTAATTTAAGGAGAATTTATGTCAGGACATAGTAAATGGAATAATATTAAAGGAAGAAAAGAAAAATCAGACGCAGAGCGCAGTAAAGTATTCACTAAAATTGGACGTGAAATTATGGTTGCAGTTAAAGAGGGCGGGCCTAATATAGACAGCAACTCAAAACTTAAAATGGCAATTGCAAAAGCACGTCAATACAACATGCCAAATGACCGCATTAATGGAATTATCAAAAAGAACAGCGAGGTTGACAACAGCAATTTTGTTGAACAAACTTACGAAGGTTACGGCGTTGGTGGCGTTGCAGTGGTTGTTAAGTGCTTCACAGATAACAAAAACCGCACAAGCAGCGACGTTCGTTATGCTTTTGATAAATTTGGCGGCAGCCTTGGTTCAACTGGCTGCGTAAGTTATATGTTTGATAATCGCGGGGTTGTGATTGTTGAAAAGGGTAGCAATTTTGATGGCGACAGTGCCATGGAACTTGCAATCAACATGAATGCAGTTGACTGTGAAGACGATGAAGTTTTCACTATTTACACTGAGCCAAGCGCTAACGCAGTTAACGAATTGGTTAAAGCGTTTGAAGACGCTAACTACACAATTTTAAGTTCAGGTGTTGAAATGATACCTCAAAATTATGTGGCTCTTGATGAACACAAGCGTGAAACCTTTGACAAAATGATTGATAAACTTAACGAAAGCGATGACGTAATTGACGTCGTGCACAATTTAGAGGAAGAATAATATGGAAACAAACGATAAATTGCTTGAAATAATTAAACAACTTAACGATAATCGCAATAAATTATCTGCTTTATTTTCGCTGTACAACAGTTCTCTTTTGATGGCGGAAGATAGCAGAGCAAATTTAACAAGTTATTTTGAGCAACTCATCGACCATAAAAACGATTTGAGCACAATAACAAGAGATATTTCTGTCGCGTCAAAAGCCGAGAGGGCAGGCGTATATGGCAAAAATAAATCGAAAATCACACGCTTAAACAAAGAAGTTGAAGAGGTTAATTCAAATTTTGCCAAAGCCACCAAGCAATATCGCGTTGCATTGCAAGAGTGCGGCAGCTTGAAAACAGAATACAAGCACGAAGTGAGCAATCTTTGCAAAGATTTTAAAGCAAATGTTGACGAAAACACAGAGGCAATTGTCATTAAAGGCTACAAACAACAAGTTAAAATAATTAAAGCAATTTTGGACAAAATTGAAGCACTTGTCAGCGACTATAATGTTAAAAAGAACCAATTAGAGCAAGATAATCAACGCTTTAACGAACTCTATTCAAGCGTCAATTCGCTGATTAATCAATTGCAACAAATTGCATAAAAGGGATTATGAAAATTTTAGGCATTGACCCAGGCTACAACATTGTGGGCTATGGGGTGATTGAAACAAATGGTTGCAAAGTTGTGGACTTTGGCGTTATTACCACGCCAAAATCCATGAGCATAAGCAGCCGACTAAACACAATTTATCAAGCCACTTGCGAACTGATGGAAACTTTTAAGCCAGACCAAGTTGCGTTTGAGGAATTGTTTTTTAATACCAACAACACAACCGCAATTCCTGTTGCAGAAGCACGTGGTGTGTTGATAGTTGCTTCCAAACAGTATACAGACAAATTGTTTGAATACACTCCTCTCCAAATTAAGCAGGCGTTAACAGGCAATGGCAGGGCAGAAAAAAAGCAAGTTCAGTTTATGGTTAAAAACATTTTGGGTTTAAGCCAAACTCCAAAACCAGACGACGCAGCTGATGCGCTTGCAGTTGCTCTCACACATATGCAAACCAATTCGGTGATGAGCGATAATTCAATTTAATTTTTGGAAGAAAAATTCAATTCTAAATCAATTTAATTTTTGGAAGGAAAATTCAAATCCAATTTAGTTTGATAAACCACAATTTAAAATAAGGAAAATTATGATAAGTTTTATTAAAGGTATTTTAAGGGAAAAAGAAATGGACAGCGTAACCATTGAATGCAATGGGGTGGGCTTTCAAATTTACGTAACCAAAAGTTGCATGCTTGGCTTGCCTAACCTGGACGAAGAGGTTAAAATTTACACATACATGCACGTCAAAGAAGACGAAATGAGTTTGTATGGTTTTGTCAGCCCAGAAGAAAAACGTTTGTTTATGCAACTTATCTCTGTGTCAGGAGTGGGCAGCAAAACCGCCATTGCAATTTTATCGGCAGAAAAAATGAACAAGATTGTTAACAGCATTGTTGCGCAAGACGAATCAGTTATTGGCTCATGCAAAGGCATTGGCAAAAAGACCGCTGAACGCATTATTGTTGAACTTAAAGACAAAATCAAACCATTCGATTATTTAATCCCAGACGTTAATCCATTCCAAGCAGAAGCCAATAATCAGTATTTGGAGGACGCAATCGTTGTTCTCACAAGTTTGGGCATGAGCAAAGCAGAAGCAACCAAACGCGCAAAATCTGTTGCAACAGAAACCGACACGGGCGAAACAATTGTTGCAAAAGTTTTGCATTCAATGGGTGAGTAGTTTAAACGTAAAATTTCTATATATTTTTGAGGAGCGACTATGGAAGAAAGAGATAGATTTATCAGCAGCACCAAAAACATGAGTGACGTCGAGGTTGAAAACAAACTTCGACCTATGTCTTTTGACGAATACACTGGGCAAGAAAAAATAAAGGCCAATTTAAAGGTCTATATTGCCGCAGCAAAAAAGCGTAAAGAAGCGCTTGACCATGTTTTATTATACGGTCCTCCAGGGCTTGGAAAAACAACACTAAGCCACATTATTGCCAATGAAATTGGCAGCCAAATTAAAATAACCAGCGGCCCAAGCATAGAAAACGCCGCCGACCTTGCTGCAATTCTAACCAATCTTAACACTAACGATGTGCTCTTTATTGATGAAATTCACCGCATAAGTAAATCTGTTGAAGAAATTTTGTACCCAGCCATGGAAGACTACGCTCTTGACTTTATCGTGGGCAAGGGTCCAAGCGCACGTAGTATGCGCCTTAAAATTCAACCTTTCACACTGATTGGTGCAACCACAAAAGCGGGCAATTTGTCTAGTCCTTTGCGTGATAGGTTTGGCATATCTTGCCGTTTGGAACTTTACACTGTTGACGAAATTGCACAAATCATCGCGCGTTCTGCCAGCATTTTGAATGTAAGCATAGATAAGGACGCAACTTTCGAAATTGCACGTCGCAGTCGTGGTACACCTCGTATTGCAAACCGCCTTTTGAAGCGTGTGCGTGACTATGTTCAGGTTGAAGATAAAGACAACATTTGTGCGGAAGACGCCAAAAAAGCACTCACACTTATGGACATTGACGAACTTGGGTTAGATTACGTTGACAAACGCGTGCTTTTGGCTATGATTGAAAAGTTTGGTGGCGGGCCAGTGGGCTTGGAAACCTTGTCTGCAACCACGAATGAGGAAATTTCAACAATTGAGGATATTGTTGAGCCATACTTAATGCAACTTGGCTTTGTTTTGCGTACAAACAGGGGCAGAATGGCGACACGCTTGGCTTACGAACATTTTGGCTTGCCTGTGCCAAAATCTTTGCAAATTGACGTTGCAGAAGGGGAAGACAATGAAAGCGAGTAAATTAATAAGTTTAACCAACAAAAAACAACCAGCAAAAAAGCAAACACAAGTGGACTATCAAAAGCTGTCAACTTATGATTACTATTTGCCAGAAGAACTTATTGCTCAAACTCCACTTGAAAAAAGAGATGAAAGCAAACTGCTTGTTTTTAACCGCAAAACAAATGAAATCAAGCAAAGGCATTTTAAAGATATTACAGAATTTTTGCGCAAAGGTGACGTGCTTGTTGTAAACAATACTCGCGTTTTGCCTGCGCGCCTTTACGGCAAAAAGGTGACAGGTGCTAACATTGAAGTGCTGCTTTTAAAACGCATTAATTTGGACGAATGGGAAGTGCTTATTAAACCAGCAAAGCGAGTTCCGGTGGGCACAGTAGTAACTTTTAATGACGAATTAAAATGCGAAATTGTATCCGTTAAAGAGGATGGAAATCGAATTGTAAAATTTATCTATAATGGCGTTTTTGAAGACATTTTGTCACGCGTGGGGCAAATGCCATTACCACATTATATTCATGAAAAATTGAAAGATAAAGAACGCTACCAAACCGTATACAACAAGGTTGAAGGCAGCGCCGCAGCACCAACCGCAGGCTTGCATTTTACAAAGGAACTTCTTAAAAAAATTCAAGATATGGGGGTGGAAATAGTTGAACTTACCCTTGATGTTGGGCTTGGAACTTTCCGCCCATGCAAAGAAGACGACATAACAAAACACACCATGCACACAGAACATTACCATTTAAGTGAGCAGGCTGCCGAAAGAATAAACTTGGCAAAAAGGGAAAATCGTCGCGTGATTGCTGTTGGCACAACCAGCGTCCGCACTCTTGAAAGCGTTGCACTAAAAGGCGTGCCACTTGCGGCTGATGACGACAACACAAGCATTTTCATTTATCCGCCATATAAATTTAAAATTGTTGACGCACTCATCACAAATTTCCATCTGCCAAAATCAACTTTAATTATGCTGATTAGTGCATTTGCGGGTTACGAAAACACAATGAATTTGTACGAATTTGCAGTTGAAAATCAATATCGCTTTTTCAGTTTTGGCGACAGCATGTTTATTGAATAAACCAAAAATTATTCACTCTGTTTAATTTGGCATGTTTATGTTCAAATTGTGTCATTTTTACAAGTTAAACGATGTTTATAACAACTTTTTTTACAATTAAGAGGAGAAATTAATGTCTAAATTTTATGAGGAAATTTTTAAATGCAAGTTAATCAATCGCAAAGGTTGGGTTGAAAGGAATGCTTTTAAATCAGTAGGGCGATGCGAAAGTGATGCAGAGCACATGTTTTCAGCCGCTTTGCTGGCTTTGGAAATTATAAACAAAGAAAAATTACCTTTGAACCAAGAAAAGGTTTTAAAAATGTTGCTTCTTCATGACGTTTGTGAAATTGATGCGGGCGACGTAACCCCAAATGAGCATGTTGACCCAAAAATCAAACACAACAATGAGGACAAATGCATGCAACGCATAGCCACTGAGTGCGACTTGTCTTTTGTTTATGAAATTTGGAAAGAGTTTGAAGAAGGCGTTACACCAGAAGCAAAATTTGCAAGGAAAATTGATAAATTGGACGCCGTTGTTCAAGCCAAACTCTATTCAAAAACCTTAAATGACCCAGCCGTTTTTGAAGAATTTAGGGACTATGCTAAAACTATTAGCGACGAGTTTAAAAAATATATTTAGGAAAAATTTTAATGGAAAAATTTAGTTACGAAATTTTGCATATAGACCCAAACAGTGGAGCGAGAACTGGGGTGTTGCACACACCTCATGGCGATATTTACACGCCAATTTTTATGCCTGTTGGCACACTTGCAACTGTAAAATCACTCACTAGCGATGACTTGTACGACGTGGGGGCGCAAATTATTTTGGCAAACACATATCATTTACACATTCGCCCAGGTGATGAACTGATAAAAAAGGCTGGCGGCGTGCACAAATTTATGAATTTTAAGCGTCCAATGCTCACCGACAGCGGCGGGTTTCAAGTCTTTTCGTTGGCAGATTTAAGAAAGATAACTGACGAGGGTGTTGAATTTAAAAATCACTTGTCTGGCGCAAAATTGTTTTTCACACCAGAAAAAGTTATGCAGATAGAAAATAATATTGGTGCGGACATAATTATGGCGTTTGACGTCTGCACAGAACCGGGAGTAACCCACGCCGAGGCAGAAAAAGCAATGAATCGCACACTTGATTGGCTTGATAGATGTGTTAAAGCACACAAAAATGACAATCAAATGCTCTTTCCAATAGTTCAAGGCAATTTTTACCCAGATTTGCGCTTAAAAAGTTTAGAGGAAACAAAAAAATATTGTAAATGCGGCATTGCAATTGGCGGGCTTTCTGTTGGTGAACCAAAACAAACCATGATTGAAATGCTTGATGTTATGCAGCCACATTACCCACAAAATATGCCAAGATATATGATGGGTGTTGGCACTCCAGACTACATTTTTGAAGGCGTTCAGCGTGGCATAGATATGTTTGACTGCGTGCTTCAAACTCGTGTTGCTCGCAATGGTTTGGCAATGACCAGCAAGGGCAAAGTTGTGCTTAAAAATGCAAAATATAAGGAAGATTTTAGCCCACTTGATGATGAATGCGATTGCTATTGCTGCCGTAACCACACAAAAGCATATTTGCATCACCTTGTTATGTGCAACGAAATTTTGGGCGCAAGGTTACTCAGTTTGCATAATATTCGCTTTACGCTCAAAATGATGGAAGACATACGCAACGCCATCAATAACGATAGATTTTTGGAATTTAAGCAAGAATTTTACTCAAAATATGGAATAACCGATTAAAATCTAATTGTTTAGTGTTGCAAAATTGGTTAATAAAATGCGCTTTTGATTAATTTTAACAAATTTTTTCATTTTGTAACATAAAAATTTAGATTTTTTAAAGTTTAATTTTATATATTTGTTAAAAAGGTTTGACAGTCAGTTTAAACTTTTGCTAAAATCATTCAAGTTTAAAAGGGGATATTATGGAAATTATTTTATTGGTAGTTTTACTTGTTTTGGTAGTGGCATTGTTTGTTTTGTCTTATTTCAAGAAAAAGAAATTTAACACAGAACTTGGCTCAATGCGTGAAGAACTTAAACCAGGCGACAAAGTTATGACCGACACAGGCGTTGTTGGTGAAGTTGTTGAGGCATTCACAGAAGATGAATACAAGTATTTCGTGCTTAAAACTGGCCGTGGTGAACACACTGGCTATTTCACTGTTCATGCCAATGCAATCTATTACGTTTTTGGCAAGGAAGAGCAACAGGCTCAAACCAAAAAAGTTGTTGTTGTAAAACCTCAACAAAAAGTGGAAGATAAGGCAGAAGTTAAAGCTGAACCTGTGAAAGAAGAAAAAGTTGAGCCAGCAAAAGAAGTTAAGGCAGAAAAAGCAGAAAAACCTGCCAAAACTGATAAATCTTCAAAATAAATAAACTAAAAATGTCAGTTGTCTGGCATTTTTTTTTGTATATTATAAAGCCTCATAAACATAGCCAACAAGTTCCGTTTATCGTAACAAAAATTTGGGTAATTTTTAATTTTAAGTGAAGCGAATAATTTGAAAAATCTTGCAAAAATATTTTTAAATTTTAGCCTAGTTGAAGAATCTTTAAACAAAAAAACACTCCCAATGTTATTACAGGATTTGTTATTTCAACAAAGCATGACGATAATTTGAAAGTAAACATACATTTTCACCAAAACAAGCCCTTTTTTAACATTTTTTCCTGTTCTTTAACGCTTTATCAAAAATAAGTTAAAGTAGGAGGAAAATTTATGGAAAAAGTTAAATCGGGAAAAGCCAGCGAAATAATTTCAATAATAAAAAGTTGCTTATTAGGATTGGTTATAACCCTAATTGGAACTGTGATTTTGGCAGTTATCTTAAAGTTTGCAGACATTCCAAGCAAAATAGTTTCTTACATTAACGACGTTATCAAAGCATTGTCAATATTTTTTGTTGTGCTTATGCTTAAAAAATCCACAGACGAAAAGCTGTTGTTACGTTCTGTGATTGCCGGGGTAGTTTATGGTTTGCTTTCATTTGTGGTGTTCTCAATTTTGAACGGCGGATTTACATTCAACGTCAGCATTGTTTTTGATTTGTTGTTTGCGGTTATTGTTGCTGTTGTTGCAGCAATAATATTCAAGTTAACAAGCAAAAAAACTGCTTAAAGATAGGTTCAACAACAAGCAGCAGTAAAGCCAAATGTATAAGAGGACTTAAATAAACTACCCTTTGTTAAAACGCAAGCGTTTTACCAGCCTTCCCCTCTCAAGGGGACACAAGACATAAGGATTATTGAATACTAACTCACACAACCTTTCAAGACAAACACCCAACGAACCCACTACGTTTTGCTTTGTTGGAGACCCCCAGATTCTGTCATACCGAGCGATAGCCGGTATATGAAAAGTGAGCTTGCGAACTCATATAACTAGCGATAGCCGGTATATGAAAAGTGAGCTTGCGAACTCATATAACTAGCGATAGCCGGTATATGAACAGTGAGTTTACGAACTCATATACCGACGATCGCGAGTATATCTTTTTCCTTTTGTCATGTTGAGCGAAGTCAAATGGAGCAAAACACATGAATAACGAGTTTACGAGTTCATATGTTTGCTGAGTGAAACGGAGCCGAAACATCTCAAGTTTCAAAGTTAAGTTATAACGAAGTATAGTGATCCTTCGACTACGCTCAGGATGACTGTTTGTCATACCAAAATGCGTTAGCATTGAGTGTATCTATTCGTTTAAAATCAATTTAGTACAATTAAAATAAACTTTTTGGGCAATAATTTAGTTATTTATTAAATTAAAAATAGTTAGTTTAAGTTTTTGCGGTTGTTTCGTTTGACATAGTTGCAAAATTTGTTTATAATCTAACTGAATTTAGGAGATTTAGATGACTAAAAGACGCTCAAAAAGTTTATTTGTTATATTCTCAATCATTTTAGTTATATGTTTAGTGGCAGCATTTGTCAACTTTACTTATCCGTTTGCAATCAACGGCAAACATTTTTCTTACACCAATTTTGTTTCAAGCATGAAATTGGGGGAAGATATTGGTTCGACCTATCGCATTGTTTATCGTGCAGAGTTGCTTGAAAATGAAGTTGAATCAAACTATGATAATTTAACAAATTCAGCAATGTCAAAATTGCTTAAAATAGTTCAAAATGAAGGTTTTAAAGACTCAACCATTGCCAGAAGAGGGGAAGATCAAATCATTCTTCAAGTGGCAGTTGCTGGTGACGACGATATTTCTAACTTGACAAGTTTGGTGGGTGAACCTGCCAGAATTAGTTTTTCTATGGAACAAGACCAAACCAAGGCGTTTGTTGACGCTTCCAACATTAAAACAGTTTCTTCACAAAGTTACTACAACAACGAAACTGGCGAAATGTTATATTATGTCCGCATAGATTTTAACGACAATGTTAAGGAAGAAATTGCAACAAAAACCAAAGACGGCGGCACCATGTATATTTATTTTGGTGAGGAACTTTTCACACAAATGGATTTGGGCAGTTCTTCAATTGAAGATGGCATGATTATCATTCAAAGTGACGCTTTCACAAGTCAAACTGTGGCAAATACTTATGCAAACAAAATCCGTTCTGGCATGTTGGATGTTAACTTAACTAAACTTGAAGATGGCAAAATGAGTGCAACTTATGGTATTGGCGCAAACGTTTATGTTTCTGTTATTTTTGCAGTGTTTGCATTGGCTGTTCTTGCTTTAATGATTGTTAAATATCGCGATATGGGCTGGCTCAGTGCGTTTGCAATGTTGTTCTTCACAGTTTTGGGCTTGTTCTTGCTTCAATCAATTCCAGCAGTGCACATTAATTTTGCAGGCGTTATTGCAATGATGCTGGCATATGTTTTGATGGCAGATAGTTTGCTGTCAATCTTGGAGAGTGCAAAACGTCATTATCAGGCAGACACAAAACTTTACATTGCTTTTCGCCTTGCATTTAAAGAAAGTTTAGTTCGCATTTTCGTTAACAACACAGTGTTCGCATTGCTTGGCTTTGCATGCTTGTTTATGCCAAGTCTGGGCATTCAATCTTTTGGTTGGGTTGCTTTGGTGTTGCCTTTTGTGAACGTGTTCATAAGCCTAGTTTTAATGCGTTTGTTTGTGGCTATGTACCTTGCAATTAACAACGAAAATGGCAAAAAATGCAACTTCCACAAAGGAGGCAAAAATGCTTAATAGAGATTTTTCAAAACCAAACAAAGATTATTTTAACAAAAACAAAATTGTATTAATTATTTTAGCGGCATTCTTGGCTGTTGGCATTGTTGTGGCTTGTGTGTTTGGCTTGCGCGGCAACTTTGAAATGGCAGGTTATAACGAATTTTCAGTTAGAATTGGAAGTGAAACAAAAGTTAACACTGCTTCTAAAAACGTTGAACAAATTGTAAAAACTTACAATTCAGGCTTTGACACAATTTCAGTGTACAGCGAGGGGGACGAAACCAAACTTGTTGTTCGTTACATGAAAAATTTGTCAGCTGAAGAACTTACTGAAATGAACAATAAAATAGCAACAAAACTCAATTTGCAAGCTGAAGATATTTCTGTTTCAGTGCATGTTGCGCCTGTTGTTAGAAATATTGATTACATTTTTGCATCAGTTGCAATCTTGTTGCTTGTTGCATTGGCTTCATTGTTTGCGTTCATTCGTTACAACGGGGCAAGCGCATTGGCTGTTATCATCAGTTGTTTGATTGGCAGTGCAGGCTTCATTTCAATTTGCTCATTGCTTAGATTGACTGTTGGTTTAAGCATTTTCACAATCATGATTGTTCTTAACTTGCTTATTGTTTACGGTTGCTTGAATGTGTTTGAATCGATGCGCAAAGCTTCTTGGCTTGACGGCGGTGATTATTCAACTGCAATCAAAACAGCCATGGTTCAATCAAGGTTTAGAATGAATGCTTTGGCAATATCAGTGTTTGCATTTGGCTTGCTGTTTGTGCTTATTGCGCCAAGTGCTTTAAAATATGTTGCTTTAAATATTATGTTCGTTGCAGTTGTAGAACTTGCAGTTTGCTTGTATGTTTTGCCTTTTGTTTGGAGTGCGTGCATAACACATTGCAAAAAACGCGTTCGCAAAGCAAAAGTTGAAAGCAAGGTCCAAGCAGTGGAAGAAAAATAAATTTGGCCTTTCTTTTGAAAGGCTTTTTCTTTAAAAAACAATGGATAAAAAATGAAATATATATGTTCAATTGATCAAAATGTTAATACCGAATTTGTAAACGAGATGAGCAAGATTTTTAATTTAGATAAACACCTCGTTTCTCTTTTATATTCTCGTGGCATAAACACACAAACAAAACTTAACCAGTATCTAGCACCAAGCATTCGTGATTTGAACGACCCGTTTTTGTTTGAAGATATGGCTGCAGTTGTTGAAAAAGTTGAAAAACATATAGCAAAGGACAGCAAAATTTTAATATTTGGCGACTATGACGTCGATGGCATAACAGCCAGCGCAATTTTGATTAAATATTTTCAATCAGTCGGTGCTGAGGTCACAAATTATATGCCAAATCGTTACGAGGACGGCTATGGTTTATCTGTTCAAACTTTGGACAAAATTTTTGCCAAAAATAAGCCAGACTTGCTTATAACTGTAGATTGCGGCATCACAGCAGTTGAAGAGGTTGAATATCTTAAACAAAATGGTGTTGACGTTATTGTCACAGACCACCACGAACCAGCCGAAAAACTGCCAAATTGTTTAATTATTAACCCAAAAGTTAGCAAAACATATCCTTTTCATTGCCTTTGTGGTGCAGGTGTGGCACTCAAACTTGTGCAGGCTCTGGCTGGAATAACAACCGCCACAAAATATTTGCCAATCTGCGCCATTGCCACAATTGCGGACATTGTTGAATTGCTGGACGAAAATAGGGCAATTGTAAGTTTAGGCTTGAAAGACATTGACCATTTGCCAATCGGCATTTTGCGTTTAATGCAAGAATGCGGTGTCAACAAGTCAAATTGCAAAGCGAGTGACATAGCGTTCAAAGTTGCACCAAAAATCAACGCTAGTGGGCGCATGGGCAGCGCAGAAACAAGTTTGGAACTTTATATGGAAGAAAATCCAAATAAGGTCAAACCAATCATTAACAAAATTCTCGAATTCAATAATCAACGTCAGCAATTGTGTGACAGAGTTTACAACGACGTTAAAAACGAATTGCGTGGCAAAGATATTTTCAAAATAAGTGCAATCGTTATGTCTTCACCAGAATGGGACAGTGGCATTTTAGGCATTGTTTCAGCACGCATAGCTGAAGAATATCATCGCCCAACTTTCCTTTTCAGCCAAGTGGGGGATGAATTAACAGGCTCTTGCCGCAGCGTTAACGGAGTTAACGTCCACACGCTTTTAAGTAGTATGAGCGAAATATTGACCAAATTTGGCGGTCACCCAATGGCAGCAGGTTTGACACTTAAAGTTGACAAGTACGACGAATTTACAAGGGCAACCAATCAATATGTTGATGAAAACTTGAATAAAGCAGACTTTTTGCCAACAAAGTCGTACGATTTTGCGCTTGACGCAAGCGAAATTACTTTGAAATTGGTTGAAGATATTGATAGGCTTGAACCATGTGGCCACATGAATGCTCGTCCAATCTTTGCATTCCGCCTTAAAAATGCAACAATCAGCAGTTTGCCAAAGCACCCACAACATTTGGTTTTAAATTACCCAAATTTCAACTTGCTTGCCTTTAATGCCAGCAACAATTATTTTGTTTTGTCCGGCAACACAGAATGCAGCATTTTGGCTGACCTTAATGTTGACACGTTTAGAAATAACAAGCAAATTTCTGGCATCGTTAAATCTGTTGATTACGAGGGAGTATACCGCCCACAAGATAACGATATTGTTTTGGCAGAATATGTCAAGCAATTTATGTACCCAATTCAAGACAGTTACAAATTCAACAATTATAATCGCGATCAGTTGATACGTTTGCTTTTGGACATGGAAAAAAATGTTTATGGAACGCTCATTGTTGCTAACGATTATAACACATACATTAATTTTAAATCTATTTACGACAGCAACAATATTTTCCGCAATCGAGTGTTTGATATTGGCGATGCAACTGGGCTTAACACCATTCTTTTAGCACCAACAAGTTTTGATTATTTCAACACCTTCAGCAGAATAATTTTCCTTGACCCAATACTAAATATGGGGTATTTGAGCGAAATGCAACACCATAGCAAGTCAACTGTTTATCTTCCACATATGCCAGAGAACAACGCTGTTGTGCTTAAAAATGTAAGTTTGCAACGAGAGATTTTTGGCAAATATTTCAGGTTGCTTCAGTTCGCGTGTGACAACAAAATAACAGGTTATTATTGCTATCATTTTTACAAAAACATTTTAAGCAAAACCAAACAAAAAGCAGACTATAATTATTTGCAGTTCTATGTTTGTTTGGAAGTTTTCAAAGAACTTGGCTTGGTCGAAACCAACGAAGATAACACAAAAATTGAGGCAATAATTAACAAAAAAAATCCACTTAATGCCAGCAGTTTTTACAATCGCTTAAATAGCATAAAATCTTCAAATTAAATAAAGCAAAGTTAAACGACAAAATCATTGCGTTTAACTTTTTGTTTTGATATAATAAAGTGTTGGACAAAAGTTTTTTATATGTTAATTTCGTTGTTGTTTAGTCAAAATTTAGACCCATTAGACGCTGTTTTACAATTCATCATAATAGTGTTTGTTTTTGCGTTTTCACTTTCTTTGAGGGAGTTTGTGCGCGCTTTCACAGCCTTCAAAATGGGTGATCCAACAGCAAAATCCATGGGCATGATGACATTAAACCCAATAAAACACATTGACCCAGCAGGCTTTTTGTTTTTCATTTTGGTTGGCGTGGGTTGGTCAAAACCTGTTCCAATAAATCCAGTGAATTTCAAAGATTACCGCAAGGGCATAAGAAGTGTTTCCGGCTTTGGCATTTTAGCAAATTTTTTGTTGGGGCTTGTTGCTTCAATCGTTTATTTAATTTTTAACCGAACATTGGGTTGCCCAAATGAGTTTATGAGATATTTTTATCTCGTGTTGTTAATCATAATGCAAGTTAACAGTTTTTTGGTACTTTTCAACATTTTGCCAATTTACCCACTTGCAGGGTTTGACTTTATAACAACATTCATGAAATCCCAAAACAAGTTTATTTATTTTAACTATAAAAATGGCGTTAAAATTCTATACGGAATTCTGATCGTTAGCGTTTGTTGTGAATTGTTGTTTGGCTTTGATTTATTTGCTTTATACTTAAATTTATTGTATAATTATATATATTTGCCTATTGCTTTAATTTAGGAGTACTATGGAAGAAATTGAAGAATTGACCGATGATTATTCTGGTCATTTAACATTCAGGTTGGAAGGTTTTGAAGGACCTTTGGATCTTTTGCTGCACCTAATTAAAGAAAACAACATGTCTATTCAAACCATTCGAATAAGCGAAATCACAGACCAATATTTGAAGTATATGGACGACATTTCAAGTTTGGATATGGACGAAGCTGTTTCGTTTTTGGACATGACCAGCAGATTGCTTGAACTCAAATCAAAGTCATTGCTTCCAGTTGAGCAAACAGAGGAGGAAGATGACGAGGCAGACAGTTTGCTTAAATTGCAAATGGATTTGCAGGAATATGAATTGTTCAAGGAAGCGGGCGCTGAATTGCAACAGTTTGAGAATGTTGACAGATTGTATAAGCAGCCAGACAAAATGGCGGGAGACACACGCATTGTGTTTAATGACTTTAATTTAGACAAACTGCTTGATGCTTTTGCTTTTATTTTAATGAAAACCAAAGATAGAGAAAACCCAGAGGAAAAGAAAATTAAGCGTGACCGTTGGACAGTGGCGGACAAAATAGCATTTTTAACAGGGGTGCTTAAAGAAAACAAAGAAATCAACTTTTTCAGTCTGTTTGATGAAACTTACACAAAAAGTGAAATTATTAACACTTTTTTGGCAATTTTGGAAATGCTTAAATTTCAAAAAATTGTGGTTGTGCAAGCAGATAGATATCAAGATATATTAATTAAAGCAAGGGAGGAAGAATGAAATACGAAGACATTGCACGCGTAATTGAAGGCGTTTTGTTTGTTGCAGGCGAAGGCGTTGAAATTGACGAATTTAAGCGTAAATTTGACATTAATGATAAAGAATTTAACAAATGCCTTGACTTGCTTAAAGCAAAATATAACGAACAAAGCGGAATAAATGTAATTACATATAAAAGCAAAGTTCAGTTTTGTTCCAACCCAAAAATTGTTGATGATATAAGCGAAATCTTAAACCCAATTCGTGAACGTACATTAACAAAAGCAGCCCTTGAAACGGTTGCAATCATCGCTTATAAACAGCCAATAACAAGGCTTGAAATAGAAAATATTCGTAACGTAAAGAATGCAGATTACGCAATAGATTTACTCATGCAAAACAACCTCATTGAAGTGGTTGGTCGTAAGGATGCTGTTGGCAAACCTTTGCTTTATGGTACAACAGAGGTATTTTTAAAGCGCTTTGGCTTGACAAACATTGAGTCTTTGCCAAATTACAACGAATTGTTAGATAGAATTAGGGTTATTCACAGCGAAGGTGATTCTTTGTATCGTGAGTTCTCAATTCCTGAAGAAGAGGTTAAAGCCGAAGGGCAACAGAGCACTGAGCAAACCGCCAGCGCTGACCAGCCACAAGGTTCTTCTGCGCAAGCAGTTTAAAGTTGGCATAAAATTTAGCAAAAGTAAGATAATACCATATGGGTTATCTTATTTTTTTGTTTGTACTGCTTATTGTTTTAATGCTTATTGTTTATCCGTTTTTAATCAGTTTTGAGGTAAAATTTAACCTTTTGCGCTTAAAAGGAGTGCTGACACTAGTTCTGTTTGGCAAATTGAAACTTCAATATAAATTGAGAATTAAAAATGGCTATGTTTACATTTATCACAATCGTAAGGAAAAGCGCTATAAATTGACCGATCAAGACTTCAATGTGGTCTTCTTCTTGAACCTTATTCGTCAACTTTATTTTCGTCATCAATTGCTGGGCTTTGACCTTGCTTCTAATTTTGGATACATGAACGACGCGTGCGTTTCAGCCGTAGGGGCAGGCTATATCGACATTTTAAGCAAGTGCGTTTTAAGCAAAGTTAAAAACAATAAAAAATCCGCACATATTTTTTTGAATGTTGAACCAAAATATAATCAAGATATTTGCTCAGTGAAAGTTAAAAGTTCTGTACGCATGTCGCTGTGGGATTTGCTGTTTTCACTGGCATACACTTTAATTAATTCTTGGAGATATTATGAAAAAAACAGAAACAGTAAATTTAAACAAAAGCAGTAAAATTGAGTCATTAATTGACGCTTCTTTGGACAAAGTTAGGTCACTTATCGACGTCAATTGTGTGGTTGGGAATGCAATCACAATGCCAGACCAGTCAACCATCATTCCAATTTCAAAAGTCAGCGTGGGATTTGTGTCCGGCGGCGGAGAGTACAGCGATTTAAACGCCAAGCGCAATTCCGCAGATTTTCCAATGGCTGGTGGCACTGGTGGCGGGTTTACAGTAACGCCAATTGGCTTTTTTGTGGTGAATAACAATAAATTTAAAATCATTCATGCTGATAAATCCACAGCATATCTTGGCTTGATTAAAAACGCAACAGAGGTGCTTAAAAAATTTGTGGGGAACATGAAATGATAAAATCTAAAAAATTAATAGCAACTATAAGCCTGATTTTTGTTGTAATAACAGCTGTTTTGGTCGTTTTAAATTTTCCTTTTCAAACTTCAAGTTGCTATGCAGTGTCAAGTTCAGCAAAATCAATGTGCGTGATAGATAAAGATAGTAAACGTGTGTTGTTTTGCAAAAATGAAAATGAAAAACTTCCAATGGCTTCAACAACAAAAGTTGTTACGGCAATAACAGTTATTGAAAACTGCAATAATCTTGACGAAATCATAATAGTTAACAAAAACGCAATAGGAGTTGAAGGCACGTCAATCTATCTTAGAGAAAACGAACAAATCAGTGTTAAAAACTTGCTTTATGGTTTGATGCTTAGAAGCGGAAACGACAGCGCAACCGCTTTGGCTTATCATGTTGGAGGCAGCATTGAAGGCTTTGCCAAAATGATGAATGAATTGGCAAAAAAAGTTGGCGCAAACAATTCGAGTTTTGCAAATCCACATGGTTTGGATAATCCTAATCATTACACAACAGCACACGACTTGGCATTGATTGCTGGTTATGCTTTAAACAATCCAACATTCAAACAAATTGTTTCAACCAAAACACACATAATTCCAGCAACAAATGTAAGCGACAAGCGATATTTAACAAACAAAAACAGGCTGCTTTCAAGCCTAGACGGTTGCTGCGGTGTTAAAACTGGCTTTACTTCAAAGGCTGGCAGGTGTTTGGTTAGCGCTTGCGAAAGGGAAAACCGCACAACAGTTTGCGTGGTGCTTAATTGTGGGCCAATGTTTGAAGAAAGCGCGGATTTAATTGAACAAAGTTTTCAAGATTACGACTATGTTAAGGTTGTTGACAAAAACAAGCAAATTTATAATGAATATTTGTTAGACGACAAGGCTGGCAGGCTGTATCTGTTTGCGGAAAACGACGTATTTTGTCCAATCAATAAAAATAACCATGAAAACGTGGAGTTAAAATACAATGTTAAGTTAGACAATGCTCACCAAGGCACAGAAGTTGGAAAAGTTGACGTTTTTTTAGATAATCAGTTGATTAATTCTGTAAAATTATATACAATAAATAAGATTGATAAGTTGTTAGATAATAAAACACTTCAAATCAAAGAATTACTATGGGAAGAAAAGATTAATGAGGATAAATAAATACATTGCAACCTCTGGCTTAACAAGCAGAAGAAAAGCAGAAGAATTAATAATATCAGGCAAGGTTAAAATTAATGGTAAAGTTGTAACAGCGCTTGCAACCGACGTCAAAGCAACAGATAGCGTTACGGTTGAAGGCAAACCAATCCACGCAACTGAAAACTTTCTTTATTTCAAATTACACAAACCAAAAGGTTATGTTTCAACTGTTGATGATGAAAAGGGCAGAAAAACTGTTATGGAGTTAATGCGTGGCGTTCACACAAGAGTTTTTCCTGTTGGTAGGCTGGATTACGACACTGAGGGCTTGCTTTTGATGACCAACGATGGTGACATAAGTAACATCTTAACTCGTCCAAGCAGCGAAGTTGAAAAGGTTTATTACGCAACAATTGAGGGCACAATCACCGCGGACGAAGTTAAACAACTCAGTTCTGGCGTTGAGATTGAGGATTACAAAACAAAACCATGCAGCGTTGTGGTGATGGAACAAAATCCAACTCAAACTAAGTTGGCTTTAACTATCACTGAGGGCAAAAATCGTCAAATACGCAAAATGTTTGAGTCAATTGGTAAAAATGTTAAATTCTTAAAGCGTGTTCAGGTTGGCGAAATTCGCCTTGGCGGGTTATCTCGCGGAGAATATAAGCCTCTTAACCCAAAAGAAATTAAGTATCTTTTAAGTTTAAAAAAGTAGCAGTAATGCTGCTTTTTCTTTGCTTAATTGTTTAATCTGTGCTAGAATATCGCCAATGGAAACAAATTTTGAAGTCGTTGTAATAGGTGGCGGAGCATCGGGAATGTTCTCCGCAATTTTTGCTGCAAGAAATGGCAAAAAAACTGCCATACTTGACCATAACGAAAAGTTGGGTAAAAAATTATATATAACCGGCAAAGGGAAGTGTAATTTAACCAATAACAGCCCAGTTGAAACGCATTTGGAGAATATAATTCACAACAGCAAATTTATGTATTCAGCACTCAATGCTTTCACCCCGCAAGACACAATTGCTTTTTTTGAAGAAAATGGCTTGCCTTTGCGCACAGAACGCGGCAAAAGGGTGTTTCCAGAATCCAATAAATCAAGCGACGTGATCAAAACTCTTGAAAAATGTTTGCATCGTTATGGTGTTAAAATTTCGCTAAACAATGAAATTTTGTCAGTAACCAAAACCGACAATTGTTTCCACATATTGTGTAACAATAATGTTGAGTACACATGTAATAGTTTAATTATTGCAACTGGCGGCTTGTCTTATTCTGGCACAGGCGCTTCGAATTTTGGCTATAAAATTGCAAAACAGTTTGGTCACACAATTGTTGAACCCAAAAGTGCATTATGTCCAATTGTGTTGAATGACGACGTTAGTGAACTTAATGGTTTAAGTTTGAAAAACGTTGAAGTTGAAATAGAGTGTAATGGCAAAAAACTTAAAGAATTTGGTGAAATGATGTTCACTTTCAACTCGGTTACAGGGCCAATTGCATTAACTCTTTCAAGCAAAATTAACGAATGGCAACTTTGTGGAGCAAAACTGACATTGGACTTAAAGCCTGCACTTGACTTTGATTTTGTTAACAAAAAATTGCAACGAGAAATTGTTGAATACGCCAAAACTGACCTTAAAAACTATTTGTTTACCTTGTTGCCACACTCGTTTGTGGACTATTTTATGCGCAAGTTAAACCTGCAAAATAAAAAAATGGCAGATTTAAGCAAAATTGAGCGCGCCAGCATAGTTAATGGGCTTAAAAAATTTGACTTTTCAATCAAATCATTAGATAATATAAACGTTAGTATAGTTACTGCCGGCGGTGTTGAACTTAAACAAATCAACGCCAAAACTTGCGAAAGCAAACTTGTGCCAAATTTATATTTTGTTGGCGAAGTTCTGGACGTTGACGCATTGACTGGTGGCTTTAACTTGCAAATTGCTTGGTCAACAGGCTATGTTGCCGGCAATTCTGTCAAATAAAAGGGTAGTGTATGTTATTTTGGTTTTTATTTATTCTTGCTTTCATCCCTTGCTTGATTATTTTTCCAATCAAAAAAATTGGCAAGCAAAATTTAAAGGAATTAAAGGGCAAGAATTACATTGTTTCGTGCAATCACATGTCCAATCATGACGCTCCAATGCTGGACATTAGGTTTTGCACCAAGCATTATTTTTTGGCTAAAAAAGAATTGTTTAAAGGCAAAATTAAGTCAGCCTTTATTAAAAGCATTGGCGGGGTCAAAGTTGATAGGGAAAAGGTTGAGCCAAGTTCAATCAAACAGGTTTTGCGCTTGATTGGAAAAAACAAACGTGTTTGCATTTTCCCACAAGGGACACGCGCAAAAACACCTTTTGTTGAGGACGGCTCTGCAAAAGAGGGCGTTGCAATGTTTTCAATCCGCACAAACACACCTGTTGTTCCAATGATGTACAGCACCAAAATTAAGCCATTTAAAAGGGTTAAACTTTTTATTGGCAAACCAATTTACCCAGATATCAGCCGCAAAGGTGACAAGGCATATTTGGCAGAATTTGCTGATTTAATTGTCAGCAAAATGAATGAATTACTTGAAGGAGAAGTTAGTAGATAATGAAAATGAAAGATTTTAACATAAGCATGACTCAGTACAACCGCGGGGACATAATCACCGGAACAATTGTTATGCTTGGCGAAAAAGAGGTTGTTGTTGCCCTTGGCGGGCTTAAAGAAGGCGTTTTCCCACGCGCAGAACTTGAACCTTCGTTCAAAATGGGGGATGCTGTTTTGGTTATGGTTACCGGCAAAATTGACGACAAAGGTTGCCTAGTTCTCAACCACGCAGGCGTGAACAAAGCTATTGAAGATAAGGAAAAATTAAAAGCACTTAAAGTTGGCAGCGAATTTAGTTTTGTGGCTTCAGCAATAAACACCGCTGGCATTTTGGGCGAGTTTATGGGCTTTAGAGTGTTCTTGCCTTTCAGCCAATGCTCACCACAAGATTTTATGAATAAGGAAAGTTTGATTAATCGCGAAATTAAAGCAATCGTAATTGAACTTAACAACATAAAAAAATCCATAGTTTGCAGCACCAAATTGCTGGTTAACACAGACATTAAACCAGTTGAAATTGGCGAAATTATTGACGGCAGCATTGTTAAATTGGAAGATAAATACGCAGTTGTCCTTCTTGAAAATGGCGCAAAAGCAAAACTTTCAATTTCAGACGCAAGTTACGAGCACATTGATAGTTTAAAGTCAATTTTGAACGAAAATGATAAATACACATTTAAAGTTCTTGATGTCAACACAGATTATTCTCGCATTAGTGTGGGCTTAAAGCAATTGAAAACCAACCCACGCGACGAGGCTTTTGCAAGTTTAAAAATTGACGATGAGGTTGAAGGAACAGTGGTTAAAATTTTGCCAGTAGGGGCGGTTATAAGGCTCGACAATGGCTTTTCTGCAATGGCAATAACTAAAGATAATAGTGACCGCGCGAACGTTGCAACTCACCACTTGTTCAAGTTAAATTCACGCGTTAAAGGTTACATATCTTATCTCAACGCTGAAAAGCACAAAATCAATATAATCACAAATCGCAAAACGGAAAACGACTAAATTTGCTAAAAATCAGTATTTTTACGAATAAATTCAATAATAATACTTAAAATTCGACATTTTAATTGCAAATATTTTATCAAAATAGTAGAATTGCCTTATATGAAATTTAAGGCAATTTTTTATCCACTCATTTGCGTGGCTTTGCTTTTGTTTCTTGCCACTTTCCTTGTGGTGAAACACCAAATAGACCATTCACGCACAAATCAACCGACAGCCACTGAAACGAGTGTTATTCCTGCAAAAGTTGATGATGAAAATTTGAACAATATAACCACTAAACCAAATCAAACTCGCCCAAATGAAAAGGATGATGACTCAACTTCACTTAATCAGCATTCAAACCAAGCTGCAACTGAAGATGAAAACATTAATTCAAATAATGTTGATGCTCAAGAAGAATTAATTTCTCAAGAACTTATCAATGATGAGGATTTTGAAAGTAATATTTTGCCAATCGTAGAAGCAGATATTCCTGTGAAAGAGTATGCAAAATCTTTGTCGCTCAATTGCAAAAAGGAAATAAGCCTCGCGACCAATGAAACAATTTTTCTAACAGATAACTTTGTAACGGTTTTTCCTGCACAATTTTTGAGTGATTTGGAAATAAAAATTTTAAAGAATAGCGAACTCACCAATGATTTAATGTTTGAAAATAACAAAATTTTTTCGTCGGTTGAGGGCGATTATCAAATATGTTTTAGCATAAAAACTGGTGAAAATACGTTCAAAACAAAGCAAATCAACGTTCATGTAACTGAAAATTGCACTCACGCAAAATTAATACAGCCGCAGTTGGAACTTGCTCAAAACTTTGCGCTAAATTCAGTTGTTCAAAATTTTAGCAATGGCAAAATGGAAGTTTTTATTGACGAAACATTCATAAAAATTGAAAACGAAATTTTAACTCCATTAAAATTGGGCGAAACCAAACTAAAAGTTCGCATTACAGACGAAAATTGCGTTTGCGAGTTTGTTTTTGACATTAGTGTCCAGTTGACCTCTAAGTTTGAAATAGTTTTTCCAGATTTAAGCAACAACACTTTCTCAACAACCAAATCTACTGTCGGCATAAACTATCAAATTAATTACGGCAATCAAGAATATGTTAATCAAGATATTATCGCTGAGATTGATGACGGGTATGTTGCTCAAATAATTTCCGCAGACGCGCCAATTGTTTTTGTTAAACGCAAATCTAAGGGCAGAGTAAATTTGAAACTTACCTTTGCTGCATATCCTGAAATTTCAACAACCATAACAATTATTTTTGAATAGACTCCAACAAAAAAACCACACTAAAAAGGTGGCTTTTTTAATTAAAAAGAGGTTAAATATTGCTTGTAAAATGATATACCGCCATGGCAACACTAATTGCCAAGTTGAATGAGTCAATTTCTTTCGATTGTTTAATTTTGATTTTTGTGCCCATGTTGGCAACTTTGTCTGGCAAACCTGTCGCCTCATTGCCAAAAACAAGGGTGAAAGGCTTTGTGTTGTTAACTTTTGTTTGCTGCAAAAATTGCGTTCCGTCCAAGCAAAAAGTGAAAATTTGATTGCCCTTAAATTTGGAAAGATAGTCTTCAAAACTATCAAAAAATTCAATGTTCAACTTGAAGATTGCACCCATTGAAGCACGCACAACTTTTGGATTGAAAATATCTGCACATGGGGTAATGAGTGCGATGTTTTTAATTCCAAGTCCAAGTGAGGTTCTAAAAATTGTGCCCATATTGCCCATATCGCTAGGGTTAACCAAACATAGGTGATTGCCAGCGCTGAGAGTTTGAGCATACTTTTTAAATTCACAAACTATGTGAACATTTTCTTTACCGGACAAACTTTCAACAAACCTTGTTCGTTCCAACAATTCAATTTTTTGTTTTTTGCAAAAATCAAAAAGAGCAATAACGTCATCTGTCATCTTTATGTTTTTTGTGTAGTAAACCCCAACAACTTGTGTGGGTAGTGTGTTAACTATCTCATATGTTGCAAACATGCCAATTGCAAAACTTGTTTCATTGTTTTTATCATATTTCATAATAACATAATACAACAAAACAAAAAATTTTTCAACCAAACCGGCGAATTATTTATATTTTGTAATTGTTTCTCTGCCTTTGAATTTCATATAGACATATACTTGTTGCGCATGCAATGTTCAACGAGTCTATATCAGGGCGCATGTCAATTTTAACTGCGTAATCTGCAGTTTCATTGTAAAATTTGCACAAACCATCTGTTTCGTTGCCAATCAACAACAGGGTAGGAAAATTGAAGTTTGCATTTTGCAGTTTGTTTTCTGTTTGCAAGGAAGTTGCCACAATCTGCAAATTGGCATATTGCTTTTTTAATTGTTCAACAAGCGCCAAATAGTCATTATTCGACTTAATAAAAGTTATTGGTAACTTAAAAAATGAGCCCATTGAGGCAGTCACAACAGCATGGTCGTACAAATCAACCGAGTGCCCAGAATAAAAAATTTGGGTCACATTAAGTGCGTCACAACTTCTTATAATCGTGCCCAAGTTACCTTTTTTAGAAGGTCTGTCTAAAAGCACAAACACAGGATTTTCATCTGTTTTGCAAATTGAGTTAAAATATTTTATCTCAACAATTGCTAAAACTTCACTCACGTCGCTTTTGTCGCTTAACTTAAGCATTAAATTGTTTTCCAAAACATAATTAAATTCGGCAAAATCAAGAATTTCAGTTGCCCATTTTGAAAGTTTGCAATCTTTTGAATATATAAAAGCATGAATTTTCCAATTGTTGGCAAGGGAGTCTTTAATGTTTTGCACGCCTTCAACAAAAAATAAACCGGTCTTTGTTCTTTTCGTGCGGTTTTCCTTTAGTGATAAAATTTCTTGAAAAGTTGCGTTTTCTTTTCCTATGTTTATTTTTTTCATAATGAATTTGGAGCTGATGGCCGGACTTGAACCGGCGACCTATTGATTACGAATCAATTGCACTACCGACTGTGCTACATCAGCATAAATATTAAGATATTATGGGGCGTCGGTAGTGCAAGCACTTCCATCGCTTCGCTCACTCGTTGCCTAGCGGCACCGCTACAACATGCCAATTATGGCATATTGTTTAAAGCTACTTGCCAACTGTGTTACAATGGCATTAACACCAACTATATTATCAAAATTATGTCAATTTTACAATGATTTTAATTAACTTTTGCAAAATTTTTGTTTAAACCAGCATTTTGCGCCTATTTAGTTGCGATTATTTTACCATTTTGCTAAAATATAAGATATGTTGATTAAAATTATTTTAATTTTATTGCTTGTTTTTGTATTGTTAACAATGTCTGCAACCATGATTATTTTTGAAAGAGATAAACCTCGCGCAATTATTTTGTGGCTGGCATTGTTTGTTTGCACGTCACTTGTTGGCGGAATAGTGTATTTTGTTTCCAAAATTTTGTATTATAAAAAGCGCAATTCATTGAATGTTAAAGAAAATGAAGACGCTATTTATGAAAAACTTGTCAGCAAAAACCTAATAAACCCAAAAAGCACAAATTTTGATGAGTATTTTACTTTTAATCAGTTGGGGTATAATGTTAATGTTTATCAAAACAATGGTTGCGAATTTTTCCACACCTATGCAAAGTTTAAAGAAAATTTGCTAAGGGAAATTGCAAGTGCAAAAAAATACATCATTTTTGAAATAACACAACTTAAAGCGAGAGATTTGGATTGGATGAAAGAAACATTAATCAAAAAACTTGAAGCTGGTGTTGCAGTTAAAATTGTTTACGAAAAATCCATTAATAGAAAAATTAAAAAAGAATTGACAATTGCTGGGGCAAAAATAAACAGGTTCAGCAAACTGCATACGTTTGACAAAAAGTTCGTTAATAGGCGCAACATTGTGGTGATTGACGGAACAACAGCTTACATTGGAAAAATTGACTTGAAGCCATGTCAAGAAAAAGAAAAATGCATTGTTTCTAACATGATTGTTAAATTTAAGGGTGAGATTGTGCAAGCTATTGACCTTGCCGCACACAAGGATGTTATTTTTGCAAGCGGAAAATTTATGGATTATGAAACACCAAAGTTTGACAGCAAATCACAGGTTAAAATGCAATATATAAGCAACTCAACTGCACAAGGTTTGGATTTGACACTGATTAAAGCAATTTGTATGGCAAAAAAATCCATTCAAATTCAGGTTGAAGAGTTCATTCCAACGGAAAGTATAATGTCGCTTTTAAAATTTGCAATAAATTCAAACATTGAAGTTCGCTTGATGATCCCAATGAAAACTGAAGACAGCAGCCGTTATTACGCTTCCCGCGCGTATGCAAAAGAACTTGCGTTATATGGTGCAAGTTGCTATCTGTATGATGGTTTTATTAGGTTTAATTCAATTGTTATTGATTCCCATTACGGTTTATATGGTTCATTTTCACTCAATCGCGGCTTGATTAACGAAAGTTTGCAAGATATTATGATTATTGACGACGAAAAAGCAGTTGCTCACCTCAACAAAACATTTGACGTGAGTGTGGACAATAGTTATCGTATTAACGATGCAAAATTTTTGTTGTTAAGGGAAAAATTTTTTAAAAACTTTGTTTAGTTTTAACCAATAAAACACATTCTTAAAATTGTTTTCTTAAAAGGGGCAGTATGGAACAAAATCCACCAATTTTTGGTGTTGCTGGCACACCATCAAATTACAAAGGTAAGTTCAGCGGCTTGTTTGATTGGCTGCGTGCTATGGGCTTAAACGCGTATGAAATTCAGTGCGTTTATGGCTTTAAAATAAGCGACGCCAACAAAGAAATCTATTTGAAAGAACGCCAAAATGGTATGTATTTTTCGATTCATGCACCATATTATGTCAACTTGGGCAGCAAAAACACACCAAGCGTTGAGAAAAGCAAAGAATATATGCGTCAGGGCATTGAACTTGCAAAATCCGTTGGTGTAAATCGTATAATTTTTCACCCGGGCGGCGGTCACGAAAACACACCAGAGGGCAGGCACGTGGCAATCAAACAACTGATTGATGCTATAAACGAAATTACTTCTTCAACCGATATGGATGATGACGTTCGCTTTTATCCAGAAATAGGCGGAAAAACGGCAAACCTTGGCTCGTTGGACGAGATTATTGAAATCTGCAAACAATGCCAATATTGCTATCCTTGCATAGACATTGCACATTTGCATGCACGTGAAGTTGGCAGCTTGGCGGACAAGCAGGCAATTCGTGAAAGACTTGAAAAAATCAAGGCAGAAATACCCGAAAAATTTGAGCATATTCATTTCCACGCTTACACAATCCAATATAACGACAAAGGTGAAATGCACCATTTAGTTCATGGCGAAAATATGGCGGACGGCAGCGTTGGCAAGCCTGATTTAAAAGAATTTGTTGAAGTATTACACGAAATGAATGTAAACCCTTGGGTTATAAGTGAAGCAAGCGAAAGCCAAGAGATTGGCGCAAAGTTTATGCGAGATTTATATTATAAAGACTTAAAATAATGCAAAAGATTGAATTTGAAGTTAAAACCGATAAAAAGTTGGTTAAGGCAATTATTGACGAGTTGCCTTTTCTTTCTCGTTTTGACGTTGCAAAAATTTTGGCAAACAAAGACGTTAAGGTTAACAATGCACGCGTGAAAGAGGATATTGCCTTGCATTCTGGCGACAAATTGGTTGTTTTCTACACTGAAAAAGAACAAAAAGAGTGGTATACTTTGGTGTATGCAGATGATAACGTAATAATCGTAAACAAACGCGCCGGAATTGAAGTTGTAAGCGAAACCGAGCGTGACCTAGTGGCAGTTTTGAGGCAAAATTATGACACTGTTTTGCCAGTTCACCGCATAGACCGCAACACGGAAGGGCTTGTGGTTTTTGCCCGCAACAAACAGGCAGAGCGTTCGCTTTTGTCCGCTTTTAAAACTCGAAAAGGGATTATTAAAAAATACGCATTGTTGGTTCACGGCAGGGTGGACATAACCAAAATCAAACGAACAGTCTATTTGAAAAAGGTGGACACATTAAGCAAAGTATGGATTAGCGAACTTAAAACAACTGGCTATGACCCAATCGTAACAGAATTTGACGTGGTGGAATATCGTGGTGAAAACACGCTTATGACTGCCAACCTTGTGACCGGCAAAACGCACCAAATTCGTGCACATATTGCATATTATGGCTACCCAATAGTGGGGGACAATAAATATGGTAAGGACAGCAAAAAACAACTGCATTTAACTGCAAATTATTTGGCTTTTAAATTTGATAAAGGTTCTTCGCTTGCTTATTTAAACAGCAAAACTTTTGAAATTATACCTTCATGGCTGTAAACAGCAAAACAAAAGAATGTTCTACTCCTCAAAAACTTTATTTTATATATTAATTCTTAACTAAAACTAAAGTTGGTTTTAAAGTAAAAAATTAAAAAGTTTATATATAACAACACTGCGCATATAAATTTACAAAAAAATTAAAAAAATGCAAAAAACTTTAACAAAACCATTGACTTTAATTTTGGAATATTGTATTATGAATAAGTAATCGTCGGGGTGTAGCGCAGTGGTAGCGCACGTGATTTGGGATCATGGGGCCGGGGGTTCGAGTCCCTTCACCCCGACCATTATCTGCATTGTGATAGATGCGGATTAAACCTTGCTAGTTGTTTATGCAACACACAAGGGCCTTTAGCTCAGTTGGTTAGAGCAACCGGCTCATAACCGGTCGGTCCGCGGTTCAAGTCCGTGAAGGCCCACCAGCCCTAAAGGCAATTATCTTAATTTTAATTTGGCCCGGTAGCTCAGCTGGTTAGAGCGCCAGCCTGTCACGCTGGAGGTCGAGGGTTCGAGCCCCTTCCGGGTCGCCAAATTAAGGCTCGATAGCTCAGTCGGTAGAGCAAAGGACTGAAAATCCTTGTGTCACTGGTTCGATTCCGGTTCGAGCCACCACACTTGTTTATCAAGTGGGTATCTGGAAGGGTTGCAGAGCGGCCAAATGCAACGGACTGTAAATCCGTCGACTTCGTCTTCGATGGTTCGAATCCATCCCCTTCCACCACTCCAAGTGGAAATCTGCAAACAACTTAATAAGCTGGTGTGGCTCAATGGCAGAGCAGCTGACTTGTAATCAGCAGGTTGATGGTTCGACTCCATTCACCAGCTCCATATATGGTGTCTAAGTATTGCACAACACAATATCTAGTCACCATTTTTTTTGCTCAATGCAAAAATTGGGGTGGTAATTGGGGTGGTAAATTTTCACTTTTTCAGAAATTGAAATTGGGGTGGTGAAATCTATTAAAATTGGTAATATTTGTTAGGGTACAATGCCAGGATTTTATTTTTTGATAAACTCCTATCTATTGACATATAATGTTTCTTCGTAACTTCCAATTTTTCATGCCCAAGCCATTCTTGTAAAACTTTATATTATAATATTGATATTTAACAGAAATTCAAATAACAATTA
This sequence comes from uncultured Clostridia bacterium, assembly GCA_934747385.1. Taxonomy (GTDB): domain Bacteria; phylum Bacillota; class Clostridia; order Christensenellales; family UBA1242; genus Onthoplasma. The sequence goes on along the minus strand of CAKVGK010000002.1, from coordinate 274,132 downwards.
AAAAGTAAGTTAATTAAAAAATCGCCTGCGCTTTTTGTTGCAAACTGCGGTTTTTTTTGTTAAAATAAATGTATGAAATGTAGTAAGTGCGGTGGGGTTTTGTATTTTGACCCTAAAAATAAATCTAATCTGTGTGAAAGTTGTGGGGCAATGGACCCTGTTAAGTATAACTATGCTTTTAATAAAAAAGACTTTAATCAAGCGCAAATGCTTAACATGAAAGTTGACCCACTTGCAAAGGAAATGCAATCAATCAAATGCAAATCCTGTGGCGCAAATCTGCTTATAAACAAGTACGAAATGATAAACAAATGTATGTATTGTGGCAGTGAAACTTTAACTGCAACAAGCAAAAGCAATATGATGTATATCGACTCAGTTGTGCCTTTCACATTCGGCAAAGCAGAAGCGGTTAACAAGTTTAAAAGCACAGTAATGAAGCGCTTTTATGCCAACAAAAAGATTTTTAAAGGTGTAACAATTGACGATGTAACAGGCTTGTATGTGAACACGTTCGTTTTTGACTTCAACACAACTTCAACCTACAAAGGCACTTTAAGTTATGATAAATTGGTTAAAAACAGCCAAGGTGAAAGCCATTATGAAACAATCACAAAAAATGTTTCTGGTGATTTGGTTAAACTATTTAAAAATTTAACAATTGAGGCAAATCCTAACTTGGATCAACTGGAATTGTTGCAAATTATGCCATTTGAGTATACTTCAGCGGTTGATTTTCAACAAGATTTCATCAATGGTTATGTTATAGAATATCAAGACAAAATGTTCAACGAATGCGTTGCTAACGCTGAATCTGTTGTTAAACGCGAATTGGAACGCGAGATTCTTCGCAAATATGGCTGCGACACAATAATTGACTTGAAAATTGAAACTCAGTTTGTTGACAGAAAATACAATTATTGTCTTCTTCCAGTTTATATGTTTAATAAGGAATACAAGGAAAAACGTTATAAAGCATTAATGAATGGTCAAACGGGAAAAGTGGGGGAACTTCCAAGCAATAAATGGCGCGTTTTCTTCAGCATTTTCTTGCTTTCGCTGTTTGTTGTTGGCGTGGTTTTATTAATATTTTTCGCAATGAACAAATAAAAATCTTGCCACTTTCACATTCAACACAAATATACAAAATATGATAGCATTTTTACAAATGTTATCATTTTTTTTATGCTTTGCTTTGGTAGTATTGTTTCGAGGAGGAAAGTATGCAAATTAAGTCGAGGATTATGAATAAAACCTTATATATTTTGCTTTCAGGGGAACTTGACGAATACACTGCGAAAACTGTACGCAAAGAATTGGACACTTTGCTGGACACGGAAAAGGGATTTGTCCAAATTGTGCTGGATTTGAGTGAACTATCTTTTATGGACAGCACAGGTGTTGGAGTGCTAATAGGGAGATATAAGAAAATGAGGGAATACAACAAACCTATCTTCATTTCTAACCCAAGCAGAAATGCTGAAAGAATTTTTAAAATGTCAGGCTTGTATGAAATTATGCCAAAGATTGTGTGATGGAGGAATTATGAAAAATTTTATGGAATTAAAATTTAAAGCATTGCCAGAGAATGAGTCTTTTGCAAGATCTGTTGCTGCGGGCTTTTTAATGCAAATGAACCCTACACTTGAAGAGGTTGAAGATGTTAAAACTGCGGTAAGCGAAGCGGTTACAAATTCAATTGTGCATGCATACCCTGAAAAACCCGGCTATGTGACCATGAAAATGAGCATAAAGGAAAACATTGTTCAAATTTCGATTATGGACAACGGCATAGGCATAGTTGACATTCAAAAAGCGCTAAGCCCTTTTTACACAACCAAGCCAGAACAGGAGCGCAGCGGCATGGGCTTTACTGTTATTGAAGCGTTTATGGACGGCTTAGAGGTTAAAAACAGCAAAGAGGGTTTGATTGTCAATATGAAAAAGAAAATATCATCAGCCGAGGCGTGCTAGATGCTAAATGCCAATCAAACAGCAGAATTGTTGGAAATGGCAAAGCATGGCGACGATTCTGCCAAAGAAAAACTCATAACTTTTAATTCACCCCTTATAAAAAGTGTGATTAAGCGTTATATAAATCGAGGCATAGAGTACGACGATTTGTATCAACTTGGCTCAATGGGTTTTGTTAAAGCAATAAACAATTACGACCCTTCTTTTAATGTTAAATTTACAACTTACGCCGTGCCAATGATAGCAGGAGAGATAAAGCGTTTTTTACGCGATGATGGAAGCGTTAAAGTTTCCAGAAGTGTGAAAAGAAATGCAATCTTAATTAAAAATTTTATTGCTGATTATCAAAAACAACATGGTGAAAATCCGTCCATGGAGTTGCTTTCAAAAGAATTTGATATGGACAAAGTGGATTTGGTGTTCACAATGGAAGCCAACACAAATCCTCTTTCTTTGAACGATAAATTTGACGATGGTGAAGATAGTGTAACGCTTTTTGATAGGGTGGCGGACAATTTTACCGTTGAAAATTATATTGACAAACTTGCATTAAGAGAAATGATTGAAAAACTTGACGCACGCGAAAAACAGGTTATAATAATGCGATATTACTTAGATAAAACACAGAGCGAAATAGCAAACGAACTTGGCGTGAGCCAAGTTCAAGTGAGCAGAATTGAAAATAAAGTGTTAAAAGAAATGCGAGAAAATATTAATGTTTAATTATTGTTTTCTTCAAAATTATAAGTTGGATTGTTCAAATTGTTTTTGTTGTTTTTTTTGAATTTTGCAAAAAAACCATCTATTGAAGTTTTAACCTTTGCAAATCTTTGTTTTGGAGTTGGAGTATTGTCATTTTTGTAAGTGTCAATATTCCTTTTTAATTTAAACTTTTTCTTAGATTGCTTTTGAATATCTTGTGTATTTTGTGTTTGTTTAACACTATTTGTTGTGTTTAATGCGTTGCCTTCATTGTTTGTGTTTTCGTAGTTGTTAAGCATGTTTGGATTGTAATTTTGATTGTAGTTAGGATTGTAAAAATTATTGTACATGCCTTGATTGTACCCGCCAAATCCGTTTGGAGCACCATAAAAATTTCCATAGCCATAATTCCTGCCGTAGTTATATCTGTTCCACAAAGCGGTGTTATAAAAGGTGTCTATATTAGAGCGAAAATTACCATAACTATCAATATTTGGTGTTAACCAAGTGCGTTTTTTTGTGTCGTCGGTTGCGTTTTGCTCTGTGGTTGAATTTTCCTCGCTTTGTGCTGAATTGTCATTGCTGTAATCGGTTTTGTTTTCGTTTGCGTCTTTAGCATCTTTATTTTCCGTCAAATTTCCGTCTTTATCAATCAAATAATCATAAATCACTGGTGGTTGCTCGTTTTGCCTAAAACCATACAAAATTCTGCCATAATTGTTGCCAGGAATTGAGTTTGGCAATGACAATAACTGATTAATCATATTGAGTGAATACAGGCTGTTTTCAAGCATTTCATTACCTTGATTTAAGTTGTTTAAAATCAACAAATATTTAACTGCCAATTCGTTTGTGTCTGCATTTGAATTTATTAGAGTTGTTAAATCGTTAACGCTAAATGAAAGTTCGGTTGTGACCGACGCCAAACGTTTGCCCAAATTTTTAAGTTGTGAAGACTGCTCAGTTAAGAACATTCGCTGCTCGTTTGTTAAATCAATCTCTTTTTTATTAACTTTATCAATCAGGTTTTGTGTTTCAACAATTGCACTGCTAAGTTGTTTTTTCAGTTCGCAAAAAGCGTCACATTCGTTGTCAATATCGTTAGATAAAGAGTAAAGAGGAGAAAGTTGTTCAACTGATAAGGTCTGCTTTTCTTTTTCGTTTGAACTGGTGTTTTCTGTCAGTTTGTCAACAATTGTTGGTCTGTCCTGCTTTGTGTTTGGCAAAATTGCTGGTTGTTGATCGTCCAATACGTCTGTTGGAGTCTCAACGTTTGGATCCACATTTTCTTTTTCCTCAACATTGCTGTCAGTGTTGTCGGTTTGTTCAATGTTAATCTCTCTTGGCTGATTTTCAGTTAGTTTAACAGAATCTTTGCCTTCTTCAACAATTGTAGGCCTTTGCTCAATGTTTGGGCTTTCCAAAGTTTTTTCCTCGTTTTGCATTGCAACTGTTAAACGATATTTGTTTAAAGACAATTTGTTAAGTTGATTGTCGCTTGCATTGCTGTATTCTTTAAAGTATTGTTGAAAATTTGCAATGTTGGCTTTGTAACTGTCGAACGAAATATTTGCTTTTTCATTGTCAGTGTTGCAAGCACAAAGCATGGTTGGTAATGTCAATATAGAAATGATTGGTAATATTTTTTTCATAAAAACTCCTTAACTTAGTATGTATAGATAATCGCTTTTTATTTGCCTAAAAAAAAATAAAACAAAAGATTTCAGCCATGTTTTAAATTATTTTTGTTTGGCTATAATTTTGCAGAGGTGAATATGGACAAAAATAAAAGAAACACTAACTATAATTTGTATGTAGAATCAAAGTTACCAAAAACTAAGGCTTGGCCATCACTTTTAAAAGCATTTTTTTTGGGAGGCTTGATTTGCGCAATAGGTCAAGGATTTTTTGATTTTTATAGTTACTTTTTCCCAAATCTTGCAGAAAGTGAACTGACAACCTGCATGTTGATGACAATAATTTTTATAACATGTTTTTTAACAGGAATTGGCGTGTACGACGTAATAGGTGCTTGGGGTGGCGCAGGTTCTGTTATTCCAATCACTGGTTTTAGTAACTCGATTTCAAGCCCAGCAATTGAATTTAAAAAAGAGGGCATTATTTATGGCATATGTGTTAAAATGTTCACCATTGCAGGACCAGTGATTGTTTGTGGTGTTGTTGGCTCAATTGTTTGTGGTTTTGTTGGGCTAATTATTTAGGGGTGAAAAAATGCAAACAATAATATTAAAAAATAACGCTTATTTGCTTGATGGTTACAGCATGGTTGGTCCATTGGAAAGCAAAGGGCCACTAAAAGGCTATTTCGACTACTGCTTCACAGACGATACATTAAAAGAAAAGACTTTTGAAAAGGCAGAGCGAAAACTTTTGCAAAATATAATTAAAGGAGTGCAACAGAAGTCTAATATCAACTTTGAAGAAGTGGACTTTTTGTTTGGCGGCGATTTGTTAAACCAAATTGTAAGTTCCTCATTCGCTGCCCGTGACCTCAATTTGCCGTTTATTGGCTTATATTCAGCTTGCGCAACAATGGCAGAAAGTTTGGCACTAGCTGCCATATTTGTTGACAATAACCTTGCCAAAAACGCAATTGCAGCAACCTGCACGCATTTTAGCAGCGCAGAAAGGCAATATAGGTTTCCGCTTGAATTGGGCAATCAACGTCCACCAACTGCACAATGGACAATTACAGGTGGCGGGGCAAGCATGGTTAGTTCAACAAAAAGCAAGGTTAAAATTTCTGCTGTAACATTCGGCAAAGTGGTGGATTTTGGCATTGCAGACGTGAACAATATGGGCGCAGCTATGGCACCTGCTGCAGCGGACACTATTGAAGAACATTTGTGTAACCGAAACAAAAAAGCAAATGACTACGACTTTATTGCCACGGGTGACCTTGGCAAACTAGGCAGTGAAATTTTAATTGACATTATGGAACGCAGAGGAGTGATTCTTGGCAAAAACTATGCTGATTGTGGGTGTATGATGTATGACAAAACAGAGCGCGTGTTCATGGGTGGAAGCGGGGCAGGATGCAGTGCAAGCATATTTAATGGGTATATTCTTAAAAAACTTAAATCTGGCGAATTTATGCGTGTGTTACTTGTTTCCACTGGCGCTTTGATGAGTACAACAACCTCACAGCAAGGTGACACAATTCCATGCATTGCACATGCAGTTGAATTTGAATTTTGCGGAGAAGAAAAGCCAAAACAAACAAAGCAAAAATCAAAAACAAAGGGGGCGTAACATGATAAATGTTTTAGACTATATTATTTCATTTTTAGTTGGTGGGTTTATATGTTTTCTTGGTCAAATTCTTATTATTCGCACCAAAATCACAACAGCCAGAATTTTGGTTTTGTTTTTGGTTATAGGCATGATTTTGGAAGTGTTTAATATTTATGCGCCGTTTAAAGAGTTTGCAAAAGCAGGGGCAAGCGTTCCAATCATAGGATTTGGAGCAAGCCTTGCACGTGGTGCAATCACTGCAACAAAAGAGTTTGGCTTTATTGGAATATTCACAGGAGGTTTGACCGCTGCTGCAGGCGGAATTTCCATGGCAATATTCGCCTCATTTATTTTTGCGCTAATTTTCAGCAGCAAAACCAAACTTGGTGGGCATTGACGAAAAAATGGTTTAATTGTAAAATATTAATAAATAGCAACTTTAAATAATATTTTAGTATATGAAAAAAGGCAGAACTAAACACAAATTTAAGATTTTTGTTGCTGTCTTTTTTGTTTTAACAATTTTGCTGAGTTATTATTTTTTTATTGCAAGTCCAGTTATTAAAACTTATTGCAAGGCAGAAACCCAAGCAATAACTGAAAAGGCAATAAACTTGGCGGTCAGCAACGTGATTAATCGAACAATCAGTTATGACGCGCTAATAGACATAAATTATGGCAACAATGGCGAGATTGTTTCGTTTTCGGCAAATCAGTACGAAATTAACAGTATTGCAAGGGAAATTGTAAAAGAATCTCAACTTCAAATGACATATTTAGGTCGGGACGGTTTAAAAATTAAAATGGGCACACTATCTGGCATTCCGTTCTTTATAGGTTATGGTCCAAACATAAACTTACGACTCGTGCCTGTTGGAGCGGTCAGTAGCAGTTTTGACAGCGAGTTTGACGCGGTTGGCATTAATATGACAAAGCACACACTGTTTTTATATATCAACACGCACGTTAGCATTGTAATGCCTGTTAAAACATATGACTTTTATTCCACAAACCAAGTAATGTTGGCAGAAAGCATAATCATTGGCAAAGTGCCAGAGGTATATTTAAACGGCGGCAGTTTAGGAAAATCTTTAAATCTTGTGCCTTAGCATTTGTGTTGATTTAAAAGTTGTGTTATAATAGCAACATGTTATATTTCGACAATGCTTCAACAACCAAGATAAGCAAACCGGCACTAGAAGAGTATATAAGCGCCAGTGAATTATTTTATAACCCAAGTGCATTATATAAAAACGCAGCGGACGCAAAACAATTGCTGGAAGATGCAAGAAAGTTTTTTATGCAAAAATTCAATGCGCCAGAAAAATCAACATTTATTTTCACAGGCTCTGCAACCGAAGCAAACAATGCAGTTATTAATGCTAACGTGTTGAGAATGGACAAAAAATATGTCTTTTCTGCTGGGGAGCATAGTTCGATTTACGAAACAGCCAAAGCATTAAAGGAAAAGGGCTATAACATTGTGTTTGTGCCATTAAATTCATCAGGCTGCGTTGACCAAGATAAACTATATGCAGAGATAGATAAAACAACTGCACTGGTGTCAATTATTCATGTAAGCAATGAAACGGGTGCTATTAACGATATTAAGGAGATTACTGAACACGTTAAGAAGATAAACCCAAACACCATTGTTCATGCAGACGGTGTGCAAGCAGTGGGTAAATTTACTATCAACCTTTCTGCGCTGGGGGTAGATTATTACACCATAAGCGCACACAAGATCAATGGTCCAAAAGGTATTGCTGCGCTTTATGTAAAAACACCTAATAAGTTTAAACCATTTGTCTTGGGTGGCGGTCAGGAAATGGGCATGCGCTCAGGGACAGAAAACTTGCCAGCCATTGCGTCATTTAAAAAAGCGGTTGAACTTTTAAAAATTCATGATTATTCACAACATAAACAGGCAATCTTAAGCGGAATAAATCAAGATTGTGTTATTGTGTCCAACAACAATTGTGTAGACAACATTATATCAATTTGCTTCAAAAATGTTAGAGGCGAAACAATTTTGCACATGCTGGAAGAAAAAGGCTTTTTGGTTGGCACAGGCTCGGCATGCAATAGCAAAGCGGGCTTTAATAGGGTGCTGCAAAACATTGTTGGCAAAGAATACATTGAGGGAGCAATTCGCATTTCGTTCGGTGACGACGTAACCATTGAAAATTGCAAAAATTTGGGTCAAGCATTGAACAATGCGGTGGCGGAATACATTTCGAGGATTAAAAAAATATGAACAAAATAATTTTAATTAGATTTAATGAAATACATTTAAAGGGTGGAAACAAAAAGTATTTTACTCATTTGCTTTATGAAAATATCAAAGCAGCTTTAAAGGGATACACATGTAAAATAGAAAACATTCAAAACAGGCTTTTGGTGCGAGATTATGAAGACGAAGACGCCATAATTAGCGAATTGAAGTGCGTGTTTGGCATCCATTCAATTTCAAAAGCCATGGAAATGGAAAACTCTGTTGATTTGATTAAAGATTATGTTGCAAGCCTCAAGATTGACGGAGATTTTAAATGTGAAGTAAATAGGGCAGAAAAATCTTTTCCTATTAAATCAAACGAATTTGCAGCGGATTTGGGCGAGATTGTGTTGAAAAATAATCCAAACGCTTATGTTGAAATTCATAAACCTAAAACAGTGGTTCATGTTGACATTCGTGAAAACGGAAAAACTTATGTTTTCAACGAAATAATTTATGCATATTCTGGTTTGCCTCTTGGCGAATATAGAGATGGTTTGCTTTTATTGAGCGGAGGCATAGATAGCCCTGTTGCGGGTTTTTGCATGGCAAAGCGCGGCTTAAGACAGGACATTTTGCATTTTGACAGCTTCCCTTACACAAGTCCACAAGCCAAGCAAAAAGTTATAGATATTGCAAAGCGCGTTAAAAAGTATATTGGTGCTAGGTTTATGTACATTTGCAGCATGACAAAATTGCAAGAAGAATTTCATGTTCAATGCAAAACAGAGTTTGCAATCAATTTGTTGCGTCGTGCAATGATTAGAGTTGCAAATGCTATTTGCGAAAAATATCAATATAAAACCATAATAACTGGTGAAAGTTTGGGGCAGGTTGCAAGTCAAACAATTGAAAGTTTAACAAGCACTAATGCAGTGGCAGCAGTTCCAGTTTTGCGTCCTTTAATTAGTTTCAATAAACAAGAAATTATCGACATTGCCCAAGATATAAACACTTATGAATTGTCAATCTTGCCTTATGAGGATTGTTGCACGGTGTTTTTGCCAAGAAATCCTATCATAAAGCCAAAATTGCGCGATAGTGAACATGAGGAAACTAAAATCCTTAACTACAACGAATTAATTCAAGCTGTAATAAATAACATGGAAGTTATAGATTTGAATAATTAGAATAATTCATCATAATACTATATATTGTGGTTGTATGTTATATAATACACAAGAATAGTCAAGTTTATTCCATTGATTGCAAGATAAAGTTTGCAATTAACATGATATGCTTGACTTATTTTTTTAATTTAGATATAATACTTATGTCGTTAAATATGAAAATATTTGCTTAAAGTGTATTTTAATTGTTCACAAAATTATGCTTAAAAGTTGATTTTAGCATAATGTGTGCTAAAAATAGTATTTATTTTTTAAAAAAATTACATTAACATGACAAACTAAATGTTTTTGTCAAAACAATTATTTTTGTAATGCGATTTAAAGGGTGGAAAAATGAATTTAACTAATATGTTACTTTCTGTTAGTCCGGCTCTTACAATAATTTTATCAATTATCATGTTGGTCGTTGGTGGTGGTGTTGGTTTTGGCATAACCTCAATTGTTATTAACAAAAAAACTAAATCCGCACGCGCAAATGCAGATAAAATTTTGGAAGAAGCACGTGTTCAAGCAGAAAAAATTAAAAAAGAACAAGTTGAACAAACAAGCAAAGAAATTGATATTTTAAAATCAACATTTGAACGCGAAAATAAAGAGCGCAGAGAAGAGGCAAAACGCAGTGAAGAACGTTTGTACGCTCGTGAAGAGTTGCTTTCTAAACGTGAAACCGCTTTGGACAAAAAAGTTGATGAAATCGAAGCAAGCAAAGAACGCATTTACAATCAAATTGAAGCGTTAAATAGCAAAGAAAATGCGCTTGACGAATTGCAAGAGAGCATTGTTAAAGAACTTGAAAAAGTCAGCGGAATGACAAAAGACCAAGCAAAACAGGTAATCATTGATCGCTATACTGATGAGGCAAAAATTGATGCTGTTAAATTGGCAAAAGACATTGAAGATAAAGCAAAGGAAGAGGCCGATAAGAAAGCCAGAAACATTATAACTTTGGCAATTCAAAAATGTGCGGTGGACAATACAAGTGAAGTTACAACAAGCGTTGTTACATTGCCAAGCGAAGAAATGAAAGGTAGAATTATTGGTCGTGAAGGGCGCAATATTCGTGCTCTTGAAGCGGCAACTGGCATTGACTTTATTGTTGATGACACACCTGAAGCAATAACATTGTCAGGCTTTGACCCAGTAAGAAGAGAGGTTGCAAGAATAGCCCTCGAAAAATTAATTTTGGATGGAAGAATTCACCCTGCACGTATTGAAGAGTTGGTTCAAAAAGTGCAACGTGACGTTGAAGAAACTATTAAAGAAGCAGGCGAAAATGCTTGTTTTGACGCAGACATTCACAACATTCATCCAGAAATAGTTAAAGTGCTTGGTAGGTTAAAATACCGCACAAGTTATGGTCAAAATGTGCTTAATCACTCTTTGGAGGTGTCCTACATTGCTGGCATGTTGGCAGCCGAGGTTGGGGCAAACGAAAAGGTTGCAAGGCGCGCAGGTTTGTTGCATGACTTGGGTAAGGCTGTTGACCACGAAGTTGAGGGGACACACGTTAGCATTGGTGTTGAATTGGCACGCAAATACAAAGAAAGCGAAGCCGTTATTCACTGCATTGAAGCGCACCACAACGACGTTGAACCTCGCACTCTAGAAGCAGTAATTGTTCAAGCGGCTGACGCAATTTCAAGTTCTCGTCCAGGTGCAAGACGTGAAAGTTTGGAGAATTATATCAAACGTTTGCAAGAGTTGGAAGCAATTGCCAATAAGCATGCTGGCGTTGAAAAAACCTATGCAATCCAAGCAGGTCGTGAAATAAGAGTTATGGTTAAACCTGAACAAATTAGCGACGACGAAGCACAAGTTTTGGCACACGACATTGCAAAAGAAATTGAGGCACAATTGGAGTATCCAGGTCACATTAAAGTTAACGTTATTCGTGAATCACGTTTCACAGACACTGCAAAATAAAAATAGCGTTTTAAATTATACTTGAGGTTTAAAAGGGAAGGAATTTTCTTAAAAATTTCATATTTTGAGTTTTGCATAATAAACCAATTTATTTCGCACACGCTTATAAATATGGTTTGTTGTTAAAAACAAAAAAAATGGAAGATTTATTTCTTCCTTTTTTTTAAATACAATTTTAAATTGTTGACAATAATCTTACAATATGTTATCATAAAAAAGTGTTTAGGGGAGTGGCTCAACGGTAGAGTAGTGGTCTCCAAAACCATTGGTTGCGTGTTCGAATCGCGTCTCCCCTGCCAAAACTGAAATTTTGCTTGATTTGCAACAAGTTTTGTTGTTAAATTCAAGCAATTTTTTTTACTTGAACTTGCTGGTTTTTTAATTTCTTTATTTTTAGAGAAAATGGCAAAACAGCATAAATTGCTTAAAATCAAACAGACAATAAACTTGCTTTCAAAAACGCTTTTTGATATAATATTTTTACGATTGGTGTAACCAAGGAGAATTGATGAAAAAAGTTACAATATACACAGATGGTGCGTGCAGCGGCAATCCCGGCGCAGGTGGATGGGGTGCTGTTTTGTTTTATAAAAACAACATGAAAGAAATCAGTGGCTTTGAGCCAAACACAACAAACAACAAAATGGAACTAACTGCAGCAATCAAAGCGCTTGAAATGATTAAAGAGCCATGTGAAGTTGATTTGTTTAGCGATAGCGCATATTTGGTTAATGGCTTTTTGCAAGATTGGGTCACCAATTGGCAAATGAATGGGTTTAAAAATTCAAAAAAGAAGCCTGTTGAAAATGCCGAACTTTGGCAGCGCCTGATTGAGTTAAACAACAAACACAAAATAACTTGGAACAAAGTTAAAGGGCATGCTGACAATAAATACAATAACAGGTGTGATGAACTTGCAACTGGCGAAATTACGCGCAATAGCAACTGATTTGTTGTAGTTTAAACTATAAAACAAGATTTGAAATATAAAAAAATTAGCATAATGCTAATTTTTTTAAACCTCTTTGTGCTTGAAAATCTTTGAAGAAATCAAACTGCAAATCGTTATAATTAAGATTGTTGTAACTAATGTTAAAATCAAACTTGTTGTTGGGTAAACTTTCACGCCAAGCAGTAAACTGAATGGGTTTTTCATATTAGTGAATAAGGCACTGCCGAATAGTGCATAAAGTGAAATGTGGCTGAATGGGTAATATGAAAGCCAGCCGATTGAAGAGGTTGAGAACATTGGAAGCAAAATGTTAACCAAGTATACAACCATAAGGATTGTTACTGCCAAAATGTCGGATTTTATGAAAGTTGAAAGTAATAAAGCAATTGAAAGGTAGACCAAAAGTTCCAAAAACAGACTAAACAGATATATAACAATCATTGTAATAGGGTGCAAGGTTATGGCATATTTGCCAGCAAAAACTGTCAAAATTGTTGCAGATTTAAAGCCGTAAATGCAACCGCCAACAATAACGGAAAGTATTCCGCTAAAAGTGATTAATATTGCTGACATTATTGCAATTGCCAAGAATTTGCCAAACAGAATTGAACTTCTTTTCACTGGTCGAATTGCCAAATATCTCATGGTGCCCTCTTTAATTTCTCCAGCAATGGTGTGTGCTCCTGCCATGATTGCATAAGCGATTATGACAAATGAGAACATTTTTAGAATGAAGTAGGCATAATCGTAACCATTTGTGTTTGCGTTTGAATTTGTGCCAATTGCCAAAGGGTTGGCGTAATCGTTCAAACTTTGATTTTTATTGAACAAGTATTTATATTTAACCAGCCATGAATTGGTGTTAACGGTTGTAACGTCCTCCAAATAAAGCAGGTTGCCTTTATCTTTTGTGTTAACACATTCTAAAGCGTTAGACAATAATTCATACTTAATTAAGTTAGCGTAAGTGCTGCTATAGTCGTAATAATTTGAAATAAGGTTTTTAATTTCAGCAACGCTGTTCGCGTCATTATTAATTTCAGCATTCGTTTGTGCTTGAGCCTTTAAATCTTCAATTTTTGTCAAAATAGCATTGGAATTTTCAACAAATTTGTGGTATTCAGTGCCGTCAGCATTTGTTGTGTAAGTTTTTGTTTTTTCAGTCGAAAATTCAGGAAAATATAACTTTGACAAGCAATTTTCAATTGCTTGTTTGTATTGCTCGGTATATTCTAAACATACGTCAGCAATTTGCGAAGTTGTTGTTGAAAGTAGGGCATAAGCGTCAGCGTACAATTGGGTGTAACCATCGTAATTTGACTTTGTTGTAACAATTGGGTATGAATTTTGATTGTTCAAATTCAAACCAGCATTAATACTTGTGTAAATTGCCTTAAAACTGTTAAGCATTTTGTTTTTTACTTCGTTAATATAACTTTCAACATAAATTGAATTGTAAGCGCACTGATTGTAGTTATTAAAGTTGGTTTCAAATTCGTTTTTTAATTGATTAATCAATTCGTTATAAGTCTTATTGTCAGTTTTATAACTGAAAACTGCATTTTTTGCGTCTTCAACATTCTTGTCTGCCTCCGCTTTAATGCCAAAACTTGTCCCGTCGCCAAAATCTGCCTGATAAATCTGCAAAACGCTGTTTTCGCTGAATTCAATTTCGTTGCTTTTTGAAGTAGTTGGCTTATAAACAAAAACGCCCAAAACCATGATGATCGCCAACAAAAGAGCCAAGATATATATACCTGGCTTAGAAACTGTTTTCTTAAGTTCCATTTGAATGACTTTGTTCATATTTATCCTCGTTAAAATATACTTGTTGACGGTCTGTTTGATTGCAAAATTTCAAAATACAATTGTTCAAGAGTTTTGCTAATCTTTTTAACGCCATAAATTTTCACGCGCTTGCTTGTTAAATACGATATAACAACCGCAATGTTTGATTCTTTAACAGGCAAAATCAGCGAGTTACCAAGCACCTGACCAACTATATTATATTTCTGTTTCACAACAAGTGCAGCATAGTTAGGGTAGTTGCACAGCAATTGCAATTGTTGTTTGCTTGCAACCTGTTGCTTAATTTCGTTCATTGTGCGTTGTTGAAGCATTTTTCCGTTGTTAATAATGCCAATAACGTCGCAAAGTTGCTCCAATTCTGCCAAATTGTGGCTTGAAATTAAAATGGCAATCTTTTCTTTTTCGGCAAGTATACGCAAAACATTTCTCATTTCAACAATGCCGTTTGGGTCAAGTCCGTTTGTGGGTTCGTCCAAAATCAACAAACTAGGGTGGTTTAACAAGGCTTGGGCAATGCCCAAACGTTGTTTCATGCCAAGTGAATAGGTTGAAACTTTGTCTTTAATACGCTGTTCCATACCAACCAATTTCACAATTTCTGGTATGCGCTTAACAGCATCATTTCCATAAAACTTGGCAAAAAGTTGCAGGTTTTTAAGTCCAGACAAATAAGGGTAAAGTTGAGGGGTTTCAATCACAGCGCCTATGAGAGAAAGGGCGTGGTTGTGGGATTTTTCAATGCTGTAACCTGAAATTTTAATAAATCCTTCGTTTTGTTCAATAAGTCCGGTTATCATGCGAATTGTGGTTGATTTGCCCGCTCCGTTTGGTCCAACAAAACCATAAATTTGCCCAGGGTAGATAGAAAAAGAAACATTATCAACAACTTTCTTGTTGCCGTAAATTTTTGTTACATTTGAAACTTGAAGGGCTGGAATCATTTGTTCTCCTGAATTCATGTTTAAATTATTTTTCATCGGTTTTAAATACTATTTTGTGTTGAACATAAGCCAACAACAAATCAAACCATATGATGGTTGTTAATAAGATTGGTGCATATAGATTTGCAAAATTTACTGAACTGAACATACGATATATTGTGTTGTTGCCAACCAAAATACTCGAGATAACAGCCAAAACAATCACAACTAATGTAATGACACTATTGCAAATTAAATGCAATTTAAAGTTTGGTTTGAAACTATTGTTTTGCAATTTTAAACGTAAATCTTGATTGCGTAACACACCTTTGGCAAAGTTTGCAAGAGTTGCAACAATTGCTAGAACAAATATTACATAATATAATGCGCTTACCACATTATTTTTAACAAAAGTAGCGCTGATAACTAACATAATGATTGCATAAATAGAGGTTATAAAGGTTTTGATTAAGTCAAATTTAGCATATTTTTTTGCTTGAACATAATTCTTTTTTGTTCTAAAGTCTATGTAGTCTACATATTTAACGTCGTTGAAAGCATAATCTGCATTTGTGAGTTTTGGCTCAACAATATTTTGTGTTAAGTTGTTATCGTTTATTGTTATTTCTTGTTGAGTTGGCACAATTTTTTCTACAAATTTAGTTATTTCTTTATTTTCTGCAAATTTTTCATCTTTTTGTTTGTTTTCATCTTTCAAAAAATTAGAGTTTGTTTTGTTAACTTCCAATTCTGTTTTTGTGTCCAAATTATCCGTATTAAACAATTCAGTTGAATTGGTGATGGCTGCTTCTTGTGCTTGCTCTTTGCATGTACCGGAGTCCATAATCAAGTCCATAATAGAAAAATTATCTTCAGTTACCGACTGTTTTTGTTCGGCCACTGGGGTAGGTTGTACATGCTCAAAAGTGTTGAAATTAAGTGACGTGGTTTTCTCATTGTTTTCAGCAGGTGCTGTGACTTGCATATTTTCTTCCTGCAAAGTGCCAAATTCTTCAACATGTTCAACACCATCAATTTCTTGCTGGTCTTCGTTTAAAATATTTTCAATGCAAACAGAAAAAGAAGGCAAAGTTGCAATTTGTGCTCTGCCATTTTCGGTTATTTTATAATAGTGCCGCTTGCCACCAATTTCACTATCTTGCCAATAGGAAGAAATGAATTTTGATTTTTCCAACTTTTTTAAAACAGTGTAAAGTGTTGGCTGTTTAATTTGAATTTGTCGGTTGGATTTGTCTTCAATTGACTTGGTTAATTCAAAACCATATTTATCTCCATCAGCAAGTTCAATTAAAATTAAAGGTATTAAATCTGCAGTTTTCATAACACCCCTTACTGCTTTAATTATATAATAATTAAATGGGGCAAGTCAAACAAATTCCTTTAAATATCGCAATTTGAACATTTAGGCATAATATATAGAAACATTAATTAAAATTTTGTTCTAATTAAGCCAACAACCTTGCCCAAAATTTGCAAATGGTCGGTTATAATAGGGCGCATAAAAGAGTTCTCTGGTTGAAGCCTAAAATAGCCGTTCTCTTTGTAATAGCGTTTCACAGTGGCTTCGTTATCAATCAAGCAAGCAACAATTTCACCGTTATTGGCCACAGATTGCTGAGAAATAACCACCATGTCGCCATCATAAATGCCAACATTAATCATGCTATCGCCTTTAACTTTTAAAACAAACATATTGATTCCAACAAAAAGGTTCTCGGAAATAACAATTTTGTCCGACAAATTTTCTTCCGCCAAAATAGGCTGACCGGCGGCAATTGTTCCAACAAGAGGCAGTGCAACACTTGGAAGTAAAGGTTGATTAAGTTCTATTGCACGGTTTTTGTTTTCATTTCGTGAAATTTTGCCAAGTTTTTCCAACTTTTTTAAATGGTAAACAGCGGTGGACGTGGAATCAAAATTCAAAGAAGAACAAATTTCACGCACTGTTGGTGGATATTTATTTTGCTCAATAAACTCACAAATGAACTCATATGTTTTATCTGTCATGTTCATAAAATTCACCTCAAATTTATTAGATAATAACAAAAAACAAGCCAAATGTCAAACATTTGTTCGATAAAAATTTAAAATTAAGCAAATTTTTTTAATTTAATTGTTTTTTATCTTAACCTTGCCTGCAACTTCTTTTCGAATGTCTTCACTTATTGCAGCATAGTGTTTCTTTGTGGTATTAACGTCTTTATGACCCAAAACTTCAGCAACAATGTAAATATCTTTGGTTTCTTTGTACAAATTTGTGCCGTATGTTGAGCGCAATTTGTGTGGAGTTATATGTTTGAGTGGGGTGGCAACTTTTGCATATTTTTTAACCAAATATTCCATGCTGCGAACCATCATTCTTTTCCCTTGGCTGGAGATGAACAAAGCACGTTCTTCTTTTGGAATTTGAAGAGTATCACGATAATTCAAGTAGTTTTTTAAAGTTTCAGCCGTGTCTTCACCAAAATACAAAATAACCTGGTTTCCGCCTTTGCGCGTAACTCTAAAAGAGTTAAGGTTAAAATTTATATCGTCAACATTAAGCCCTACGCACTCGCTAACACGAATGCCAGTGGTGAGGAAGAGTGACAAAATTGCATTGTCTCTAACCTTAAACTTCTCGTTATATTTCCTTTGGTGTTCACTGAAGCCTGACTGATTTTCGCATGAATACATTAACTCTTCAGTTTCTTGTTGCTCAAGGCGAATAATAGGTTTGTCGTGCAATTTTGGGGAGCGAACTTTGCTTGCAACATTGGCTCTAAGCATGTCTTTGTTAAAAAAGTATTTGAAAAATGCGCGCAGAGTAGAGAGTTTTCTCAATTTGCCACGTTCACTATTTGTTAAAATTTCGCCAGATTCTTTATCGTAGTAAGAAAGGTATGCCATATATCTTTCAATTAATTGTGCGTCAATGGTGTCAATATCTGCCAAGGTTATTGCACTGATTTGCTTATTGAAAAATTGCGTTTCGTAGGTTACGAGATAATTGAAAAATATTCTCAAGTCTGTTGCGTAGTTTAAT
Organism: uncultured Clostridia bacterium; assembly: GCA_934747385.1. Taxonomy (GTDB): domain Bacteria; phylum Bacillota; class Clostridia; order Christensenellales; family UBA1242; genus Onthoplasma. The sequence continues at coordinate 256,146 of CAKVGK010000002.1, read as the reverse complement.
CGTGTTAGTGGGGTGGTTGTATCTTGAATGCCTATAAAAAATATACTGCAAAAACTTGGCAGGTCTGCCAACATTTCATTTAATTTTCGCATATTATTACGATTTCTATCTAAATAATAGTTACTAGACATGTTTCACCTCAAATCATGAAAATATTTAGTGTATTATATATTATACAATCTTTGCGCAAAAAAACAAAACGTTTTGAACAAAAAAATAAATTTGACAAAAACCTCAAAAACAGTTGACTTTCAAATTATAATTTATTAACATATTTGCAGTTAAATATATCGCTTGAAAGGGACTAATATTTATTGGAAGTGGGAGAGAGTTTTGCGGTTGGTGAGAGCAAATCATGAAAGGTAAGTTGTCTACCCCTTGAGATACCTGGTAATTCGGGGCCGTTTGCATGGCGTAATTTGCAAAACACGAGTGGGGCTTTTGCTCAAATAGAGTGGCACAGTGGTTCATATCACCTCTAATTTATAGGTGGTATTTTTTATATTTTAGTCAACAATATATAGAGTACTAATTTATAAGAATACACCATATCTAAGGAAAGGAGAAAATTATGATAGACATTAATATTATTCGTAACACACCAGATTTGGTTAAAGAGAACATTAAAAAGAAGTTTCAAGACCAAAAATTGCATCTTGTTGATGAAGTTTTGGAATTGGACAAAGACGTGCGCCTTTTGAAACAAGAAGGCGATGATTTGCGCGCTAAACGTAATAGTTTATCTCAACAAATTGGTTTGTTGATGCGAGAAAAACGCGCGGACGAAGCAAATAAAATTAAAGCAATAGTTGTAAAAAACAATGAACGTATTGCAGAAATTGAGCAAAAAGTTGCTGAATATAACGATAAAATTAAAGCAAATATGATGGCTATTCCTAATATAATTGACCCATCTGTGCCAATTGGTAAAGATGATAGTCAAAATGTTGAAGTTCAACGCTTTGGTGAAGCTAAAGTTCCAGATTATGAAATACCATATAATGCAGATATTTTAAATGCTGTTGGCGGCTTGGACAAAGAAAGTGCTGGCAGAACTTCTGGCGCTGGTTTTTACTATTTGATTGGCGACATTGCAAGGCTTCACGAGGCAATGATTGCGTATGGCAGAGATTATATGATTGACAAAGGCTTTGTTTATTGCATTCCACCTTTCATGATTCATGGCGACGTTGTTAATGGAGTTATGAGTTTTGCTGAAATGGACGCAATGATGTACAAAATTGAGGGTGAGGACCTTTATTTGATTGGCACTAGTGAACACAGCATGATTGGTAGGTTTAAGGACCAAATTATCAAAGAAGAAGAATTGCCAATTAGAATGACTTCATACAGCCCTTGTTTTAGAAAAGAGGGCGGCGCGCATGGCTTGGAAGAACGCGGTATTTACAGGGTTCACCAATTCGAAAAGCAAGAAATGATTGTGCTTTGCAAGGCTGAAGAGGCTATGGATTGGTACAATAAAATGTGGAAATATACGGTTGACGTGTTTAGAAACCTCGAAATTCCAGTGCGCCAATTGGATTGTTGCTCAGGTGATTTGGCAGATTTGAAGGTTAAATCATGTGATATTGAAGCCTGGAGCCCAAGGCAACAAAAGTACTTTGAAGTTGGCTCATGCTCAACTTTGGGTGACGCACAAGCAAGAAGATTAAACATTCGTGCAAAGGGCAAAGATGGCACATATCTTGTTAACACTTTGAACAATACAGTGCTTGCAAGCCCAAGAGCAATCATTGCTTTTATTGAAAATCATTATCAAAAAGATGGTTCAATAACAATTCCAGAATGCTTGCAAAGTTATATGGGTGGCAAAAAAGTTATTTTGCCTAAAAAATAAAAATGTTAGATATAGATAATTAACGCAGACTTAAATTAAAATTGAATTATGATATTATATAAATAAGTTGAATTAAAACCAAGTTTTGTACTTGGTTTTTTTACGCAAAGATATAATGTTTTGACAAAATGTTATAAAGTCAAACATTTCATCGCAAATTTTTTAAGATTTTGATAAATATTGTATTTTATATATCAATTTTACAAGTAGACAAAAAAATTAAAAAGTGGGTTATTGCTAAAATGCGCTGAGAGCGATTTTGAATTAAAAAGATGAATAAATACCTATCTAATTTTTCAAAATTTAATAATAATATGTTTTAATTTTGAGTTAAGGGTCTTTGGGAAGAAATGAAATTATAATTTTGTAAGGCCTTTAATAAATTAGATAAACCGACTGAAAGATAAATAAAAATCAATCCACAATATAGTTGGTCGAAATTTGTGGCATAATTAAGAATACAATTCAAAATGTGGACAAAAAATGGGTTATCCACGCAAAATATGGTCATTTTGGCTATATCATTGCGCAAAAGAAGTGTTTTGCGCAATGATATGCATACAAACTTTTACACTCCCCTGTGGATGTCCACATATCCTGTTAAGTTAAATTTTGATTTTAATGGTACTAAATTTACTCTAACACCTTGCCTACCCTATAACTGAGTTGATTAAAATTGATAAATATTCAAATTTTGAGACATAAAAAAACAACCATAAAATTTGGTTGCTTTTGAATGATTGGTTTATTAAATATTACAACAAAGTTTGGATTGCATTTATTAATCCGATTTTGCCATGAGCGTAACTGAGTGAACCCTGCAAGAAGCCTGCATAAGGCGGACGAATCGGACCATCACAACTCAGTTCAATTGTGCTGCCTTGATTAAAACTTCCACTTGCCATAATAATTTGGTCTGCATAACCTTCCATGTCGCAAGGAACTGGAACAGTGTTACTATCGATTGCGCTGCCCTGCTGGATTGCTTTTACAAAATTAATCAATTTGTTAGGTTGATTGAATTGAATGCAGCAAACAATGTCGCTTATTGGTTGGTCTATGCTAGGTATGGTTGTATAGCCCAAATCTGCAATTGCAACGCTTGCTAAGCGCACTACCTTAACGCTTTGAGCAACAATGTGAGGCGCTGTGAATATACCTTGGAAGAATGCTTTATAGCCCAACTCATAACCACCTGCATCAAAACCAACTGCTGGGCTTGAAATTTGATATGAAACCAACTCCAGCAAATCTTTTTTGCCAGCAACATAGCCGCCACAAGGTGCAATGCCTGCCCCAAGATTTTTGATTAAAGAGCCAACAACAACATCTGCTCCAACGTCTGTAGGTTCGCGAGTTTCTGTGAATTCTCCGTAGCAGTTATCAACCAAAATCGGTGCGATTGTTAAATTTCTAACAACTTTAATGGCATTCTCAATTTGGTTTATTGTAAGTGCATTTCTTAAGGAATAACCACGAGAACGTTGAATATAAATCAAATCTGGAGAGAATTTTTTTATTGCCTGTTCAATGGCATCCAGGTCAAAATCGTTATTCACCAATTCAACTTGATTGTAAGAAACATTGTAGTCTTTTAACGAGCCAACATTTTTGCCCTCAACACCCCAAATTACGTCGTGCAATGTGTCGTAAGGTGTTCCTGAAATGCAAAGCATGTTCTGCCCTGGACGAAGCAGCCCCAATAAGCATTTAGTTATAGCTTCGGTACCGCAACTGATTAATGGGCTAACCAAAGCGTCTTCAGTGTGAAAAACTGAGGCAAAAACTTGGCAAAGTTTTTGTTTGCCTATGTCATTGTGCCCATAACCATTGCTGCCAGCAAAATGATATGCTTGAACATTATTTTCGCTGAATGCATTAAGAACTTTCAATTGATTTTCAAACTCAATTTGTTCAATTTGTTCAAAATAAGGTTTGCATTTTTGTTCTGCTGCGCTAACTATATCAATTGCATTTTTGTTTAAATTAATCATCTAAAAACCTCTCAATTTCTTCCTTTGCTTGCTCTTTTTTAAGCAATTTTATGCCTGGAATTATCTTCAATAATGTGAGTTGTCGTTTGCAATAATTGCGATTATGTTGCTTAATTAAGTCAATGGTTTGTTGTTTGGTTGTTTTACCTTCAAAATAGTCAAACCATTCTCTATAACCTATTGAATTAAATGCCTGCATTTCGCGTTTTGCGCCAAGTTTAACAAGATTTACAACTTCCTGCTCAAGCCCTGCCTCAATCATTTGTTCAACACGTAAATTCAATTTTTTATAAATCTTTTCACGCTCTGCTATAATGCCCACGCAGCACACGTCAAAATCTTTTAATGGACTTATGGCTTTTTGTGGCTCAACATTGCAACTTGCAAGTTCCAAATAACGTATTACACGCTTAAGATTGTTTGGGTGCACTGCTTTTGCTTTTTCTGGTGAAATTTCGTTAAGTTTTTGCCAAACATAGTCATTGCCTTTTTCTTCTGCTAGCTTTTGGTATTTTTGCCTAAATTCAAGATTGGCAGATTCTCCAAATGTGTAACCTTCAATGAGCGACTTGATATAAAGCCCAGTCCCACCACAAATAATTGGCAATTTTCCTTTTGAAACAATTATTTTTATTGCAGCCATGCAATCTTGAACAAATTCGTTAACATTGTAGGTTTCATTATACTCTTTAATATCAAGCAAATAATGCTTAATATTGTGCATTTCATCTGCAGTGACCTTTGCACTGCCAATGTTAAGTTTTTTGTAAATCTGCACACTGTCAGCGGAAATAATTTCGCCATTATGTTGCTCTGCAACCTCAACCGCGAGTCCGCTCTTCCCTGTTCCAGTTAACCCAGTTATAATTACTATTTTATTTTTCATACTATTCGCTTAAACCATTTTTCTATTTCTGCTCGACTGATAATTGTTAAAATTGGTCTGCCGTGAGGACAAAGCAAAACCGGTTTTTTATCGTCCAGATTTTTAAGCAGAGAATTTATTTCCATTTCATTCAATATCATGCCTGACTTAACGCTGCTTTTGCAGGCTTTTTGCATTAAATAATGACGAATTTCATTGTCCATGCGTGGCTTTAAGTTACTCATGTCATGCAGCAAATCATCGACAAAATCCTTGAGATTTATATCTTTCAATTGCATTGGAATAGACGTGATTTCAATTGTTCTGTCATCAATTTTAGAAACGGAAAATCCCAATTCTTGCAATTTTGGCTGCAACGTTAAGATATATTCAACTTCGTTGGTTGTTAATTTTGCTGTGTATGGAACAAGCAGGTCCTGAATAACAATATTTCTATTTTCAACCATTTTTGTGAATTTATCGTAATTTAAACGCTCATGCCCAGCGTGGAAATCAAGCAAAATCATTTTTTCGCCTTTTTCTATAACCAAAAACTCGTTAAAAAGTTGACCAATAACCTTGAAATCTACAAAACTGCCAATATCTTTATATTGGTTGCTTTGTTCTGATGTTTCTTCAACAGGCTTAAAATCATTATTGTCAAATTTAGCTTTTAAATCTGTCAAAATTGGATTATCTTGTTCAGTTGTTGTTTCTGTCTGCTCTTCCGGAGTATCGAAAAAACTGAAAGGTGTGAAGTTTGATTGTTTTAGAGTTGTTGATTGGTTTAAAACCGGATTAATTGTTGGCTCAATTTCAATTTCCCTCATGCTGTTTAAATCAATATTTATTAAAGGGTTTTGTTGTTCGTTTTGTTCGCTAAAATCAGGTTCTTTTGTGTTTAAAGAGTCAAATATCGCTGAGCGAGCGGCAGTGTAAACTAGGTCATAAACAGCGCTTGGAGAAGCAAATTTAATGTTGATTTTGCTTGGGTGAACATTGACATCAACGTCAATCGCAGGCATTTCAAGGTTAAGCACATAAAAAGGAAATTGCCTTGTCATTAAATATTCTTCGAATGCCATATAACACGCTTTTGAAACAATTTCGTCAATTACATAGCGGTTGTTTACAATCAGGGTTTGATATGTTGTGTTTGGCTTGCTGTAACCAACTTTTGAAACATAACCCGTCAATTTCATATTGCCAGATTCCTTGCTGACAGGAATAATATTTTGAGTAACTTCTTCGCCATACACACAATATATAGCGTCAAGCAAGGTTTTGCCAGTTGTTTTGAAGATTGTTTTTCCGTCCGCGATATAAGTGAAATTAATTGCAGGGTGAGCCAGAATATATCTGGCAATAATATTGGAGATTTGGCTTTCTTCCTGTTTTGGCTTGTGAAGGAATTTCCTTCTTGCAGGAGTGTTAAAGAAAAGGTTGTTGACTTGAATTTTTGTTCCATTGTCGCTTTCTGTTGGTTGAATTTCGCCAAAATTGCCGCCATTAACCTCCATTTGATATGCAAACTCTTGTGAAGAGGTTTTTGTTGTTATTTTAGTTTGTGTAACATTCGAAATGCTTGCCAAAGCCTCTCCCCTAAAACCTAGGGTTGAAATTGCGTCCAAATCTTCCAATTTTCCAATTTTGCTTGTTGCATGAGGTAAGAAAGCCTTAATCATATCATCGTGGTCAATGCCCTTTCCGTTATCTTTTATAATGATTGAGTCAATGCCACCATTTAAAATTTCAATTGAAATCTTATCTGCCCCAGCGTCAAGAGAGTTATCAATCAATTCTTTAACGATTGAAAAAGGACTTTCAACAACTTCACCAGCTGAAATGCGATTTATAATCATGCTATCCAAAATGTTAATTGCCATAAATCCTCCTTAATTTTTCAAGTTATTTTGCCAAATCAATCAATCTAACCAATGTGTCAAACGCAATTAATGGCGTTAAAGTATTAGGGTCAATTGACCTTAAATTATCTATAATTTCGCTTTCTTTTTGTGCTGTATTGCTAACTTTTTGCGACTCAAATTCAGTTATCAATTCTTTTGCTCGGGTTATTATTTCCTTTGGCAAGCCTGCCAAACCTGCAACTTCAATGCCATAACTTTTTGTGGCACTGCCGCGCATGATTTTGCGCATAAACACCAAATGACCGCCAATTTCTTTAATTGAAATGCAAAAGTTTTTAACGCCGTCATAAAGACCCTCAAGCTGCATTAATTCGTGATAATGGGTTGCAAACAAAGTTTTTGCATTAAGGTGTTTTGACAAATATTCCACAACCGCCCAGGCAATTGAAAGCCCATCAAAAGTTGAGGTTCCGCGCCCTACTTCATCCAAAATTATGAGGCTATTGTTCGTTGCGTAATGCAAAATGTTGGCAACCTCAATCATTTCAACCATAAAGGTTGATTGGCCAACTGAAAGGTCGTCGCTTGCGCCAATACGGGTGAAAATGCGGTCAATCAAGCAAATATCAGCCTTTCTTGCTGGCACAAAACTGCCTATGTGCGCCATGTAAGTAATCAAAGCCACTTGACGCATGTATGTTGATTTACCTGCCATATTTGGCCCGGTCAAAATCATTGTGCGTTGGTCATCCTCGTTCAAGACGCAGTCGTTGGCAATAAAGTCATTTGATTTTTGCATTAATTCAACAACTGGGTGACGCCCTGCCACTATGTTAATTTCCTTTCCGTCGGTTATTGTTGGGCGGTGATAATCATTGGTGATTGCCACTGTTGCAAGCGAATAAATGCAGTCTATTTGAGCTATAATGCGTGCAATTTGTTGCAAAACTGGCGCGTTTGCCAAAATCTGCTCTTTTAATTCAGCAAAAATGCTTTCTTCCAAATTAAGTGCTTTTTCTTGAGAGGTGAAAACTTCTTCTTCAAATTGCTTCAATTCTTCTGTGATATACCTCTCGCCATTCGCTGTTGTTTGTTTGCGGACATATCTAAATGGAACTTGTTCAGCATACTGTTTGCCAATTTCAATATAATAGCCAAACACACGATTGTGGCCTATTTTAAGCGTCTTTATGCCTGTGTTCTCTCGTTCTTGGCTTTCCATTTGCGTAATGTAAGAAGACGCCTTATCTCGAAGCGACTTTATATGATCCAAATTTGCATTAAAACCTGGTTTAATGTAATTTCCATTTTTGAACAAAAGTGGTGGCTCGTCAACAATAATTGCATTAATCATATCGGCAATTTCGTGCACGTCAACAAGTTGCTCTGCCAGTTTAACAATTTCTGGATTATTGTTATTTATTAAAATCTTTTTTATAACCGGCACTTGATAGAGTGATGTTTTAAGTGCAACACAGTCTTTTGGTGAAAAACTTCCATAGCCAACCTTGCCAATTATTCGTTCAATGTCTTGCACTCCATTTAAGGCAATTTTAAGGTTAGCACGCAAAACTGTGTCATCAACCATGCTTTGAACCATGCTTAAACGGCGTTCAATTTCAGTTATGCTTTGAAGTGGCTGTCTAACCCAGTTTCGCAACAAGCGAGAGCCAATGTTTGTGCAAGTTTTGTCCAACACCCAAAGCAGAGTTCCCTTTCTGTCCCCTTCGCGAGTTTGTTCAATTTCAAGGTTACGGCGAGTGTTTGTGTCCAAATACATAAACTCTTGGTCATAAATCTTTTTTGGAAAATTCAAATGCTTTAAATCTCGCTTTTGAGTTTCTTGAAAATATGCCAACAATGCGCCAATTGCCCTAATGCAATACTTAGAATCAATGTCAAAGCCGTTTAAAGACTTTAAATCATATTGATTTAGAATTTGTTTTTCAGCGTCGGCAATGTTGAATGCCCAGTCAAAATATTCAGTGAAACGATATCCATCACGCAAAAAACAAACCAAGTTTTTGCTCATTTCCATCATGAGTTTATTACATATAATTTCACTTGGCATAATTCTAACAATTTGGTCGTTTATGTACTCTGCAATGTTGTTGCCAGAATATTCTGCAACTTTAATTTCACCTGTTGATAAATCACTATAAGCATAAGATATGGTGTTCTTTTCAGCATATATACACATTATATATGAATTTTTGCGCTCGTTGAGCATTGAACTTTCAACAACAGTGCCAGGGGTTATTATGCGCACAATTTCGCGTTGAACCAGCCCATTTCTAATTTCATCAGTTTGTTCGCAAATTGCAACCTTATATCCGCGTTCAATCAAGCGTTGCGCATAAGACTCATATGCATGGAATGGCACGCCACACATAGGCGCACGCTCGCCCACGCCGCAATCTTTCCCAGTTAAGGTCAAATCCAAAATTCTGCTGCCAATTACGGCATCGTCCAAAAACAATTCATAAAAATCACCAAGGCGGTAGAATATAATGCAATCCTCATTGTTTTCTTTAATTGAAAGATATTGCTTAATAACTGGAGAAAGTTTTTTGTTGTTAGAGTTAAAAATTTCTTTATTTACATATGATTCAATCATCAATAACCACCCCAGACAATTTATGATTTCTTATACCTTCAACTTTAACGTTTGCAAAATAATTTTCGTTATTAAATTTATAACTTGGCAAATAAATCTCCCTTCCACCATCTGTTAAACCCATGGCAACGCCGTTAACCATACGAATTAAGCAATTGTAAGATTTGCCGATTGTCTTTGCCATCAAATCTTTTTGAATTATTCTTTGCTTTTTAAGCAAATCATTAACACGTTTGTTCTTTACTTCTTCGTCAATTTGGTCTTCGAATGTTGCAGCTGGAGTTCCTGATCTTGGCGAATACATAAAGGCAAAAACTTGGTCGTATTTAACTTTTTTAAGCAATTTAACTGTTTGATTGTAGTCTTTATCTGTTTCGCCTGGGAAACCAACAATAATGTCTGTAGAAAGCGAAATATTAGGCATAGAATGCTTAACTTTGCGAATAATTTTGTAATAGTGCTTTATATCGTAATGCCTGTTCATGCGTTTAAGAACTTTTGAGCTTCCAGATTGAACTGGCAAATGAAGTGCTTTTGCAACCTTGTCTTCCTCTTTCATTACTTTGATAAGGTTTAAATCAAAATCCATTGGATGAGAGGTCATGAATTTAATTTTAAAGTCCCCCTCAATTTTGCAAAGTTCTGTTAACAGTGTTGCAAAATTGGTTTTAGGTGTTAAATCCTTGCCATAAGAGTTTACATTTTGACCAAGCAGTGTTATGTATTTATAATTTTGCTTTTGAACAAGGTTTTTAACCTCATCAAAAATATCTTGCATAGGACGGCTTGTTTCACGCCCACGTACGTGAGGGACAATGCAATATGTGCAAAATTTGTTGCATCCATAAATAATATTAACATAAGCATTAACCTTGTCATCTCTTACGCATTGCTCAGTTTCCATGCCATTAATTGGTGCGTCAACAATTTCAACAATGCGTTTGCGATTTTGCAGCAAACGTTTCAAATATTCGCCCAAAATGTTAAGGTTGTGCGTCCCAATAACTATATCAACAAAAGTGAGGCGCTTTTTAAAGTCATACTTGCCATTTTTTTGTTGAGGCATACAACCACAAACAACAATAATTCGGTCAGGGTCAGCTTGCTTCCACTTCTTTAATGCTGCAATATTGCTGTATGCTTTATCTTCCGCACCTTCGCGAATACAGCAAGTGTTAAAAAGAACCATTGAAGCCTGTTCAATGTCGTCAGTTTCAGCCATGCCAAAAGTTGAAAGAATGCCACGCAGTTTTTCACTTTCGTGCACATTCATTTGGCAGCCGTATGTTTCAATATGGTAAAATTTTCCGCTTAAATCTTTCATAAGATACATTATAACTAAAATTGGCTCAATTTTCAACTAAAATATTACAATTTCAATTATTTTTCTACATTTTGCAAATAATAAAACAATGAAAAAACTAAGCAGCCAAAATGGACAGGAGCAAAGCCTAAAAAAGCAGCAAAAAGAGAATAAAAAGGCAAGTAAAATTTGTATTAAGGTTTTGCTTGTTGTTTGTGTTCTTTTTGCTGCCTTGTTTTGCTCTGCACTCACCTATTTTACAGTGCTTTACAACAAATATGATTTAGACATTTCAAAATTAACAAGTGTGAATAATGGCATAAAAGTTTATTCCGCTTCTGGGCAAGACAACACTCTTTACAATTCAAACCGCACCATAACAGAACTTGAAAGTTTGCCTCCCTATGTTTTAAAGGCGTTTGTGGACATTGAAGATAAGCGATTTTATCAGCATAATGGTTATGATTTTAAACGAATTTTAAAGGCAGGTGTGGTCAATTTAACCTCTAAATCAAAATCTCAGGGAGCGTCAACAATCAGCCAACAACTGATTAAAAACGCGTTGCTTTCCAACGAAAAAACATATGAAAGGAAAGTTAAAGAGATTATTCTTGCAATAAAAATGGAAAAAAAATTTAGTAAAAACGAGATTTTGGAAATGTATTTAAACACCATATATTTTGGTCAAAATGCTTATGGAATTGAAAATGCCGCAAGGGTTTATTTCAACAAACAAGCGCAGGATTTAACCTTAAGCGAGGCATGTTGTTTGGCAGGTTTGATAAAATCTCCTGCCAAATATTCGCCCAAAACCAATTATACCAATTCAATTGAAAGGCGCAATGTTGTGGCAAAAGCAATGCTATCGCAAAAAGATATTTCACAAACAGAATTTGAAAGTGTTGTTAATAGCGAAATCGAAATTGCACCAACTGCAAGCGGAAACTCCAGTTATGAACGAGAAGCCATTTTTGAGGCATGCTCATTGCTTAATATTACCGAACGAGAGTTAATAAATCGAGATTATGAGATTATTACAAACAAAGATGATGAACTTCAAGCAAATGTTGTTGAGTCCAACAAAAATGTGCTGTCATCAGCGCAAGAGTTGTTTAATGAAAATTTAGACAGTGTTTCAATTGTGGCAGACAATGACGGCAGGATTTTGGCGTATTACTGCAACAGCAACTACAATTTGCATAATGTAAAGCGTCAACCAGCCTCGCTTATAAAGCCAATAGCGGTATATTTGCCATGCTTTAAATATAACATTTTATCTCCCGCCACCCTATTATTAGATGAACCTATAAACTATAATGGTTTTTCTCCAAAAAACGCAGGCGGAGGCTTTGCTGGTTACATTTCCGTGCGCAACGCTGTTGCCCAGTCAACCAACATTCCGGCTGTTAAGGCTTTGGACTATTTGGGGTTAAATAAAGCGCAAAGCACGCTTGCTGATTTTGGAATAAACTTAACCGCACAGGACTTAAACCTTTCTTTGGCTTTGGGTGCATTAAGCAAAGGCGTTGGATTCATTCAATTGACAAACGCATATACCACAATTGCCAATATGGGCGAATATAGACCTTTAACCTTTATTAATAAAATTTTAGACAAGGACGGGAATGTTGTTTACACCACTCAGCAGTATAGCGAAAAGGTTATGGACGATGCGAGTTGCTTTTTAATGACAGATTGCCTTAAAGAAACTGTTAAATCTGGCACTGCAAAGCGCTTGAATGATTTACCTTATGAAATTGCTTCCAAAACCGGAACTGCCTATAATGGACAAGCCAACACAGATTTGTTTAATGTTGCTTACACTTCAAAGCATACTGCATTAACTTGGATTGCGGATATTAAGAACAATGCGTTAGATAACCATCTACATAGTTCCAATCAGCCAACCGAAATTAATAAGCGTATTTTTGAAAATTTATATTCATCTCAAAGACCTGCTGCATTCACCTGTCCGGATGATATTGTTCGCGCCGCATATGATATTAACGAATATGAAACCAATCACACAATAGTTGCTCCTATGACTAATGTTGAAAGATATATAGCCTATGATTACTTTAAAGCCGGCAACTTGCCTGAAATTAAACAAATTGAACCAACAGCGTTAGAAATTCAAATGGACAAAACGGGCAGTTATATTTATTTTGACGCTATTAAAAGCAATCACTATTCATTAATAAAAGCATATGGAGATAGTAATTTTATTTTAGAAAGTGTTATGGAGAAAAATGGCAAGATTGAAATTAAAGACAGCGACATTTTCAAGCATAATGAAATAACATATTCCCTAGTGTGCAATGAAGAGATTGTTGCAACAGCAAAAATAAGACCAAAAGAGTATCTTTTGAACTTGATTGAACAACAAATGCTTAATGGTAAATCTCGCTGGTTTGTTTAGGCTTGATTTGTTTTTATAAGTGAATTTATCAATTTTTCGCAACGCTCATCTTTTTTTGAAAGCAATATCTTGATTGTTAAATAGTTTTGCTCTGGTGCAAAGTCTATTTGTTCAATCAATTTGGCGCTGTTTAAAATGAACTTTGTGTTTGGGCAGACTTTTTCAAACATGTCTTTTATTAATTCGTAATGAGTGCAACCTAGAGTCAAAATAGGATATTTATTCAGTTTTAACTTTTTAGCATGCTCTTTTATGTTTTGCAATAGTAAGGTTGGTTTATTTATTTTGTGTTCAATCAAAGAGGCTAAATTCTTGTCAGCAATCACATTAAAACCTGCCAATTGTTTGGAGGTTAGTTTTGTTGCCAATATAGGATTTGATTTGTCAAACAATATTGTTTTAACATTATCATATTTACTGCAGTCAACAACACTAGAGGCAGTGTTGCATGCAATTATAATCATATCTGGACAATAAAATTTGTTCAAATATTGAATGATTTGTTCAAGGCGTTTTTCAATAAATTGGGACTTTTTGTTGCCATAAGGCATATGAAGATTATCGGCAAAATACAAAAAATTTCCAAACTTGTATTTTTGAATTAACTGATTTAAAACGCTGATACCACCAATTCCGCTGTCAACAACGGCAATGGTTGGCTTTAATTTATTTAACATAATATTAGTTACGCTTAAATTTGATTTGTTGTGATAATTTAAGGGTTGCATTCAAAAAATTTGCTTGCAATTGATAATTTTGTCAGTAAAATGCAAAAAATTGTAAAAACCACTTGCCAAAATACTGTCAATTTGTTATACTAAGTGCGAATTGGAGGTTTAAATGGCTAATATTAAATCAGCAAAAAAGCGTATTGACGTTATTAATAGACAAACTGAAGAAAATAAATCATATAAATCAAAAATTGCTACTTACATTAAAAAATACAAACTTGCTGTTGATGCTAATGATGAGAATGCTGGCAAAATTTTGAGTGAAACATTTTCTTTAATTGATTCTGCTGTTTCTAAGGGTATTTTGCAAAAAACAACTGCTAACAGAAAAAAAGCAAGATTAAGCGCTTACAAAACCAAAGCATAGTTTTTAAAAACAAAAAGTGAGGTTATACCCCCACTTTTTTTGTGTTATTTTTGCTTTTAAATGATATTAATTACTCCCCTGTTGGATTTCAACCATTGTTCTTTCAATTTATAAGTTGGCATGCATTTTGAAACTAAATCATAAAAATTTTTACTATGGTTTTTTACCTTTGTGTGGCACAATTCGTGTATTATAATATAGTCCACAACAAAATATGGTGTAAGTGCCAATTTGTAAGTGAATGTAAGATTGTTTTTTGAGTTGCATGAGCCCCAAGCAGTTTTTGCTGTTCCAACCCTGATTTTGCCATAATTAAACCCGAACTGCTTTGCAATTTGTTCAACTCGAATTGACGTGTATTTTAAAGTCAATTTTTTAATTAAAGCAATCAATTGGCGTTTGCTCTCTTTTTCCGTTAAAAAAATTTTATTGTCGGCAATTTTACTGCGTTTATAATTGCCAATGAGAATTGTGTAATTGGTTTCAAACAAAACAATAGTTTCGCCATTAGCAACCATTAATGGAGCAAATTTTTGTTTGTTATTCTCTGCCTGTTTAACATATTTTGCAATCCAAGCCGATTTTTCTTTAATAAACTTGTCTAGCCTTTCTTTGCTGTAGTTCAAAGGAACGCGTGCAATCAACTCTGCGTTGCTATTTATTGAAAGCGACATAGTTTTTCTTTTGCTTTTGATAATTTTAAGAGAAACTCGCATTTTAAGTCCTTTAAAAAATTAATTCGTAAAGCGCGTTATCGGCAGAAATTTTGCCGGATTTAATTTTGTAATCCAAGTCAATATATTTTTGATATAATGCTAAATAAAACTTTGAACCATTTTTTGAAATGTTCTGCCTTGCCATTTTTATTGCATATGGCTTAATGTTTAAAATTGAAGAAAGTTTGTTATCGTCTTTATTAAGACAAATGTATTGCATGCGCCTGAAATACTTGCCTAACATGGCAAAAATATCGCCTGCAGATTGAGATTTAGACATTGTGTTTATAATTTTTTGATAATCCATAAACGATTTGTTGTCAATTGCGTTGGTGAGCATGTAACTCACATATTCGCTGCTGTTAGACACTAAATTCGTAACGATTTCAATTGTAATTAAGGTTTGACCATGCATATAAGCAGCAATTTTGTTAAGTTCGTTGCTGATTTTGGACATGTTTGCCCCAGTTGCGTCAATAATGTAATCAACAGCCTGCTCTTGAATTTGAAATCCGCGCTTTGTGAAAAAATTTAAAATATATTTGGTTGTGTCTGCCCTGTCTAGTTTGCTGCAATCAACCTGTTCGCCTGCAGCCAACTTTGAATTTTTAACAACCACCACTTGAAAGTCCTCAAATTGATATTTGCTCAAAACATTACAAATATCATTTGATGGCTCATTTAATACAATCATGCGATAGTCATTTGCAATTGGCAAAGTTTCCAGTTGGGCCAAAAATTCCTGTTTGGACATTTTTTCCGCATCAAACTTAGCAAAATTAAATTCTTCTAAATCCTTGATCGTGGCAGATTTTATAAGCGAAACAGCCTGATTTTGCAAAAAAACATCGTCACCAGTCAAAACGTACAAGTGATTTATGTTTGTTTTAAGTTCTTTGTTTAGTTCAACAAATTTCATGGTTCTATTATAGCATAATTGCAAACAAAATTGCAACTGTTGGAAGAATAACCATAGTTTTATGCTCTGGTTTTGCGGTTGTTATGCGCGACATTAAAATTAGCAAAAACATATAAACCACAGTTGAAATGTAATGCAATTGAATTGTTTCAAAATTTGCAAATGGCAAATTGCCCAAAATGTTTGAAATTAGTCCTATTGCGTCGAACAGATAATTTACTGGCATAAGCAAATATCCCAAAGGTTTGCAAATTAAACCCAAAAATCCTGCAGAAAAACATATAATAAAGCCAATTGTAAAAAGAGGAATTAAAATTATGTTTGCAACAAGAGAAATTAAATTCAAATTTTTATAATAGTAAGCCAAAATAAACATTAAAGAAATCAATGTTGAACTGCTTATTGCCAAACTTTGCGTGATAGATTGAGGTAATTTTGTTTTTGAAAGGACTTTGTTTATTGAGTTACTGAAGAAGCAAATTCCAAAAACGCAAGCAAAACTCATCACTCCGCCCGCGTCAAAAGCGAACAATGGATCCAGAATAAAGCATATTATTCCAGCAAATGAAATTGCGGAAAGGCTGTCATATTTTCTGTAAACCAGAGGGGCAATTAAAACTACAATGCTCATGACAGAAGCTCTTACAATTGAAGTTGAAAAATCGCACAAATACATATAAAATGCCAGCAATGCGGCAACTAAAACAACTTTAATCCAGCCTTTTATTTTAAATTTTTTGCAAATATAGTTGATGATTGCAACCACAATACCCACGTGCAAGCCTGAAACAGCCAGCAAATGTGCCGTGCCAGACAGTTTGAACGCTTCACCACTTGTTTCGCTAAGCATTGTTTTGTCACCAAACAAGGCGGAATATGTCAGTTCTGTATTGCCGTTGTTTAACCCTAACCCAAGCACGTCTTTGACTTTATTACGCACAATTTCTGCCAAGGTGTTCGATTTGTTTTCAAATTTAATGTCAAAAATATTTGCATAGGCAGAATATCTAATGTTTGCTTTGTAATAATATGCGGTTGGTTCGTTATAATAAAGCAAATCAAGTTGAGAAAATGTGTTGGGTTTAAATTTTATGTGCTGACCAACTTTTATGTTGTCAAATTGATAAGTTGTGTCTTTAATTGTTATTGCAATATTGCCTTTGGTTTTAATGCCGTCAAAATAAAGGTTGTCGGCATATACTTTTTGAGTTAAACCATGGTCTTCAACCATATAAATTCTTGCACTTACCTGTTTTGGTGGTGTGAAATTTTTACTGTTATAAGTTAACAAACAAATGGAGAACATGCCTGCACCAACAATTAATGAAATTAGCGGAACAAGCAACAACTTTAAACTTTTGTTGCGAATTGCGAAAAATATGTTCACACCAATCACAACCAAAAGTGTTATCAAACTTATGGTTCTTGGCATAAAATGTGAGGAAAAGTTGTTTTTGTCAAAGAAACAATAAAACGCAAAAATACTACCTAGCACTAAAAATCCAAAAACTAGGCACAAAGGTCTATAATTAAACCAGCGTTCTTTCTTCATTTGCAATCAAAACAAAGCCAAATTTAATCGGCTGAAATCCCTAAAATGTAATTAGCATCAGCGCCAACAACTTCACAAATTTTTGCAAGCATAACAAGAGTTGGCAATTTGTTTGTGCTTTTATATTGACTTAACATACTGCATGAGCAACCAACCTGCTCTGCAATTTTGCACAATGATAATTTAGATGCTTCAATTTATTCAACCAAGCGTTGCTTAATAATTGATTTTCTAAATGTGTCATTCTTCATACTAAACATTATATCAACTATTGGTTAACTTTCAAAATCAAATACTAACCAAAGGTTAAATTTTATAAACATTTTAAATAAATTTAATATTTTTACTTGAAAATTTCAAAAAATTGTGTTAAATTAAAAAAGTGTAATTTAAAATATGGCCTTATAGTCTAGAGGTTAGGACACGGCCCTCTCAAGGCTGGGACACGAGTTCGATTCTCGTTAAGGCTACCAATTATTTTCTTAATACAAAAAATCGCAGGTGTAACCTGCGGTTTTTTATTGTTTTTAACAACAAACCATATTTATGAGCATTAGTGAAACAAATTGGTTTATTCTTAATATTGTTTGCCGAAATACACACGATATTTGCTTGGCTTGCCGCAATAAATACATTTATGTGAATTGTCGTACGAATGAATAACACGAGTTTTGATGGTTGTTTCATTTTTAATTGCTGTTTCACACTCTGCCTCTCCGCAATGATATGCCAACACCACTTTTCTATTATTGACTTCGTTAACTAATTCTTCAAATTTGTCTGTTTCTGCAATGGCGTTATTGAGGTTTGTCAACGCTTGGTTATACATGTTCTGTTGAATGTCTGCAAGCAAATTTTTAACCTCGTAAACGAGATTATTTAACTGCAATTGAACCTTTTCGTGAGTGTCACGACGAACTGCTGTTGCTACGCCATTTTCAATATCTCTTGGCCCAATTTCCAAACGAAGAGGCACGCCCTTCATTTCATATTCGTTAAATTTCCAGCCAGGAGTGTTGTTTGAATTGTCCATTTCTGCGCGCAAATCAGCGTTAAGAAGTTTGTTTAAAACTTCTGTGCATTTTTCAACAACGCCCTCTTTTTTGCTTGCCACAGGGATTATTATTGTTTGAATAGGAGCAACATTTGGAGGCATACGCAAGCCGCGTTCGTCACCGTGAACCATAACAAGCGCACCAATAAGACGTGTGCTGATGCCCCAACTTGTGGAGTAGCCATATTCCCACTCACCTTTTGCGTTTAAAAATTTAATGCCACTTGCTTTTGCAAAATTTTGACCCAAATCATGAGTTGTGCCTGCTTGGAGGCATTTACCGTCGTGCATGATTGCTTCCATGCCATAAGTTGCTTTTGCGCCTGCAAATTTTTCGTTTTCTGTTTTCCTGCCTGTGAGTGTTGGAATCGCCATAAGGTTTTTCAAGCCGTCTGCATAAACTTTAAGCATGGTTTGTGTGTCGCGTTCTGCGTCTTCAGGAGTGGCATAAACAGTGTGCCCTTCTTGCCACAAAAATTCACTAGTGCGAAGGAATGGTCTGGTTGTTTTTTCCCATCTCACAACATTGCACCATTGGTTCATTTTAACAGGCAAATCACGATAAGATTTAATCCATTTTGAGTAGCAATCGCAAATGATTGTTTCGCTTGTTGGGCGGATTATAAGTTTTTCAGCCAAATCTTCGCCACCAGCATAGGTTACAACAGCAACTTCAGGAGCGAAACCCTCAACGTGCTCTGCCTCTTTTTTCAAAAAACTTTCTGGAATAAGCATTGGGAAATAGGCATTTTTAACGCCCTGCTTTTTAAATTCCAAATTGTAATAATTTTGAATATTTTCCCAAACCGCATAACCATATGGTTTAATAACCATTGTGCCTTTAACTGGGCCGTAGTCAACCATGTCAGTTTTAAGAACAACGTCTGTATACCATTGTGCAAAATTTTCGTTAATATCGGCAATATTGTCAACAAATTGTTTTTCGTTATTATTTTTCTCCATCTTGTTTTTCCTTTTCGTTAAATTCTTTCTTAATCATTATAATCTTACCTTTGGCTTTTTCCAAATCATTTAAGCAAGATTTTGCAAGTTTGCAGCCTTCTTCGTACAATTTAAGGCTTTCGTCTAATGTTGCGCCTTTTTCAAGTTTTTCTGCAATCTCTTCTAACCTTTTAATGTTTTGTTCCAACATACTTTCTCCTTTTTTGTGATTGTTGCGGCCAATTTCACGTCTGCAGCAACAATTTCAACCAAATTTCCAACCTTGGCGTTTTTATAATTAACAGGCTGTTCATTAACGCTAACACAAGCGAATCCTCTGCTTAAAATTTTGGCCGGATTTAGTTTATCTAGTGTGTTTATTGCAATATTTACACTATGTGTTGTATTTAAAACTAATTTTTCAATATTGTTGTCGCAAATATTGAGCAGTTCATTTATATGCAGCAATTCATCGTTCACCAACTCATTTACGCGCTTTTCAATGTTTAAAATGGACATTTGATTTGCCGTTTCAAGCATTTGAAGTTTATTTGTTGTTAAATTTTCAATTTGCTGAAGGGTTTCTTTAACATATTTGCTCATTTCATTTTTGTCAAATGTAACCAATTCCGCTGCTGCACTCGGAGTTGGTGCTCTCAGATCTGCCACAAAATCCAAAATACTGAAATCAGTTTCATGCCCAACAGCGCTTATTAATGGTTTGTTGCAAATATAGGCAATTCTTGCCAGTTTTTCATCATTAAACGGAGCTAAATCTTCAATACTGCCGCCACCACGCGCAACGATAATAGCGTCTACGTTGGAATAATTGTCAAAATAAGATATGCCTTCAATAACCTGCTCCACCGCAAACTTGCCTTGAACTTGTGCGTCGTAAACATAAATATCAAGATTAGGATTGCGCCTGTTTGTTATGTTTCTAATATCTTGTAAAACCGCACCAGTGGAACTTGTGACCACACCAATTGAATTAACAAAACGCGGCAGTGGCACTTTATTGAACTCGTCGAACAAACCCTCTTTTTCAAGTTTTTCTTTCAGTGCCAAGAATTGCTGATATAACTCTCCTTGCCCACATAGTTCAATTTTAATAACGTTAAGCGACAATTTGCCGCCCTTTGGGTAATATTTAACGTTGCCAGAACATTGCACCATGTCGCCAATTTTAAACTCTTGCTTGCAGCCAAACTGCACACAGGAAAGCAAATTTTCGTTGTCTTTTAAAGTAAAATAAGCAATTCCTCTTGTTACGGAAAAACTAGACAACTCTCCCGTAACGGTTATATCTTCCAAGATAATTTCGTTGTCAATCAAATCCTTGATTAATTTGTTAACTTGTGAAACTGTAAAAATCTTCATTGTGGTTAGAACTAATTAAACAAATCAGCCAAAACGCCATTTAAAAATTTTGGGCTTTTGTCTGTTGAATATTTTTTTGCCAATTCAACGCATTCATTAATAACAACTTGTTTAGGATTTTCTTTGATATAATCCAATTCAATAACTGCCAAAACAAGAATTGCCAAATCAATTTTATAAAGCCTTTCAATTGTATAGCCTTTAAGTTTTGACGAAATTTTGTCGTTAATCTCTTGATAATGTGATGCAAAATGAGAAAGCACTATGTTGATAAATTGTAATGCATCCGCATCTGCGTTTTCCAGCAATTCCTCGTCATCTTCTGGGTTAAATAACCTTGAATATATTGTTTTGAAAGCGAGTTCACGCATTTCTGTTCTTTTCATGATTTTCTCCTAATGTTATGGTAAAATACAAAAACTCTCTCTATTAAGAGAGAATTTTTTCAGCATCCATGATGTGCACATTAATAGAAACAATCTTCAATGGCAGCAATGAATAAATACTGTTTTTAACGTTTTGTTGCACTCGGTAGACAATGTCGTTAACTTCAACGGTTGTGTCCACCACCACGTAAATATCAATCACCACACCAGACTTAGTGTATTTAACACGAACGCCTCGACCAATGTTTGAGTCAAACAATTTTTTAAAGAAAAATCTTTTTGGTTGATATAAATCAATTACCCCTGAGATTTCCTTTGTTGCAAGACTTATGATTGAAACCACCATGTTTTTATTGATTAAAGTTTCATTTTCGCCATTAAAATTTTTAATTTGTGCCATAAAAACCTCTATGCTTAGTATAACACAACATTAAATAATTTAGCAACAATTTTAAGGTTAAACATTATTTTTTGCAAGTTATTTATTTCAAGAGGTTAAACAGATGGAATTATGATAACTTTGTCCAACTCGCAACCCAATTGACGTGTAACAACACTTGCAATTTGAGCCACTTCTGCTTGTGTTAATTCAGCTGTTTGAACAAACACATTTACGTTTGAACTTGAAGAAGAAACAATAGCGTCGTTGAAGCCTTTTCCGCGAATAATGCCTTCAGTAACAAGTTCTTTTTCCATCATATCAATGAGTTGTTGCTTGTTGGCCTCGGCTTCTTTTTTGGCTGTTTCGCTTGAAGATGCGCTTGTTAAAATTGAGTCGTAAAATTGCATTTCTTGTGCTCTTGTTGCCTCACGTTCGGTGCGATAAGTTGCATAAAAACTTGCACTTGTTGTGCTTGTCTGTGTTGCTTTAGTTGAAAGTGAACTGTTAAGTGCAACATTAACATAGCCAGTGACCAACAACAATGCAACCATAACTGATAAAATTATAATTTTTTTCCTTTTGCTTAATGTTTTTTTCATAAATCCTCCTATTCACTTGATAAAATTTCGATGTTTCCATTTGTAACATCAACAACTGCCTCAACAGCATGCAGTACTTTGAGTCTTCTTGCTGTGTCATTTAGCCCTTTAGCTGTAATAATGATACCTTTAACTGGTGGGAATGTGTTTATGCTGATTTTGGAGTCTTCAACGCTGACATTGCTCATATCCAGAGTTATCATAACTTTGACTGCAGAAACTCCGTTAATGTTTGAAAGCACGTCCTCCAAATCCGATTCTAGGTTTGAAACGTATGCTGTAACAGTCAATTCGCCCTGACTTGTCTGCTTGTTTATCTTTGTTTTGCTGCCAGAACTTTGACTGTTTGACAAATAAATCAGCAAAAGCACAACCACAAATATGACGGCAACGTAAATTTCAATGTGTTTAATGTTTTTGAGTTTTTCAAGCCATTTGAATTTGATTTTCTTTTCATTGTCACTCATCGAAAATAATCACCTCATCAATTAAATTTGTGTGTTGTTTCACCACTTCAGTTATCAACTCATATTTACTATTATGCTTGTCCAATGGCTTATAGACTAAATTTTTTAAATTTACAATGCACGAATTATAGACAATTTCATTGTTTTCAAGCGTAAAATGCAATGTTATGTCGACACCGCTTGCTCCTTGGTTATTTAAGTCCAAAATTATGCTGTTTTTTGTTTGCTCAACTTTTTGTTTTGTTATGTAATTGATAAGCTTTTCATTCACTTCAACGTCTTGATATTTAATGCACAAATCTTTTGTGTTGGCAAAAAATGTTATAACGGGGTTCAACACCACAGCAACAACAAAAATTGCAAAAACACTTTTGATATATTTGCTGGTTGAACCAGCTGGCAAAATAATGTCAATCAGCACTCCGCACAGTGTTATGCCTAAAATACTTAAAATATAAATTTTCATTAAATCACCACATTCGCGCTTGTCATAACCAAGCCAACAGACAACAAATACATAAACCCAACCGCAATTATGGCGGAAGATAACATGGTTATGGATTTGGAAACCGCAGTTAAGAAATTGGAAGTTTTTGCCTCCCCCATTGATTGTAAAATTGCAGAAACAAGTTTAAGAACCAAACTGAAAATAGCAATCTGGATTAATGGAGAAATGATTGTTGACATGCAAAGCAAAATGCCCACAAAACCGACTGCATTTTTAATTAGCAGTGTGCTGGACAAAATTAAATCCATGCCGTCAGCAACGTAGCCTCCCATAACTGGCAAATAACTTTTGATTGTATATTTTGTTGTGCGAATACTTAAACTGTCGAACTTGCCGGCTGTTAAGCCCTGCAAAGCAAAAACAGCAAAGAAAATTGTGAAAATTAAACCCACACTCCATTTGAAGAAACTTGAAATAAATGCGTTGAACTTGTCCAATTTAACATTGTCACTTAAATTTGATATGATTGAAAACACAAAACTCACTGTGAACAGCGGCAATATAAAGTAAGTGAAGAAATCTGCAATGTAAGTGGACATTATTGCCACAACTGGCTGGAACACAGAGGCCGTGCTTGCTGCCCCTAAACCAATCATCAGTGTGAGCAAAATTGGAAATATTGCGTTCATTTGATTTGCCATGTTTTTGATTGACTGCGTGGCGGTTGAAATCAAATTTTTAGTCATGGCAATCACCAGAACAGAAACTGCCATAAAGCAAACAAGTTGAATTAAGTTGGCACTTGATTTTTCGTTAAATTTGCTTTTAAAACCGCTTAACATGTTGCCAACCACACCTATTGCAACAATAACTGAAAACAGTGGCATACATTTAAGAGTTGAACCACCAACCAAACTCAACACGCTTGTGAACATGCTTGAATAGTTCACTGCGTTTTTGCCTGAAATTACGTTATAAACGGAATTTTTTATGTTGGATATTTTAAAAATATTGGAATTGTTTTCTTCAATGCTTGCCAAAATGTTGTTAAAAACTGAAAAATCAATTTGATTCAATTCTTCAACCACTGAATTGTTAAGTTCTTCAGTTGTTTTTGTGGTGTTTGGGTCGGCGCAATATGCTGGTTGAGGAGTTATTAAGCAGCATATCAGCACAATTGCAATCATAAACAGGATTGTGATTTTTTTAACTGCCAAACTTGGATTTTTCACATTTAGCATTTTAAAATTTAGTTTACGATGTTTCATCTTTACAGATTTCATAGCAACCCCACAACCATATCAATCACTGTGGTTATTATTGGCAGAGATATCAACAAGATGATGATTTTTGAAGCGAACAATATTTTGTCCGCAATGCTGCTTGCCCCCGCGTCAACGCAAACATTTGAAGCAAATTCGGCAATGTAACCTATGGCAATAATTTTGAACAAAGGTGCTAACAAATTGTTGTTTATACCCGTTGTTTCAAATATGGAAAAAAAGTTAGACAACACTTGTTTTATACTGTCTATCATCATGATAATAATTAAGGCACTGCCAACAATTGAAATGATTATGGCAATTTCTGGTCGCGTTTGCTTAACCAAAATGTTTGCCAAAATTGTTACAAAAGCAATGGCAATTATCTTCAAAAGAATTGCCATATTCACCTAAAATACAAATAAGGTTTTTACAGTTGAAAACAATTGCTGAACCAAATCGACCACAACTAAAAGGCTTATAATCAGCCCTGCAAGCGTGGTTATTGAGGCGATTTCTTCCTTGCCACAATATTTTAAAATTTGGTTAACAATCGACGTTATCAAGCCTATTCCAGCCAATTTAAAAATAATTTCCATACACAAATTCCTTTTTAACTTAAATCAACAGAATTGCCATCGCAAGCGCAAACAAAAGCGATAATTTAATTATCATTGGGCACATTTTTGTTTTGTTTTCTTTAGCAATCTGAAGTTTTTCATCAATCGATTGCAAAAACCCATCAAGTTGTTTTATTTCGTTGTCTTTATCAAATTTTCCTATGTTTTTCACAATGCTTTCTAATTCAACTTTCTCTTCATGTTCAAGCAATTTTAAATTTGAAAAGTCCAGCGTGTTAGTTTTTAAGTATTGTTGATAATCCATAATAAAAACCTTAAATTGCCTTTGTCCGTTGTGCTCTTCGATGAATTTGTTCAATATGTTTTGTTTGAAAGAAACATTGATTTTAAGTTGGTCTAAAAATTGTTTGAGGTTTGAATAGAAGTCAAATTTATCCTTGTATTGCTCGCTTAAAGAAATCGCAATCAGCATTATAACCACAATCAGCACTAAAATTAAAATCCATTTCATGCTCACCTGCAATACAAACAATTAAGTTTTTCATTAAAAACTGCGTTTAAAGTGCCTGGACCATTTTCGCTGCCCAACACAACAAAACGAGCAAAATAGTTTTCTTCTAAAACATTTTCAAAACTTGATTTTCGGCGCAATTCGTTGACATCTTTTGCGTGAATAGTTGCCACAACCTTCACCCCGCTGTTAAGTGCTTGTTTGATAATATCTAAGTCCTTATCCAGGTCCAATTCATCTGTCACAATAATATCTGGCGACATGCTTCTTATTCCATTTTTAAACGCCAAACGCTTGTTGCAGTTTGCAATAATGTCGCAAAATCCGCCAAGAGATAGTGCTGGCTCTCCTTCCACACAAGAGCAAATTTCGTTTCGTTCGTCAACAATTAAAATATTTTTTGAAATGTTATGTTCGCAAAGTTGAAGCACAAAATCTCTTAAAAATGTGGTTTTGCCTGCGCCTGGCGGCGAAATTATCAAAGTATTTTGCACATTTTCGCCATCAACAAGATATTCATAAGCATTCAAACAGCAATTTTTAACTTGGTGCGGTATGCGAATGTTCACCGACTGGAAATCTTTGATTGTAATCAATTTATCGCCGTCAAAAACGTAACTGCCGCAAATGCCAACCCTCACACCTTTTGGCAAACTTATATAACCCTGAATTAGGCTTTCGTTGTAGGCGTATAAAGAATTTTCACTTATGCGGCGAATGAAATTGTCCAACATAACCTTGGTGGCAATCACAAATTCTTGGTTGCTATTTTTTAAATAATATTTCTTATTTTTAACGCAAATAATAAGTTTTTGATTAAGCCTCATGCGGATTTCGGTTATGTCTGCAAAACTGAAATGTTTGATTATTAAATTGTAAGTTTCAACGTCTAAATAATCTTTTAACATATTAAAAAATATTAAATTGGCATTTTAAAAATTACGAAAAAAAAGCAATACCACAAAGGTATTGTTTTTTCGACTTATTAAGTTTTAAAATGTAAAATTTCGCTTAATCAAAAGCAACAAAATCTTACAATCTTTCCATATATTCGCCTGTGCGAGTGTCAACGCGAATGCGGTCACCTTCGTTAACGAACATAGGAACTTGCAAAGTGTAACCTGTTTCAAGAGTAACTGGCTTGCCGCCTGTTTTAACTGTGTCGCCACGAACTGCTGGGTCTGCTTTTGTAACAGTCAATTCAACAAAAATTGGTGCTTCAACATTAATTGGTTGACCATTGTAGAATTGAACATTGCAATTTGTGTTTTCAACAACAAAGTTTAAAACATCTTTAACGCTTTCATAGTTGAATGGGATTTGGTCGTATGTTTGATTGTCCATAAAATAGTACAAATCGCCTTCATTGTAAAGGTAAACCATTTCCTTTCGTTCAATTGAAATGTCGTTAATTTTTTCACTAGGGTTATATGTGCGTTCCAAAACCTTGCCAGTGATAACGTTTTTGATGGTTGTTCTAACAAAAGCGGCACCCTTGCCCGGTTTTACGTGTTGGAAGTCTACAACCAAAAACAAACTTGGTTTTTTAGGGTCGGTTGAAGTTCCGTCATCGAAAATAACACCCTTTCTAATATCTCCTGCTGTAATCATATTTTAATTTCCTTTTATTTATATTTGCTATAAGCATTTTATTTAACTTCTGTATTTTATCACATTTTGACATTTTTGCCAACTATTTATGCCAAATAAATCGACATTTTTGCATTAAAATTGCATATATCAATCAATGCAATAGTATCGTTTTCGTCTGTTATCTGATAAATTCCGTCTTTATTCGGCAAATTTAATGATTGACCGTTCAAAATTTTAAAACATCCTTCATCACTTAATTTCAAGGTTGGCAAATTCAAAACGTCTTTGATTTTGATTGTGTTTTCTGCCAAATTTTCAGCGTTTAAAGTTGAAATCTCAACACATTGATTAAGGTTAAAATTGTCAATTTCTGTTCTCACCAGGCTGGTCATTGTGGCTAATGTGCCAATATCGTTTGCTATATCTCTGCCCAACGCGCGAATATATGTTCCGCTGCCGCATAAAATTTCAACTTCCCAAATATTGTTGTCAAGACTGATTGTGCGGTAAGAAACAACATTAATTTTGTTTGGTTTTAACTCAAAATCAACATTTTCCCTTGCCAAATCATAAGCACGCTTGCCGCCAATTGATTTTGCACTGAATTTTGGTGGAATTTGCTCAATTTTTCCAACAAATTTTGGCAAAACTGCATTAATTTGCTCTAATGTCACAATTTTGCTATTTGTTCTCATTATTTTGCCTGTTGCGTCCAAACTATCAGTTTCAACACCAAATTTAAATGTTGCCACATAGCGTTTTGTTTTTTGCTGCATTATATCAAACAGTTTTGTGGCTTTGCCAATTGTTACAAGCAAAACACCTGTTGCCATCGGGTCAAGCGTTCCAAGATGGCCAACTTTTGTTTTTTTAGGAAGCATGTGTTTGATTTTGTTAACCACGTCAAAGCTTGTCCAACCCTGAGGCTTATTTATTGGCAAAATGCCTTTTATTGCCTGATTATTCATTAGTTTCCTCAGTTGAATAGGTTATGTGACTTAAAATATCATCTATTTTTTTGCCATATTCTTCGCTATTGTCCAAATAAAACTCTAACCTAGGCATTATGCGAAGTTTAATTTTCTTTGCAACTGCACCACGAATAAACCCACCTGCACCCTTAATGCGCGCCAAAACCTCATCTTGAGGAGTTTCCCCAATTGATGAAATATAAACACGTGCATATGCTAAATCTGGTGTAATATCAACGCTATGTACACAAATCATAGCGTTTATTTGTGGGTCACGAAGTTGATTGTCAATAACGTTTGCAATTTGATTTCTCAGTTCTGCATTAATGCGTTCTAACCTAACATTTTTCATTATTCTTCAATCCTTTTTAAGGTGTAACATTCAATTCTATCGCCAACGGCAATGTCGTCGTAAGTTGTTTTAATGCCGCATTCGCGGTCTTTGCCGGCTTCTTTAACGTCATCTTTAACAATTTTTAATGATTTAATTTCAGTTGTCGCAATAAGTTCATCACCACGATAAATTTTTGCATGTTCACCACGAACGATTTTGCCGTCACGGACAAATGAACCCGCAACAATACCTGTGCTTGAAAGTTTGAACACTGCCCTAACTTCTGCCATGCCGAGGTAAACTTCCTCATACTTAGGCTCTTTCATGCCTTTAATTACGCGCTCAATTTCGTCAAGCAATTCGTAAATAATTTTATAGGAATAAATCTTAACTTTCATGCGTTCGGCTGTTGTTTTAACTTTGCTGTCTTGGCTTACATTAAAGGCAATAAGCATTGCATTTGAAGCGTTTGCAAGGATTAAATCGCTTTCGCTGATTGCGCCTACGCCGCTGTGAAGAATGTTAATTTTAACCTCATCATTCACAAGTTTCATAATAGACGACTTGATTGCTTCAAGTGAGCCGTTAACATCAGTTTTAAGCACAATATTAAGAATTTTAACATCCTTTTCGCTTGTTTTTTGCAACAAGTCTTCAAGAGTGTTGCCGCCGCTGCCTTTAAGCAACTCTTCCTTTTGTTTTGCCCTGCGTTCTTCAACAATTTGTTTTGAAAGTTTTTCGTCAACAGCAGTGAATGTTTCACCAGCTTTTGGAACTTCGTTAAATCCAAGAACAGTAACTGGCATTGAAGGTGTTGCCAATTTAACAACGCGATTATTTTCGTCCATCATTGCCTTAACTTTACAAATTGACATGCCCGAAATGATAGTGTCACCAACATGCAATGAGCCGTCACGCACGATCAATGAAGCAATTGCCCCGCGACCTTTGTCAAGTTTTGCTTCCAAAATTGTGCCAATTGCTGGAATATTAGGATTTGCTTTGAGTTCTTGCATATCTGCAACCAGAAGGATTGTTTCAAGCAATTTGTCAATGCCTTCACCAGTGTGAGCAGAAATTTTGCAAATAATAGCATCACCGCCCCAAGCTTCTGGCAAAACATTGTGTTCAGCCAACTGTTGCATAATGCGGTCTGGGTCTGCCTGTGGTTTGTCCATTTTGTTTATTGCAACAATCATTGGAATATTGGCAGATTTAATATGGTTAATTGCTTCCACGGTTTGTGGCATAATGCCGTCGTCTGCTGCAACAATCAAAATTGCAATATCTGTGACGGACGCACCGCGAGCACGCATTGCTGTAAATGCCTCGTGACCTGGAGTGTCAATAAATGTGATATATTTATTGTTAACATTAACGCGATAAGCACCAATTGCTTGAGTAATACCGCCTGCTTCGCCCAAAGTTACTTTTGTTTTGCGGATATAATCCAACAAACTTGTTTTACCATGGTCAACATGACCCATAACAGTTACAATTGGTGGACGAGTAACTGCTTCTTCATCGCTATATGAACGAATGTTCTTTTGCAAATCAAGCAACTTTTCTTCGCCAGTTTTGTCCAGTTTTTGTTGGAGTTCAACGCCCATATCACTCATGACAAGTTCTGCAGTGGCAAAGTCAACTGTTGAGTTGATTGTAACCATCATACCAAGCAACATGAATTTTTTAATAATTTCACTAACCGGTCTGCCTGAAACTTCGCTCAACAATTTGATTGTGATGTTATCTGTTGTGATAACTGCTGGACCGGTTGGACGTTCAACAGTTGTAATTGCTGTTTCTTTCTTTTTGGTGCGAAGTTTTCTGGTAACGCTTCTGTCCTCGTCCACACCATCGTCAATCATGCCACGTTTAAGCAAATCATATTTGGTGTAGCCACGCTTTTCTTCAAAATGAGAATTATCTTTCTTCTTGTTTGCAAAATTGCGGGTTGGGCTTTGAGTGATAACTGGTTGAGCATAATTGATTGCTGGGCGTTTGTTGTCTGCAAATCCTGGTTTTTGCCCTGGCTTAAAGTTTGGATTTGGATGATTATTGAAAGGACGATTGAACCCTTGCCCTTGGTTATTGTTGCGGAAATTGTTGTTGAATGGGCGATTTTGACCATATTGACCCTGTGGTCGATTAAAGCCTTGACCATTTTGATTATAATTGCGGTTGTAGTTGTTATAATTGCCATTATTTGGTCGATTATTAAACCTTTGATTTCCACTTTGATTGTATTGGTTATTGTAGTTATTGCGTTGAAAATTTTGATTGTTTTGTTGATAGCCATTGCGTCTGTCTTGAGGGCGATTGTCTGTTTTAGGTTGTGAAACAACAGGTTGAGTTTTGTTCTCCACCACTGCTTCTGTTTTCTGTTCAATCTTAACTTCTGGCTTTGCTTCTTTCTTTTCTTCAACAACTGGTTCTGGTTTCTTTTCAGTTGACTTTAAAATCAAAGCGGCTTCTTTATCTTTAACCGAGCGCATAAGACCAGACATTTCAACTTTAAGCGTGTAATATTTTTCGCTTAAGTTAACCAGCAACTTATCTTTAACCATTGATTGAAGTTGCTTTATTGCTCTATTAAATTCTTGTGGTTTATTGTTTTCTGCCAATCTAAATTTTCTCCTTATAACTATTAGTCAATATAGTTTATATTATTTTTTACTTTGCTAAGTTTTTGATGATTGAGCAAAGGTTTTTATTGAATTTTCAAAATTTTGCAACTTTCAAACAACTAATTATTTTGTTTGAACTCACCCAATTGCAAATAAATTTGTTCACCAACATTTGTTTTGAAAGCTTTGTTCAGCAAGTGCTTTTTTATTGTTAAAGAGAGACAACTTTCTGTTTTGCAAATGTAAGCCCCCCTTCCATTAAGTTTATGATTTTTGTCAATTATAAATTCATTATTAATGCGCGCAACACGCAACATATTTTTTTGCAAATTCGCTTGCTTGCATGCCACGCAACGTCTTTCAGTTTTTGTGTGCACTTAGCACCGCCTAGTCGTCAATATCGCTGAAAATGTCGTCGTCCAAAACAATATTTGCACCAGTTGTTTCAACAACGTCATTGGCTTTCTTTTCTTGCACAGCAGTTGCTGGCTTAACGTCAATTTTATAGCCAGTAAGTTTTGCAGCCAAACGAACATTATGCCCACCCTTGCCAATTGCAAGTGATAATTTGTTTTCTGGAACTTGAACGTTTGCAACACCCGCAACAGTGTCAACAGTTATTTCGCTAACTTCTGCTGGGCTCAATGCTGCAACAATGTAATCTGCTGGGTTTTCGCTGTAATTAATAATGTCAATTTTTTCGCCATTAAGTTCGTTAATAACATTGTTAATTCTTGAACCTTTGTTGCCTATGCAAGCGCCAACAGGGTCAAGGTTCGGAATGCTGGTTGAAACGGCAATTTTTGTGCGCACACCTGCCTCACGAGCAATTGCAACTATGTTAACTTCGCCGTTGTTGAGTTCTGGCACTTCCATTTCAAGCAAAAGTTTAACAAAGTTTGCATGAGTACGGGTCACTTGCACAACTGCACCGCGGAAATCGTCTTTAATGTAGCGAACATAAACTTTAATTCTATCGCCAATTTTGAAATGGTCTGTTGGCAACAAATCGCGCTTTGTAAGCAGACCTTCAAGAGTTGTTCCACCTATTTCAAGGTAAACATTTTCACCATCAATTCTTTTAACATTGGCAACAATTAATTTGCCTTCTTTTTCGGCAATGTCTTTATAAATTGATTGCTTTTCAATTTCTTTTATTTTTTGGGTTATAACTTGCTTTGCTGTTTGCACTGCAATACGATTAAAGTCCTTTGTGCTTTCTTCTTGCATAACCAAATCGCCAATTTTGTATGAATGTTTGATTTGTTTTGCTTCTTCCAAAGAAATTTCCTTTTCTTCATCTTCAACATTGTCAACAACTGTGCGGTATGAATAAATTTTGATTGTATTTTTCTCTGGCAACAATTTAACTTGTGCATTTTTTGCCATACCGCTGTTCTTTTTGTATGCTGCGGTTAAAGCCTGCTCTAAGGCTGAAATAAAAACTTCTTCATTAATGCCTTTTTCTGCTTCCAAATCCTTTAATGCTTCAAAAAAATCTTTATTAATCATTTTCTCTTGTTCTCCTTAAAATTCAATATATGGTGTGATATACGCAATGTCTGCATTAGATATTGTTATAACTTGGTCTTCCAAATTAAACTGGGTTGACTTTTCGTCCCTTGCAATTAAGGTTGCAACAAACTCTTTTCTTCCGTCAATCTTGTGGTATAATTTTACTTCAACTTTTTGATTTGCATATTTTTTGAACTGCCAATCAAATTTAAGAGGTTTATCTAACCCATAGCTTGAAACATCCAACGCGTATTTTTCATCCTTTGTTGGGTTAAGTTCGTCCAAAACCGGGTCAATCATGCGGCTGATTTCAACGCAATCCTCAATTTGAATGCCAGTTGGTTTGTCAATATACACAACAAGGTGCATGCCGTCATTTCTTTTTTCGTACTCAACGTCAACAAGTTGAATATCTCCAGTAAACATTGGTGCAATTTTGTCTTTTACAATATCGCTAACTTTCATATATCTCCTTATTAAATGTTTTAAAATTTTGCTAATTTGTTTTTTACAAACAATCAGGGGTGGCACCCGGCCACCCCTAGAAATCATTTTTAGTATAACACAATAAAAATATTTAATCAATAGTTTTTGCTATTTTTTAATTAAATTAGTATATATTTTAAGGAGTTTTGCTTAAAATACAGCAAGTTTTAACAAATTAAACTGCTTTTACATTAATTTGATGAACACTTTTGCTGTTGCTGTGGCGTCGTTAATTGCGCGGTGAGCATTGTCCAAGACAATTTTTAAGCGCTCAACAACTGTGCCAAGTTTGTAATTTTTAAGCCCAGGTAACTTTTTGTGAGCCATTTCAATAGTGTCCATCAATGGATTGTTGAAATTGTAAGATAACTTTTTTGCAGCATTGTAAATAAACCCAATATCGAACGAAACATTATGCCCAACCATAGTTGCGCCGTAGCAGAATTTGTAGAAATCTGGCAAAACGTAATTTATGCTTGGTGCGTCTGCAACCATGGCGTCATTAATGCCTGTAAGTTCTGTGATTTCGCGAGGAATATGCTTGCTTGGTTTAACAAATGTTGAAAATGTTTCGGTTATTTTACCCTGTTCAACTTTGCAAGCGCCAATTTCAATAATTTCATCTTTATTAGCTTCCAAACCCGTTGTTTCCAAGTCAAAAACAACAAAAGTGCCGTCAAACACTTTGTCTTCTTCGTCAAATAAGCCTTTTTGTTCATAATCTATGTATTCTTTTGGTAACACTGTGTGATATTCATCGTTGACTTGCTTCATTGCTCCCCTAATTTCATCACGAGCATAAACACACCTTGCAATTGAGTTTGCAGTGAAGTTTAACTTGCCATTAAACTCTCGAAATGAGCCAAACATGCAGACTTTCATGCCAACTTCAATTAAATCACCTTTAGCTTCGTCTGCTTGTTTTGGGAAAATTGAACAATACATAAATTTTCCGTCATTGCGAATTGTGATTGTATAAAATGCTTTTTCAATGTCCTGAGTTTCGCCGTTACGCGTAAATTTGCGGGTATATGTGCGGCGTTGAACATTTGTTACCTCGCCACAAATTGCAACGTTTTCAACTGCGGTTGTAATTTTGCTGTAGTCCATGGCTGTTGAATAGTCATTTTTGCCAACAATATCTGTCACTTCAGTTAAATGATAAATAGTTTTATCCTCATTAACCTTTATGCTATCCATAAGTTCGGCATTATTTTCAATATAACTCTTTTGAGTTTGTGTGCTTTCCGCCTTTTTTTCAAAAATAACATTAAAGTTGGCGTAAAAACTCTCGCTTAACTTTTGTGCAACCAAGTCCGCCCTGTTAAGTTCTGTGGCATACTCATAAGTTGCTGGAGCAAGTTTAAGGCGCACGTCAACCTGCATATGGTTAATTTCAACGGAAATGTCGTCAAAACCAAATTCCTTATTCATTGCTGGAAAATTGTTTTTTATTGTGGTGTAAGTGTAATTTGCAATTGTGCGTTTATCAAGCGGACAAGAAATCAAATTCAACTCATATTTAACAAAATCACCAATTTCCTCATTCAAAGTTTGATATATTTTTTGCTTTGCTTCATCTGTTGGCTTGAAAGAATCTGGATTATACAAAAAATCTACAGTGCAGACATTGTTTTTTTCACTGTACGTTGCATCCTTAAATTTTAAACCATCATAAATGGCGTCAAGAACCTTTAATTTATCCATAAATATGCATCATTATAGCATAAAAAAGGGAATGTGTCAATATTTGTAATATTTTGCAACACATTCCTTTTGGTTGTGAGAATACCAATAATTTTTATAATGTTTTTATTAAAGAATAAATTGAAGTGCGTCCACAACTATAACAAAGGCAAACAGAACTATCAAGCCAATGTTGTTTATCATATTTACCACTTCACGCTTAACTGGTTTTTTGCGTATCCATTCAATTATAACAAAAATCATCTGAAATCCGTCAAGTGCAGGGATTGGAAGCAAGTTAAAAACCGCCAAATTAACTGCAATTAAAGGTAAAAGTAAAAACAGCAAACTGAAACTTTGCATTGTCATTGTTGCCATGCTTTTTATTGTTGTAACTGGGCCACCAAGAGCCTTGATTGACAATTGTCCAGTTATCAATTGACCAAATATAATAAGCACTTTCCACGCCCATCTGCAAGTGAATGGAATGGCTTGAAGCAATGCCTCACCGAATGAATATTTGTAGTATTGAATGGTTATGTCGCCAGTTTTATCATATTCTGCATACATTGACCAACCTTGAGCCTTGCCTTCTGCATTGTAAACAACATTAATTTTGCCATTCTGTGTTAACTTTTGACCATCACGCTTCACCATAAAATCAATGTCGCACGACACCATGTAATAGGTTTTTCCGTTGTCAACAAAACTATATTCAGCAGTCAAATCACTGCCCTTATATGTTTTATAATTGTTTGCAATATGTTCATCAACAAGCACATTAAACATGTCGTCTTTTACGAAATCAAATTTATTGCCTTCAATGCCATAAATTACGTCATTTTGCTGTAAATAAGTGTTGTTGATTGAAGTTGTGTTTATCTGCTTAACTTGCAATTGTTCATAGCCACATGCCATAAGTGCCACAAACGAAAATATGATTGCGCTTAAAAAGTTGAAGAAAGCGCCACAGAAAAGCACGATTAAGCGCTTCCAAGGCTTTTGATTGTTGAATGCTTTTGGATTGTCTGTTCCATCTTCATTTTCGCCTGCAAAAGCACAATATCCTCCAAGAGGAATTAGCCTTAAAGTGAAAAGTTCGCCATTTTTTTTCTTTTTTTGTAAAAGTTTTGGACCAAAGCCAACACTAAATTCTGTTATTTCAAATTTAAGAATTTTGCCTGCAATGTAGTGACCAAATTCATGTATAAGCACCATAAGCAATAAAACAACAATGGCTAGCAAAATGTAGCCAATGTAAGAAAAAGCAGATGAAACACTTAGTAAATTAAACATATGATATTTTATTAAAAGAAACTTAATTTAATACGTTTTGCTTAGCAAATTAAATTAAAACGCACAACAAAATAACATAAATGAATGGTGAAACAAAAGTCATTGCGTCAACTCTATCCATCATGCCGCCATGCCCTGGGAAAATTGTTCCGCTATCTTTAATAGCTGCTTTGCGCTTTAAATAGCTTTCAAACAAGTCGCCTGCTTGTCCAATCGCAGAAGCAACAAAACCAATAAGCATAAAATGCCACCAATCAAGGTTAAAGGCTGACAAGATTGGTTGCCAACCAGCATAAAAGTTAACAATGACAAAAACAATTAAAGCACCAAACACGCCACCTAACAATCCGCCAACTGCCCCACTTATTGTTTTGTTTGGGCTGATTTTGGGCGCAAGTTTTGGACCTTTAAACGCTGAACCAATGAGATATGCAAATGTGTCGGTCAACATTGTGATTGCAAAAATCAATATTATGAATGAAACTGACACTCCTTCAATTGTTGCGTATGCCTCAATGCGATTGATTTGAAGCAATGTTGCAAACAAGAATGTTGGATAAGCACAATTGATTAAAGTGAACAATGCTGTTTTAAATGCTGTTTTAAAGCCAGCTTGTGTGTTTGAAAAGAACTCAAAAAGGCAAACCAAAAAGTTATAAACCAGCAATGCACCAATTTGAATTAATGCAATAAAACCAATGTTGATTTTTCCGTTGCAGACAAGCAAAATTATATAGTTCAAAACTATGTAAAACATGCTAAACATTCTGTTTGGTTCTTTGCCCTGCTTTGAAAGAATGTTAGACATTTCGTTGCTTGCAATGAAGCAAATAAAAATCACAAATATGTCAAAAATATAGTCACCAATGTTGTTTGGCAAAAATTTGCTTGCAATTGCCAGAACTGATGCCAAAACAATAAAAATACTTGTTAATAATCTCTTTTTCATATTATTTTTCTTCCTTTATTGCCCCATATCTACGTTCACGGGACATATAACTTTTTAATGCCTTTACGAGGTCTTTTTTTGTGAATGCTGGCCAAAAAGTCTTTGGGAAATACCACTCACTATAAGCGGATTGCCAAACTTGGAAATTGCTTGTGCGTCTTTCACCTGAAGTGCGAATAATAAAGTCCAATGGCAAAAGTTCAGCTGAATAAAGGTGGTTAACAATATCCTGCTCGGTTACATGAGTCAAGCCCTCGCTAAGGCACTCGTTAACGGCCTTTAAAATCTCTTGTTTTCCGCCATAATTTATGCAAGGATTCAAAACAAACCCTGTTTTGTTCTTTGTTTTTTCCATCAAAGTGATTGCCTTTTCCCTAACAATTTTTGGCAGACGTTCGTCAGTCATATCGCCAGAAATGATTATTTTAACGTCTTTATTTAGATAATCGCGTTCGTAATCATCCAACATTTTATCAAATAATTCCATTAAATAGTCAACTTCTTTTTGTGGTCTGTTCCAATTTTCGGTAGAGAAGCAATAAATTGACAAATTTTTAATGCCTAAATCTCGAATAAACTCAACCTGTTTTTTAAGATTTTCAAAGCCAAATTTGTGACCAACGGTGCGAACAAACCCTCGTTGTTTTGCCCATCTGCCGTTGCCGTCAATAATTAAAGCAATGTGTTGAGGCAAACGTGGGTCACCTTTTAATTGTTCAATATTCATTAAACCTCCATAATTTCCGCAATTTTTCTTTCACATGCCGTGTCACACTTTTCTGTGTAATTGTCCAAAGATTTTTGAACGTCTTTTTCAAGCCCAGCCAAATCGTCTTCGCTTATTGTGCTGTTCTTTTTCATATCTTTAAAAACATCCAAGCAATCGCGACGAGCATTGCGCATTGCAATTTTTGTTTCTTCAAGCAACTTCTTTGCGTCTTTGCTATATTCGCGCCTGCGTTCCTCAGTAAGCATTGGGAAACCAACACGAATAATTTTGCCGTCATCACTAACAGAAACACCAAGATTTGCAGCCTCAATGCCTGTTTTGATAGCCTTAAGGGTGCTAACGTCCCAAGGTGACACCACCAGCATGCGTGCGTCTTGCACAATTATATTCGAGGTTTGATTAATTGGTGTGCGAGTGCCATAATAATCAACCTTTATTCCTTCAATAAGTTTTGGGTTTGCCCTGCCAACGCGGATTAGCATTAATTCATCAATAAAATGGTTAAATTGTTTGTCCAATTTTTCTTCATAATCCATCATGGTCATTTCAACGTCTTCGTTCATTAATATCTCCTTAAAAAATAAACTTATCTATTACTAGATAACAAATTTACAAAAGTATAATACAAAAAAGCAAAAAAAATAGCAAGTGTTTTGCTTGCTATCTTTTTAGGATTATGCTGAAAATTATTGCATTTGAGATTGTTTTGCAACTTCGGCTGCAAAGTCTTCATTACGTTTTTCAAGACCTTCGCCCATAACCATAAGCACAAATCTACGAATTGTGATTTTTTCACCAATTTTAGCAATCAAGTTTGTTAAAACGTCTTTAACTTTCTTTTTGCCATCTGGGTCTTTAATGTAAACTTGTTCCATTAAAACAACTTCTTCGTAATATTTGTTAATTTTGCCTTCAACAATTTTATCAACAATAGCTTCTGGTTTGCCCTCATTGATGAGTTGAACACGATAAATTTCTTTTTCTTTTTCAACTAAATCTTGTGGTACTTCGTTGATATTTACACAAATTGGACGAGAAGCCACAACTTGCATTGCTAGGTTGTGAGCAAATTCTCGCAACTCTTCGTTTTTAGCAGCGAAGTCTGTTTCTGTGTTGATTTCGATAAGAGAAGCGAAACTTCCGTTGCCATGAACGTAACTTTCAATAAAGCCTTCTGCTGCTATTCTGCCCTCTTTTTTTGCTGCTTTTGCAACGCCGCGTTCGCGCAAAATTTCAACTGCTTTATCAATGTTACCTTCTGCTTCTGTTAAAGCCTTTTTGCAGTCCATCATGCCTGCACCTGTCATATCTCTTAAATTTGCAACGTCTTTTGCTGTAATTTGAACCATAAATCCCCCTTTAAATTACTCTTGAACTGGTTGTTCTGTTGCTTCTGTTTTTTTAGCAACGCGTTTGCGTGCTGGTTTGCTTTCTGCCGACTTTTCTTCATCTTTAACAATTTCGCCAGAAACCATTGCTTCCATGCTAACGTCTTCGTCTTCAGCGTTAAGATCGTGCAAAATTTCGCCGCCCTTTGCTTCCATAATAGCGTCTGTTAAAGCGCTAAGGATAAGTTTAACTGAACCGATTGCATCGTCGTTTGCTGGAATACAAACTGTAACGTCGTCTGGGTCGCTGTTAGTGTCAACAATACCAACTGTTGGGATACCAAGGCGTTTAGCTTCCTTAACTGCAATGTGTTCCATATGTGGGTCAACCAAAATGATAAGACCTGGAACTGAAGTCATGTCCTTAATGCCGCTAAGGTTTGCAGCAAGTTTGTCGCGTTCTGCTTTAAGTTTGATAACTTCTTTTTTAGGCAATAAATCGAAATCGCCAAGAGTTTCCATATTGTTAAGTTTGTTCATGCGGTCAATACGTTTGCGGATTGTTGTGAAGTTTGTAAGTGTACCACCCAACCAACGAGTGTTAACATAGAACATGCCACAACGTTCAGCTTCTTGTTTAACTGTTTCGCTGGCTTGTTTCTTTGTGCCAACAAACAAAACGTTTGCGCCTGCAAGCACTTTTTCTTTGATGAAAACATATGCTTCATCAACTTGTTTTGAAGTATCTTCAAGGTTCAAAATGTGAATATCATTTCTGCTTGTGTAGATATACTTCTTCATTTTTGGGTTCCATTTGCGAGTTTGATGACCGAAATGGCAACCAGCTTCTAATAATTGTTTCATTGAAATAACTGACATTAAAATTTACCTCCTGTTTGTCTCTTCCTCAACATTCATTTTGCTTTAAAACCCAATCTGGGCAACAGATAAGCAATCGTGCTGAGTGCTTTT
This sequence comes from uncultured Clostridia bacterium, assembly GCA_934747385.1. Classification (GTDB taxonomy): domain Bacteria; phylum Bacillota; class Clostridia; order Christensenellales; family UBA1242; genus Onthoplasma. The sequence goes on along the minus strand of CAKVGK010000002.1, from coordinate 216,438 downwards.
TTCATTGAACGAGGCAATACTAACAAAAAAACAAGAAAAAGTCAACAATAAATTGACAATTTCTTGCATTTTATATTTCTTTAAGTTTAGTTTTTATTTTTTGCCTTTGTTTTTGTCTTGTTCAAGCAAAGCTTGATAAAGTTCAAGCACTTCATCAATAATTTTTTCGTCGTTAACCACTTCCAAAGTTTGTTTTTCTTCGTCCACTTCAAACAACACACCTTCACCCTCGTTGACACCTTGCATTGGGGTTACAGGAATTAAAATTGCATACAAACCATTTGTGCGGTCAAGCGGGATTAATGCCACTTGCTCAAAAGTAATTGGATTTTGTTGGTCGTCGTACAAAACAATGTTTTCAGTGTTATTTTCGTCCAAAATTTGTTCAATTGGGTTTTTTGCAACCACTTTTTTAGTTCTTTCCATTTAAAATCTCCTTAAATTATCTAAATAATCTTGCAATATGATTGATGCTGCCACTGCGTCCAGTTTTTGCTTGCGTTTTTTCCAATCACGCTCGTTTTGCTTTAACACATCTTCCGCCAAAACTGAGGACAATCTCTCATCAACAAAACTTATTTTAACCGCAACTTTCGATTGCAATTCGTTCATAAAAGCACGTGTGAGTTCTGCAATTTCTTGCTCCTTACCTTCCATATTCATTGGTAAGCCACAAACTATTTCATCAACTTTATTTTTAGCAATCAAATCAACAAAATATTGCATATCTTGTGCCTCATCCCGCCTTACATACACCTCATATGGTGTTGCTAAAAATTTAGTTTCATCACTAAACGCAACGCCTATTCGTCTCAAACCAAAATCAATTCCCATTGCTTTCATATTTTTATTTTACCATAAAGCTTTAAAAAAGTAAACAAAAAAGGGCTAGTAACAAATATGTTCTATTAATTATCAGCCCTTAAAACTTATTGGTTATTTTGACCCTTTGCTTTGTTGGTTTTGGTTTTAATTTCATCTGCAACGTCAGTGATAATTTCCTTACCCTTTTCAACACCTTTTTCAATGGTGTCTGCCATTGGTTTGTTGCATTTACAAGCGATTGCACCAACAACAAATCCAATCCCCATGCCGACTAATAAATCTTTCATAAATCCTCCTATCTTATTGTTTGTTGATAGTTAAAAAATATGTAAAATTTTGCAAAAAAGGTTAGAATTTACTCACCCTTTGGTGTATGATTAAAGAAATTCTTAAGATAAAATGTTTCGATTGCTCTTACCATTTTGTCATTGTAAATTTCTAAAATTTCTTTACTCACCTTTTGGTGTATGATTAAAGAAATTTACAAAGATTGGATTATTGAATATGCTGCCTTCAAATGCTTTTGTTACATGTGGTTGTGATTGATTTTGTTTTTCATCTTCAACCTTGCCTTGTTTTGCATTTTCTTCTTCGGTTGAACCGAAAGAGTTTGTTGTTCCAATATAGTCCACTCCAAATTCCTCGTCGATTGGTTCATCTGGGTCTTGTTTTGTTGCTTGAGCAGATTCGGTTACAACCGCAACCGCGTCTGAAATTGCTTGAGCAGTTTGTTCGTCAATAATTGGTTCAACCACTTTCTTTTTTCTGCCGCGAGTTGATTTTGGTTTGCCCTCTTTTTCACGTGTTTGAATATAGTCTTCAATTGCTAAATATAAACACTCAATGCAGAATGAAATGTCGGTTTCACTGTTGTCGCCAAGTTGATTTTTAACGCTCAATTGGTCCAACATAACGTCATCAATATTTTTGCCAATAACCATTTGAGTTATTGTTGAGCAAATTGCTGTTATGTAAGGGTTTGCTTGTGCGCGGAAATTGCAATCTTGAATTATGTCATTTTCAACACGAAGTGAAAATTCAACATTTGCTGTTTCTTCAAAATTTGACAAACTTGCAATGCCATCTGGTTTCATAATTCTGCCAGCATTAACAGGGTTTGCAAATAAATTTAAAATAGTTTTGCTATACATTAATTGTCCCCCTTCCTTTTGCGAGTTTTTAACCCATAGGTTGATGAATATTCACGCAAATCATCAACTGCTTTTTTGATTATTGCAATAGCATTGTCCAATTCTTCGTATGAATTGTTTTTGCCAATACTGAAACGAATTGTGCTTTTTGCGTCGTCAGTTTTGAGTCCAATGGCAGAAATTACGTGAGAAACTGCCAAACTATTGCTTGTGCAAGCGCTGCCTGTTGAAACTGCCACTCCCGCCAAATCAAGTTTTGTAAGCAAACTTTCGCCATCAACACCAACAAAGCAAATTGAAATTATATTTGGAAGTTTTTGCTTTGTTTCTGCATTGATTATAATATTTTCAATTGACGCAGTGATTTTTGAAACAAAATATTCACTTAAAGCACGCAATTTGTGGTTGTTTGTTGCCATATCTCTAACTGCCAATTCTGTTGCTTTTGCAAATCCAACAACGCCTGCTGTGTTTGTTGTGCCGCCGCGGCGAGAACGCTCTTGATTACCGCCAAAAATAATTGGGTCAATTGAAACATTGTTTGAAAGATAAAGTGCACCCACACCTTTTGGTCCATAAATTTTATGAGCACTGATTGTCATTGCGTCAATGCCCAAATCTTTCACATCAAGCATCATATGACCAAAAAGTTGGACACAGTCTGTGTGGAAAATAATATTTTTATCGTGCGCAACATGAGAAATTGCTTTTATGTTTTGAATTGTGCCAATTTCGTTGTTTGCTGCCATAATTGAAATTAAAATAGTTTTGTCTGTAATGCTGCGAAGCAATTGAGCAAAATTGATGAAACCATTTCTATCAACATCCAAATATGTTACTTCAAAACCATTCTTTTCCAAATACTTGCATGCTTGCAAAACAGATTCATGCTCAATTTTGCTTGTTATGATATGGTTCCCCTTTGCTTTGTTGGCGTTTGCAATGCCAATAATAGCCCAAGAGTTTGCCTCACTGCCACTTGCTGTGAAATATATTTCGTTGCTTTTTGCGTTTATTGCGTCAGCAATAGTGTCGCGGCTGTTGTCAATCAAACTGCTTGCTTCCCTACCAAAAGAATGAAGTGAACTTGAATTGCCAAAAGTTGACGTGTAAACCTTGTTCATTTCGTTAAGAACTTCTGCATTAATTCTTGTTGTGGAAGCATTGTCCAAATATATCTTTTCTGTCATTTTTCCTTCTCCGTGCTATAATATACCACTTAATACGATTTTTGTCAATATTATATTTTTAATTCTTACAAAGAAAAAGAAGGCAAAAAACCTTCTAAAACCGACTTATTGTTTGTGCTAAAAAGCAAATTACTCTTCAATTTTTGCTCGTTTGCAATTGTCAATGAATGTTTCAATATCGTCAGCAGAACTTAAACCAACCATGCTGTCGATTTTTTTACCCGCTTTAAAACAAACAATTGTTGGCACGCTAAAAATGCGGTATCTTTTTGCAATTTCTTCGCAATTGTCAATGTCAAGGTTAAAAAACTTAACGTCAGTGATTTTCGTGCTCAAACGCTCAATAATTGGCTTTAACATACGGCAAGGCATGCACCAAGTTGCGGAAAAATCTACAACTGTCAACTGTTCGTTGTTAATGATTTCATCAAAATTTTCGGTTTTAATTTGTTCCATGTTAACCTCCAAATTTACATATTTACGATTTTTGTGACAACTTTGGCAACCATTGTGCCAGCCATCATCACAGGATAGTATACCACACTTGCGATGGTTTGACAATCATATTTAATTGCTTTTTGCTTAGTGTAACACACATCAAGTTTGTTTATGCGGTTTTCCGCACAAAACTTGCGCAAGATTTTCGCAATTGGGTCGTAACTTGTTTTGGAAATATCTGTTATTTCAAACTGAGGAATTTCCTCATATCGGTTGCCCGCACCCATTGCGCAAATAATATAAACTTTTTTGGCTTTAGCCTGCAAGATTAAATATTTTTTTGCTTTAATGTCGTCTATGCAATCAATAATAATGTCAAATTCTCCCAAATTTATACTGCTGTTTTCGTCGTACTTTTCTGCAATCGCGGTAATTTTAGCATTTGGGTTTATACTCAGTAATTGGGCTTTCATTTCCTCAACTTTTAATTTGCCAATATTGGAAAAATTTGCCACTAACTGGCGGTTTATGTTTGTTATGTCAATTGTGTCATAATCAACTATGGTTAAATTACAAATGCCTGAACGAATTAAAAAGTTGCATACTGAACTGCCAACCCCTCCCGTGCCAAAAACGATAATGCGCGCAGAAACAAGTTTGTTAACCTGTTCTGGAGTTAACATTAATGTAAACCTGTTTAAAAAATCCAAACCTTGAGTTGTCATTTGTTATATTTTGCCTTTAAAGTGACTTATAAAACGTACTTTTTAAAATCATGAGTATGAATGAGTGAGTTCATTGCGTTAAGAACGAAAGGTTTGTCAATAACAACCTTAACCATAGGGTTTTTGTCGCTAGCGTTGAAAGAAATATCTTCAAGAAGCATTTCCATTATTGTTTGCAAGCGACGCGCACCAATATTTTCGTTTGTTTCATTTTCATCTGCAGCAAGTTCTGCAATTGCGTCAATGGCGTCATCCGTGAACTCAAGTTCGACATTATCTACACGCAACAATTCTTGATATTGCTTGATAAGTGCGTTTTGTGGTATGGTTAAAATCTTTTTAAAATCCTCTTTTGTTAAACTATCAAGTTCAACAATAACTGGGAAACGTCCTTGAAGTTCTGGAATTAAGTCACTAACGCTTGCAATGTGAAAAGCTCCAGCTGCAATAAAAAGTATATGGTCTGTGTGAACTACACCATATTTTGTGTTAACAACACTGCCTTCAACAATAGGTAAAATGTCGCGTTGAACACCCTCGCGGGAAACGTCTTGACCATTATTTTTCTTTGCAGCAATCTTGTCTATTTCGTCAATGAAAATAATGCCCTGTTGCTCTGCGCGGAAAATTGCCTCTTTATTTACTGCGTCTGGGTCAATCAATTTGTCACATTCTTCGTCAAGCAAAAGTTCGCGTGCGCGTTCTACTGTCATTTTTTTCAACTTGCGAGGTGCTTTAATGATGCCACCCATAATTTGACCAATGTTGATTTCTGCCCCAATGCCGTCCATGAGGTTCATTTGCTGAGGTTCATCTTTAACGTCAATGTCGATTGTGTCTTTATCGTATTTGCCTGCTTTGTAGTTTGCGTAAAAATCTGCACGGAAATTTTCTGTGTCTACATTTTCTGGCTTTGTGCTTTTCTTGATTGGGTACAAAATATCTGTGATTTTTTTATCAACAACCGTGATTGCCTTGTCTTTAATCTTATTGGTTTGCTCTTGACGAACAATGCGCACAGCAACGCCAACAAGGTCACGAATCATGCTTTCAACGTCCCTGCCAACATAGCCCACTTCAGTGTATTTTGTGGCTTCCACTTTAACAAATGGTGCGTTAACAAGTTTTGCAAGCCTGCGTGCAATTTCAGTTTTACCAACACCAGTTGGTCCTTTTAAAATGATATTTTTAGGTGTTATTTCTTCACTGAGAGCCTTATCTAATTGACTGCGGCGATAGCGATTGCGCAAACAGATTGCAACTGCACGTTTTGCTTTTGCTTGACCAATAATGTAATTATCTAAATTTGAAACGATTTCTTTACAAGTCATAATATTACTCATGTTAAACCTCCTCAACAACATAATTGCCGTTTGTAAAAACGCAAATATCGGTTGCAATTTCCATTGCCTTTATTGCAATTGTCTTTGCGTCCAAATCTGTGTTTTTATACAACGCTTTTGCTGCTGCCAAGGCATAATTGCCTCCACTGCCAATAGCACAAATGCCATCGTCTGGCTCAATAACGTCACCCATGCTGGACAAAATTAACAAAGTTTGTTTGTCTGCAACAATCATAAGAGCCTCTGCGTTGTTGTGCCCTTGACTACGAATGTTTTTTGCAAATTCAACTGCGCTGCGCATTAAACTGCCGCTGTATTTGTTCAACAACTTTTCAAACTCCTCACACATTGCAAAAGCGTCTGCAGTGCCGCCAGCAAAGCCAACAACCACTTTCTCGTCAAAAAGCCTGCGCACTTTGTGTGCTGTGCCTTTAAAAATAACCTGTTGCCCCATTGTAACTTGTCCGTCGCCGGCAACAACGGTTTTGCCGTCACGTTTAACTGCTACAATGGTTGTTCCTCTAAATTGTTCCATAATTTCTCCTTATTTATTTTATTTGTTCAGCAACCGCTTCAATTTCAGCCAAAGAGCGCTTGCGATATTCTATATTCCTTTCAGTTTTGTCTTTCATATTGATTGGGTTCAAAACGCCATAATTTGCATTGATTGGCTGAAAATGATTTGTGTTTGCATTGATAAGATAATTATAAAGCCCACCAATAATTGTGTTTGCCGAAAATTCAATTAGCGGCATATTTTTAAGCATTCTGTCAACATTTATGGCACAATACAAACCACTTGCAATGCTTTCAACATAGCCTTCTACACCGCTAAGTTGCCCCGCAATAAATATATTATTGTCAGTTTTCAATCTTGAATACTTATCCAAGCAGGCAGGAAAATTAACAAAATGATTGGTGTGCATTACACCATAGCGCAAAAATACTGCATTTTCAAGCCCTGGAATTAAACTAAATACGCGTTTTTGCTCAGGAAAAGTTAAGTTTGTTTGAAAGCCAACCATATTGAACATTGTTGCGTTGTTGTTTTCCTTTCGCAATTGAACAATGGCGTAAGGTTTGGAATTGTCGTGTGGATTGGTGAAACCAACTGGCTTCAAAGGTCCAAAACGTATTGCGTCCTCACCTCGCATTGCCATAATTTCAATTGGCATGCAACTTTCAAATATATTGTTCTTTTCAAAGTCGTGCAACTCCACACGCTGAGCACTTATCAGTTCTGTGTAGAATTTTAAATACTGCTCTTTGTTCATTGGACAATTCAAATAATCATTCTCACCTTTGCCATATCTTGAACCAAAAAATGCCTTGGTCAAATCTATACTGTTTGCGTCAATGATTGGCGCGGCTGCGTCGTAAAAATAAAAGAATTGCTGCCCAAGTTTTTGTTGAAGCGCGTTGCTCATTTTGTCAGTTGTAAGCGGGCCAGTTGCCACAATTGTAATTGCATCTTGCTCAAACTCTCCCACGTCTTCACAAACGACATTAATGTTTTGATTATTTTTAATTAAATTTGTTATAAAAGCAGAATATTGTTCTCTATCAACTGCCAAGGCTTGTCCAGCGGGAACTTTAAATTTGTAGGCTGCTTCAACAAGAGTGCTATCCAACATTAAAAGTTCGCGTTTAAATAAGCCTGAAGCAGAATTTTCATCATCGCTTTTGAACGAATTGCTGCAAACAATTTCTGCAAAATCATTGGAATGGTGCGCTGGAGTTTTTGACTTTGATTTAATGTCAAAAAGATTGACCTTGTACCCTTTTTTTGCCAAATACAAGGCCGCTTCACTTCCAGCAAGTCCAGCTCCAATAATGTTAATCTTTAACATAGTTACATCCTTTGCCTGAGCACAAAATGGTGGTTTTGTTTTTGCCAAAACGTTTAATCAATTGGCTGCCACAGGTTGGGCATTTTTCGTTTAAAGGCAAATCCCAAGAAATGTAATCACACTTTGGGTAATTATTGCAACCAAAGAACAATTTGCCGCGTTTGCTGTATTTTGCGCTGACAATTCCACCACATTTTGGGCATATGCCGGTTTCTGTTACTTTAATTTCTGGTTCGTTAATATTTCTGGTGTTTTTGCACTGAGGAAAATTTGAACAAGCCAAAAATTTGCCAAATTTGCCGTCGCGATAAACCATCATAGAACCGCACTTGTCGCACTTAATGTCGCTTGGAACAGGCTCTGTTTTTATCATTGTCACACCCATTTGCTGGCTTGCATAATCCATGTGTTTTTTGAAGTCTTTGTAAAACGCGTCAACAATTTCTTGCCATTTGATTTTGCCAAGTTCAACGTCGTCCAATTGTTTTTCCATTTGTGCGGTGAATTTGATATTCATAACGTTCTCAAAATACTCTTCCAAATACTCAGTAACTTTTATGCCAAGTTCTGTTGGAACAAGGTATTTCTTTTCGGTTTTAATATAATCGCGGTTGAACAATGTTGAAATTGTTGAAGCATATGTTGCAGGACGACCAATCCCCTGAACTTCCATTTCTTTAATAATTGTATCTTCCGCAAACCTAACTGGTGGTTTTGTGAACTTTTGCTCGCTGCTTAAACTTTCCTTTTCAACGACCTCGCCTTCTGTTAAATCTGGAATGTTAATTCCGTTTTTATCGTCATCTTGAATTTTATAAACATTTGTGTAGCCGTCAAAAATCAAAGCCTTACCTGATGAACGGAATTTGTAATCATTGGCAGTGACGTCTACAGTCAAACTATCGTATTGAGCAAAACTCATTTGGCTTGCGATAAAGCGTTTGAAAACAAGTGTATATAGTTTTAAATACTGCTCATCAATTTTGCCTTTCAAATATTCTGGAGTATATTTTAAATTGATTGGACGAATTGCTTCGTGCGCGTCTTGAACATTGTTTTTTGCAGCAAATTCGTTAAACTTGCCAGGGTGATATTGATTACCATAATGGTTTAAAATATAGTCCTTTGCAGCAAATTGAGCGTCCAAGCTAACACGTGTGGAGTCGGTACGAATATATGTTACAAGTGCTGTTTTGCCCTCGCCTGCAATCATAACGCCCTCATAAAGTGATTGTGCACACTTGGTGTAACTGCCAGAGGTCATTTTCAACTTTTTGATTGCGTCTTGTTGCAATGTGCTGGTTGTATAAGGTGCTGGTGGTTTGCTGTAAGTCACTTTTCTTTCAACTGAATTTACTTTAAATTCTGCGTTTTCAGTTTCACTTAAAACTTTGTCCGCCACCTCTTTGTTTGGAACTTCAAACTTTTTGTCCTTATACTGAATTAATTCTGCTTTAAACTGCTGCTCACCCTTTTTTAGGTTTGCAAAAATGTTCCAGTATTCCTCTGGCACAAAATTCTGTATTGCTTTTTCGCGGTCAACAATAAGTTTTAAAGTTACAGATTGCACGCGACCTGCTGACAACTTGCCGCGGATTTTTTTGCTTAAAAGTGGGCTCAATTGATAACCCATTATGCGGTCAAGCACACGGCGACCTTGTTGAGCATTAACCAAATCGTAATTAAGTGGCTTTGGGTTTGCAATGCTTTCATTAACTGCCTTTTTACTAATTTCGTTGAATGCGGTGCGAACCGTGGCGTCTTTTTCTAACCCTAAAATTGTTGCCAAATGCCAAGCGATTGCTTCTCCCTCTCTATCCGGGTCGGTTGCAAGATAAACGGCATCTGCTTTGTCAGCCAAACGTTTAAGTTCCGCTACCAAGGCTTTTTTATCTGGAATAATCTCGTAAGTAGGTTCGTAATTATGTTCAAGGTCTATGGCAAAACTTTTTGCAGGCAAATCACGCACATGACCTTTTGTTGCATAAACCAAATATTCATCACCGATATACTTTTTTATAGATTCACGCTTGTTTGGGCTTTCTATTAATATTAATTTCATCAAAACTCCTATGCCATTATATAACTGTTGTTTGCCAGTTTATACACCAAACCATCAAGTTCCAGTTCAAGCAAAATGGAATTCAATTCACTGACTGAAAGTTTGGTTTCATCTGCAATTTCTTGAAAAGTTCGTTTTTCGAACTTGATATAATCTAAAACAATTTGCTGTTTAATGTCAAGTTGAATGGCTTGATTTTTTTGTTTTTGTGGTTTTATGTTCAATTCTTCCAAAACGTCGCTTGGAGCAAGAGTGATATTTGCTTTGCCCGACTTGATTAACATATTGCACCCTTTTGAGTATGGTGCGTTGATTCTGCCAGGGACTGCAAAAACTTTGCGATTAAATTCGCACGCGTAATTACAAGTTGAAAGTGAGCCGCTTTTTTCTGCAGCTTCGGTTACAATTGTTGCCATGCTCAGCCCTGCAATTATTCGATTGCGGAAAGGAAACAAGTATTGCGTTGGCTGAGTGTTTGGACTTGCTTCTGTTATAACTAAATTGTCGGATTTCAGTTCTCTAAACAAGCCAAAGTTTGTTACAGGGTAAACGTGGTGGAATCCGCCTGCCAAAACAGCAATGGTTGCGCCATTATTGTCCAAAACTGAATGGTGAGCAAAAGTGTCCACCCCAATTGCCATGCCAGAAACCACTGTCAGTCCAGCTTGTGATAACGTTTTTGCATAATCACTTGTTACAACAACGCCGTATTCAGTTGGCTTTCTGCTGCCCACAATTGAAATGCAACTGGTGTTTAATAACTGCAAATTGCCTAAGCAATATAGGCACAATGGTGGGTTTTCAATTTCTTTCAATTGAGATGGGTATCTTTCGTCATATATCGTTACAAATTCAATGCCTTCACTTTTAAAATCGTAAAGTTGCTCATTGAATGTTAAATCGTCCAAATTTTGGCTCATTTTGTTAAATTCTTGTTCGTTTAACAATTTGCCAACTTCTGGCTCATGCAAAAAAGAAGACTTGATATCAACTCCTCTAAAAATATCAAGCAACTTCCATTTTTTAACATAACTTAGGGTTGGAAACATGTCCAACCACAAAATATTTTTTTCGTCTATTGTCATTAAAATGTGTACTTCTTATCTAATGAGCGATATTGAATCGCTTCCATAATATGTGCTTTTTCTATGTTTTCCTTGCCGTCCAAATCTGCAATAGTTCGCGCCACTTTTAAAATTCTGTTATACGCGCGAGCAGACAAATTCAACTTAGCAAATGCGTGTTCCAAAAGATCTGTGCATTCCTTGTTGAGCGCGCAATATTTTTTAAATTCCTTTTCATTCATTTGACTATTGGAATAAACTTTACAATCTTTAAACCTGTTTAACTGAATTTGACGTGCGGCATTAACTCTTTTTTTAATTTCACTGCTTGGCTCTTCCAGTTTTGCTGTGGTGAGGTCTTCATAATTAACGCTGTCAACCTCTATGTGCAAGTCAATTCTATCAAGCAATGGGCCGCTTATTTTGGACAAATATTTATGTATGCTTGCTGGGCTGCATTTACATTCGTGAGTTGTGCTGCCATAATAACCGCAAGGACAAGGGTTCATGCTTGCAACAAGCGTAAAATTGGCTGGGTATTGCACAGTAAGTGCATTTCTGGCAACTGTTATGTATCCATCTTCCATTGGCTGGCGAAGGGTTTCAATTGTGTTACGATTATATTCTGGCATTTCATCCAAAAACAACACTCCATTGTGTGCCAAACTGATTTCACCCGGCTTTGCTTTTGTGCCGCCACCAGTGAGTGCTATCAACGTTGCAGTGTGGTGTGGGCTACGAAAAGGACGTTCAACAACAATGCCTTTGTTTGGATCTAACATTCCTGCCACGCTGTGAATTTTGGTCACTTCCAAACTTTCTTCAAAAGTAAGGTCTGGCAATATAGAAGGGAAACATTTTGCAAGCATAGTTTTGCCTGCACCTGGCGGGCCTATAAGCAAAATATTATGACCTCCTGCTGCGGCAATTTCCATTGCTCGCTTGGCACTAGCCTGCCCTTTGACATAAGCAAAATCGTGTGAGAAATGATGCTGTTTTAGCACACTTTCAAAAGTTTTGTTTTCGGCTGGCAAAAGAGTGATTTCACCTGTAAAAAATTGAACGGTTTGTTTAAGAGTTTTAACTGGGTAGACCTCAATTCCGTCAATAAATGAGGCTTCAATGATATTTTCCGCTGGAATAATGAATTTGTTATAGCCCATTTGTTTGGCGCTGATAAGCATTGGCAAAATGCCATTTAATTTGCGAATTTCACCGTTTAAGCTCAATTCTCCAAGCACAACATAACCCAAAACTGATTTTTGAGGCAAAATCTCCTGAGCAATCAACATTGCTAAAGCAATAGGAAGGTCATACATACTTCCTTCCTTTTTTGTGTCTGCTGGCGCAAGATTAATTATAACTTTGTTTATTGGGTAGTTATAAGTACTGTTTTTTATTGCAGATTTTACCCGTTCTTTGCTCTCTTTTATTGCAGTATCAGCCAAGCCAACCACGTCGTAACTTGGCAAACCTGCGTTTATATCTAACTCTATTTCAACTGGATATCCGGTTATTCCATTTAATCCAAATGAACATATTTTTGCAAGCATTACTCACCTCTAACAACAGGTATAATACCAAATTCTGACAAATATTGTCAATTAAAAAGTCGAACAAATGTTTTAATTTGTACAATATTCCATATTTTAGTTCAAAAATTCAACTTGGTTGTCAATTATTTGAATATGGTTGATGCCTTTCTTGTTGATTATTTGTTTGATTGCAACTGGGCGAATGTCAAAATCATTCAGTTTGTCAATGTCCACCCATTTAAACTTCAAATTTACATATTCGCCTTCATCAAGTTCATCAACCTCCCAATCTTTTGCCTTATCTTTTGGCAAATTCTTTGGTGTTAGCCTGTAAATATAGCAGAGTTCGTGAAATTTTTCACCTTTTTTGGAAGTGAACAAATTTTCAATAAAAGCAGTCAATTCTTCAATTTTTACGTCCAAACCAGTTTCTTCCTTAGTTTCACGCAACATGGCGTTAGGGCTGGTTTCGTACAAATGGCAATGTCCACCCGGCAAGCAATAAAACTGATTGTTCATAATTTGGCAAACAAGCAACTTGTTGTTATGAATAATCATTCCTGCCACCCTCACTTTAAATTTTGCGTTTTCGTTTGAAATTTTAATATCCATATTTTTCTCCTTTTATATGAACAAACATTATACAATAAGAGCAATCCATTACTCCACAAATTTCAAATAAATGCAAAAAAAGAAGACAGATTACTTCTTGTCTTCTTTAACTTTTGCGGCTTTACCTGAAAGATCTCTAATGTAATAGATTTTAGCACGGCGAACTTTTGCCTTTCTTGTTACCACGATTTTGTCAATGCGTGGGCTGTGAAGTGGGAAAGTTCTTTCAACACCAATGCCAAAAGATACGCGACGAACTGTGAATGTTTCACGCACGCCTGTGCCTTTTTTTGCAATTACAACGCCTTCGTATGCTTGAATACGTTCCTTGTCACCCTCTTTGACTTTTACGTTTACACGTACAGTGTCACCAATATTGAAAGGAGTGATGTCATTGCGTAATTGCTCTTTCTCGATTTGGTCGATAATGTTCATTGTTACCTCCTAAATTTGACGTTCTTGCCTTGGTCGGTAGTGGACCGTCAACAACTTTTTTATATTAACACAAAAAAAATAAACTTGCAAGTGTTTTTTACAAATTTATTAAATTTATGTTAAAACTTGTTTTTTTCTGGTGAAAACATTTATCAAACTAAACAAAAAACAATATGATTTGTTTTGCAAGTAAACATATTTTTTCCCTAGAACGCATTTTCTATGTGGCGAATTTCCGCGTCAGTTTGCTGCCCTAAAATAGACAACACGTCAAATCTGCAATTAATTTCCAGCATGTTGTGTTGTTTTAAATATAGCGTTGCAACATTGCGAATTTTTTGTTGTTTGTAAAAGTTTACGGCTTCAGCGGGGTCACCAAATGCGCGTGACTGGCGGGCTTTAACTTCAACAAAAACTAAACAATCGCCATCTCGAGCAATTATGTCAATTTCGCCAATCTTGTTTTTATAATTGTTGGCAATAATTTTGTAGCCTTTTTGCTTTAAATAATTTGTGGCAATTATTTCGCCAATCTTTCCATACGTATTCTTTTGCACTCATTTTCTCCTATAATGTTGCTTAAAAAACTCAATCTGTGAATTGGTGTTATTCCATTTTGTTTGATTGCTTCTATATGTTTTTTTGTGCCATAGCCAACATTATGCTCAAAATCGTAATTTGGATATTTCTTTGCATACTCCACCATCAATTTATCTCGATAAACCTTGGCAACAATACTTGCGCAAGCGATTGCGTAACTTGTGGCGTCACCCTTAATTATAGGTTTTTCGTTCTCACAAATGTTAAGTTTTACCGCGTCAACAAGCAATAAATCTGGCTTGACTTTGCTGTGAACAAAACAATCTGCCATGCACTCTTTTGTTGCGTTTAAAATATTGATTTCATCAATGCGCAAATTGTCTGCCAAACTGACGGAAACTGAGATTGCCTTGTTTAAGATTTGGTTATAAAGTTTGGCACGGTTTTTTGCCGAAACTTTTTTGCTATCAAACACGCCATCAATCATTTCGTCGTATGGCATAACAACGCAAGCGGTTACAACCGGACCAGCCAATGGTCCGCGCCCCACTTCGTCTATGCCTGCAATGTATTTGACATTGTCTGTTAAAAATTGCTTGTCGTATTCAAAAATCTCTTTAGTGTTTATCATTTCCCGCCTCTTGTTTAAAAGTTTATTTTTAAATTTGCTAATTCAGTTTTGTTTTCTTCCATAAATTCCATAGTTGCTGAAATAAATTCCTCAATGTTTTGGCTTGCAGCAAACATATTGTTAAAACTCTCAATCAGGTTTTGACCATTTATTGTTGCTGAATAAAAAACATGATATGCGGGTTCTTGATTGAACAAAAACGCTTTAAATTCGTGTTTTTAAAAATGCTGTCAACAACAATTTCCGTAATCAGCCATGGGAGGCTTGGACATTCTTTGTCCTGTGCTGATAATTTATAGCCCATGTTTTCCATTTTGGCAAACCAATAAAAATGAATTAATTCGTGAATGATTGTTTGCAAAATGCCCTCATTGCTTTCAAAAATGCAAATATCAAACGAAAAATCACTTAAATATCTTGGACAAATTGGGCAAACCCCCAAATAAACCTTAATGGTTTTATTGATTAATAAATTGAAAGTTTGAGAAAGAATTTTTTCAATTTCTTTTTGTCTTTTAGTTAATAATTGGTCGATTTCTGCCTGCTTTTGCTTAAAAAGAATTGCATTTTTGTCATACAAACTTTTAGTTGCTTCTTTAATTATTTGCAATTTACCCTTGCTGTTGGCGTTTTTAAAATCGTCGACATTAATTGAAAAATATTCAAGCAAATTTTTATTAACATTCTTGTTTTCAAAAGCAAATTCATAAATTATTTCGGCTGAACATTCAATGGTTTTTTGTTGAAGTTTAAAGTCCATAATTACTCCAAACAAATTTTGCCAAGTTTGCCAGCGCGGAAGTCAGTTAGTAGAATTTTTGCAGTGCGCTCCAAGTCAATTTCGCCACCTTTAATCATACAACCGCGTTTTTTGCCAACACGTTCAAGTAATTCTATATCATGTGTATAATTAGATATATCTACACCATATTTTGATTGCAAAATACTTGGATTGATTTGTATTAATCTGCCTATAAGCCTGGAAGACACGTCAATAATGTTAAGCACGTCGTCACGCACTGAGCCAACAAAAGCGAGGTTATAAGCATACTGCTCATTATCAAAATTTGGAAGAAGCACGCCCGGTGTGTCCATAAACTCAATGTTTGCGTCAACCTTAATCCATTGCTTGCTGCGGGTAACACCCGCTTTGTTGCCTGTTACCGCCCTGCCTTGCCCGCAAAGGTTGTTAACAATGGTTGATTTTCCGCTATTTGGCACGCCCAACACCATTGCACGAGTGATAAAGTTAACCCCACGTGCTTTGTTTTGTTCCAATTTGGTTTTAAAAACTTTTTTTATTGCATTGATTATAATTTTTGCATTTCCGCTTACAGTTGCATTTAAACTAACACATTCGTTGCCCTGACTGTTAAAATATTGTTTAAAACGGTCAATGTCAGCATTTGCAACCAAGTCTGCCTTGTTTAAAACATAGATAATTGGTTTGTCCTTAATGATTTTAACAAATTCTGGATTGATGCAACTTTTTGGGCAACGAGCATCCAAAATGTAAACAAAACAATCGCAAAGACGGCTGTCTGCCTGCATTTGCTTTAATGTTTTGTTCATATGCCCTGGAAACCAATTTATCATATATTCTCCTTTACTTTTTAAACATTGAGATTTGCTTGTTGTTTTAACACACTGTATGCTTCCAACATTTCTTTTGCAATAACTGTAAATCCTTCATTCACTTCATTTTTGATTAAATCGTTTAATGTATTTTCAAATTCTGTTTTATGTATTTTAAACACTTTCAAATCGTGTTCTCGTTCATCTTGTGTTAAATTAATATTGTTTAAATTTGGTGTTTTGTTTGTTTTTACAATATAGTAAACTATTCTATTAAGTCTGTTTCTGCCTGTGTCTTTATAGTTTTTTGTAAACTTTTCTGTTACATAAAATCTTTCGATGGAATCAGATTTGTCCAATTTTATGCCAGTTTCCTCTTCCACTTCACGCACCAAAGCAAGGTCAAAATCTTCATTGTTTTCAACATGACCGCCAGGCAACATATAACCCCAGTCAATTTTGTCCAAATACAAATAATCTCCATTAAAAACAAATGCTTTAACCCTTGTTATGGTGTCATCAACTTGATTAAGTTGAACATTGTTTTGATTAATGGTTTTTGTTTTCATAATTACTCCTGTAAATTATTTTTAAGCAAATCTGGGCGATTTTGTTTTGTTAGTTCAATCGCTTGATTGTGCCTATATTCTTCTATTTTTTTATGATTGCCAGATAGCAGCACTTCTGGCACTTTAAGCCCACGAAACTCTGCTGGTCGAGTGTATTGATTGTATTCAAGCAAAGTTAAATTTTGTGTGTTTTTTTCCTTTTTGCCTTTTGCATTTTTTGTGATTGTTTCGTGTTGAATTTCACTAAAACTTTCCTCAACTGTGCTATCCTTGCTTATCACACCTGGCAACAAGCGGATGACCGCATCTGCAACCACCATTGCAGGCAACTCGCCACCTGTGAGCACAAAATCGCCAATTGAAAGCTCTTTAATGTTGAAATAGTCCAATACTCGTTGGTCAATACCTTCATAATGCCCACAAATCAAAATTATGTGGCTAAATTTTGCAAATTCACGTGCCAAACATTGGTTAAAAACCTTGCCGCGTGGTGACATGTAAAATATTGCGCTGTTGTCAGTTTTGACAGCCTCAATTGCTTTAAAAAGTGGTTCGCACATCATAACCATGCCCGCACCACCACCAAAAGGCATGTCATCACATTTATAATGTGGTGGAAGCGCAAAATCGCGAATGTTTGTTATGCCGATTTCAATTTTTCCATCTTCAACTGCTCGCTTGATTATGCTTTCCTTTAATGGTGCAAACATTTCTGGAAACAAAGTTAGAATGTCAATTTTCATATGCGCACGTCCTTAAATGTCTGCTCATCACAAACAAAAGCGTCCAATTCTTTGTTATAAGAAATTATTGTCTCAACAAAAGGCAGTTGATAACTCACCGCCCCACACTTGATTGTTAAAATTGTGCTTGCGCCATAGTCTTCAAAATCAATCATTTTGCCAAGTTCTTCACCTTTTGTGCTTAAAACTGGCTTGTTGATTAAGTCGCTTAAGTACACTTTGTCTTCAAATTCGGCATATTCAGCTCGGTCTATATAAATTGATTGATTTCTAAATTTTTCAGCACTCTCGCAGTCTTTAATTAAGTCAATTGTTAAAGCACATGCGTCATTATTTAAGCATGTAACAACCTTAATTTCTGCTGGCAACATTTTTTGTCCAATATAGATTTTTGAAAATTTTGAAAAATCTGCGTCAAGGTATTTTTGCACCTTAACCGACCCTTTTATGCCATGAGGGCGTACTATCTTGCCAATTTCTAACAAATTCATATTATCTTCCTTTAAAATATTATATCAAAATCATATTAATTTTCCAACAAAAAATGCGAGCATAAACCCGCATTTACTAAACTTTGGTTGCCTAGTTTTTTTCATTAAACTTGATAACAATACGCGCATGTTCGCCAGCGGTTGATTTAACAACTGTGCGAATAGCATTCGCAATGCAGCCACCACGGCCAATAACAGAACCTAAGTCCTTGCCATCAACCACAACTTTGTAAACCTTGGTTTTGCCCTGGTTCTCTGCAGAAATCTCCACAGCATCAGGATTAGACACAAGATTTTTCACAATGTACTCTAACATTTCTTGCATAGACTACTCCTTATGCTTTCTTTTTCTTGTTATTAGTTTTTGGTGCTCTGTTGCCTTTAACTTCCAAAACGCCAACTCTTTGAAGCAATGTGCGAGTTGTTTCAGTTGGTTCAGCACCATTTTTTAACCATTTTGCAGCGAGTTCGTTATTAATTTTGATTTCAGCTGGGTTAGCAAGTGGATTGTAAGTACCGATTTGTTCGATATATTTGCCATCACGAGCAACGCGAGCATCAGCAACAACAACACGATAAAAAGGTGATTTTTTGTCGCCCAAACGAGTTAATCTAATTTTAACTGACATTTTTGTTCTCCTTTTGTTTTTACTTTGTTACCTGTAAAGTAATTTCACTTTACACTTTAACATACTTTTTAATAACTGTCAAGCAGTTTTTTAATTTTTTTCTAAATTTGCTTAAAAATTTGTTTTATTTATTGAATTAGAACTGACCATTCATTAAGTTTTTCATCATTTTAAATTTGCCACCATACGCCTTTGTGTTCTTCATTACTGCATATGCCAAACTAGCGTTAGGCATATCAATCGTTTAAAAATCCAAATTCAACCGTGTGAAATTAAAATTGTCCGTTCATCAATTTCTTCATTACAGCAAACTTCCCGCCGTTTGCCTTCGGATTTTTTAACATCTTCATATAAAATAAAATTTTATGGCTTGTATGATGAACGCTTTTCCAAAAGCATTATGTTTGTCCCATTAACTTTTTAATCATTGCCATCTTTCCGCCATATGCTTTTGGATTTTTCATCATACGCATCATTTCTTTGGATTGATTAAATTGTTTGATAAGTTGATTTACATCACTGACCTGCACGCCTGCGCCCTTTGCAATGCGTTGGCGGCGGCTGCCGTTGATTATGTCTGGATTTTTGCGTTCTTTATCTGTCATAGATTGAATTATTGCCTTATTTTTTTCAAGTTGTTTTTCATCAATCTGATTTTCAAGGTCGCGCAATTTACCGCCCAAACCCGGCATCATGCCAAGCACAGATTTTAATCCGCCCATTTTTTTGAGTGAATCAAGTTGAGCGATATAGTCGTTAAAATCGAAACTATTTTCACGGAATTTTCGTTCCATTTCCGCTGCAGTTTTTTCGTCAACGGCTTCTTGCGCCTTATCAATCAATGTAAGCACGTCACCCATGCCCAAAATGCGGCTTGCCATGCGGTCTGGATAGAAAGGCTCAAGGTCGGTTAATTTTTCACCCACACCAACAAATTTGATAGGCTTGCCAATAACTTGGCGGATTGAAAGTGCTGCACCGCCGCGAGTGTCGCCGTCGGTTTTTGTAAGCACAACGCCTGTTACGTCAAGTGCGTCGTTAAACGCGGTTGAAACTGACACGGCTTCTTGACCAATCATGCTGTCAATTACAAGCAAAATTTCGGTTGGATTGATGGCTTTTTTAATATCTTTCAATTCTTCCATCAATTTTTGGTCGATTTGAAGGCGGCCAGCAGTGTCCACAATAACATAATCCAAAGCAAACTTTTCAGCATACGCAATGGCTTCTTTAACGGTTTTTGTTGGGCTTTGAGTGCCACGCTCAAACACGTCAATTTGTATTGATTTACCCAAAACCTTAAGTTGGTCGATTGCCGCTGGACGATAAATATCACACGCAACCAAAAGTGGCTTTTTGCCCTCTTTTTTGAGTTTGAGTGCTAATTTGCCGCACATGGTGGTTTTGCCCGAACCCTGCAAGCCACACATCATAATAACTGTTGGTGGCTTTGGTGAAACATTAAGTTTTTGGTTTTCGCCACCCATAAGCGCGGTCAACTCATCACGCACAATTTTAACAACCTGTTGTGTTGGAGTAAGGCTTTTTAAAATTTCCTCGCCTTGCGCTTTTTCGCTTACACGTGCGCAAAAATCTTTGGCAACAGAATAGTTGACGTCTGCTTCCAAAAGTGCAATACGAATTTCACGCATAGCCTCTTTGATTTCAAGTTGAGTTAATTTGCCATGCTTTGTCATTTTGCTGAAAATATGGTTTAGTCTATCGCTTAAACTTTGAAAAAATCCCATTTAATTGTCCTCCAAAATTGCCAAAATTTCAAATCTTGTTGCCATGTCAATATTTGCAAGTGATTTGTTTTCAATAAGTTGTTTTAACTTTTCATCTCTGCTTACAAATTTCAGTTCTACCTCGTAATTATTTAAAGCATTCAGGGCGTTGTCCAAGGCGTCTTTAACTGCTTGGCGCGAAATGTTTAGTTCCTCGCTGACTTCGGCAAGTGAAAGATTATTGTCAACATACATTGCAACAATATCACGCTGCTTATGGGTTAACAACTTGCCATAATATTTAACCAAAACTGCAATTTTAACTCGTTCTTCTATGTTCATAATTTCCTACATTAATATTTTGTTCACAAAGTTTTCTGCATCAAAAACGGATAAATCGTCCACTCCTTCGCCAAATCCTGTGAAAATGATTGGCACATTAAGGTCGTTGATGATTGGATAAACCACGCCGCCCTTTGCAGTGCCATCAAGTTTTGTGAGCACAATTCCGTCAATGTTAACACTATCTTTAAATGCTTTAACTTGCGCAATGCTGTTTTGTCCAATGGACGCGTCAAGCACAATCAAATTGAGTTTGTGTGCCTCTGGGTATTCACGGTTGACAATTGTGTTGATTTTTTCTAATTCCTTCATAAGGTTGGTTTTAGTGTGAAGTCTGCCTGCAGTGTCAACAATAAGCACGTCTGTGTTTTTTGCTTTCATGCTTGCAATTGCGTCAAACACAACTGAGGCACTGTCTGCCCCTTCGCCTTGCTTTACGATTTTTGTTTTAAGCCTGTCCGCCCACATGTTGAGTTGTTCGGTTGCTGCCGCGCGGAAAGTGTCACCTGCGGCAAGCAAAACTGACTTTTTTTGAGATTGAAAATACTTTGTCATTTTTGCAATAGTTGTTGTTTTGCCAACCCCATTAACGCCAACAACTGTGATGATGAGTGGGTAGTTAAACTCAACTTTTTTTGCATTCAATTTATCAATCAAAAGTTGCTTTAATTCAATTTCTGCGCGCTCGGTGTCCTTAATCAATTTATGCTTGCAAGTGTCGCGCAATTCGTCCATAATGTCCAAAGCGGTTTCAACACCCATATCGCTTGAAACAAGAATTGACTCCAATTCATCGTAAAAATCGTCATTCAATTCTGTGCGCTTGAAAGTGTATTTTAATTTTTCAAAAAATCGTTTAAATATACCCATTTTTGTTCCTTATTTTTGCCTTGTTTTTTGTTTTTTTATCAGTTTAATTTAAAAATTTGTGACCGAGCAACAAAAGGAATACACAACAAAATATTGTGTATTTAGCTTTTTATCGTGTCTTTATCTTGTGTTTCTTCGCTTGAAAGTTTAACAGCGTCGCTAAGTTTAACTGAAACAATTTTACTCACGCCCTTTTCTTCCATTGTGACGCCATACAAAGTGTCCACAACTTCCATTGTTGGCTTACGGTGAGTGATTACAATAAATTGAGTTTCATCGCTGAAACGCTTTAAATATTGTGCGTAGCGTTCAATGTTTGCATCGTCAAGTGCCGCTTCAATTTCGTCCAAGAAACAGAATGGCATTGGCTTAAGTTTTAAAATTGCAAACAAAATTGCGATTGCTGTCATTGTCTTTTCGCCACCACTAAGCAATGTTATGTTGCTAAGCATTTTGCCAGGTGGTTGAGCAATAATTTCAATGCCTGCGGTGAGTGGGTCTTCGCTTGGAAGAATTTCCAACCTTGCATTACCACCACCGAACAATTCTTTAAATACTTTTGTGAAGTTTGCTTGGATTTGTTCAAACTCTGTGTTGAATTTATCAAGCATTTCTTTTGACAAATCTTTAATAATATTAACAGCGTCTTCTTCTGCTTTCTTAAGGTCGTCCACCTGAGCGGACATTTCTTCAAACCTTGCCCCCTCGCTTTTGTATTCTTCAATTGCGTTGACATTAACATAGCCAAGTGCGTTAATTTGATTTTTAATTTTGTTGATTTGAATTAATGTGTCTTTCAAATCAAAATTCTCGTCAATAGTCTTAATCTTTACGCAATCGTTATAGGTCAATTCGTATTCTTCGTATATTCGTTCTTGCATGTTTTCAATATCTATGTCAACTTTTTGCAAGCGAGTTTCTTCTTGATAAATTTTGTTGTTTAATTTTGCAATGTCGCCTGTTAAAACTGTCTTTTTATCGTCAAGTTCTTTCAACTCACGCATGAGGGTTTGTTTGAACTCATCAAATTGACTGATTTTTGTTGTTAAGTCTTCAATTTCCGCTTTCAAATTGTCAATTTCAGCGGTTTCATTTTTGGTTTTGTTCAAATTCATTGCTTCGTCGTAAACTCTTGTTTGGCTAAGCAATTCATTGTTCAATTTTTCAACCATTTGTTTGGTGTTTTCAATGTCGCTTGTGTAGGTTTCAATGTCTTTTTCAAGTGACTTAATTTTTTCCTCTGTTGAGGCAATTTTAATGCGTGAAGCAGTTAGCGCCTCTTGATATTCGTCGCGGCGGGACTTTAACTCTTCATAAGCGTTCTTGTTTGTTTCGTTAAACTCGCCCACTTTTGCCTGAGTTTGAGTGTAATCAAGTTCAACTTGGTCAATTGAATTGATTTGAGAATTTAATTCATTAACAATGTTGGTTGCAACCTTAATTTGACTTTGATATGTGAAAATATCTTCGTTGATTTGTTCCAACTTAGCCTTGCTGTTTTCAAGGCTGGCGCTTTTGGTGTAAAATTCACTATTTAAACCTTGCATTGCAGCATTCTCATTTGAAAGCAGTGTTTTAAGTTTTTCAAGTTTTTCGTTAACAGACAGATATTCTTGCTCTAACCCTCTCAATTCTGCCGATTTGTTTGCAATGTTTTGTTCAAGTGCCTTAATTTCACTTTCCTTTGACAATAGCGAACTATCATTGCTCTTTTTGCTACCACCAGACATACTGCCTTGAGGTGACAATAAATCCCCTTCCAAGGTCACAATGCGGAAAGCATAGCCGCTGCGTTTTGCCAAGAAAACAGCGTTGTCAAGATTGTCGCAAACGACTGTTGCACCGAGCAAACTATCTATAATTGATTTGTATTTCGCATCTGTTTTAACCAATTCGCTTGCAACACCAAGGCAACCAGAGGTGTTTAAATATTGCCTGTCGCCTGCTGAAATGAAGCGAGGTTTGACTGCGCTGATTGGCAAGAAAGTTGCTCTGCCAAGGTGGGCTTGCTTTAAGTAACTGATTAATGTTTTTGCGTCGTTTTCGTCCTTAGTTACAATGTTTTGAATGCTGCCACCAAGTGCAATTTCTATTGCTGTTGAAAATTTTGGGTCAACTGAAATAATGTTGCCAACCACGCCTTGAATTGCTGAATTTAAGGTTGAATTTGATTTGCTGTCATGCATTAAACGCTTAACAGCGAACTGATACCCCTCAAAATCTGCCTGCAAATTTGCAAGAATGTTTTTTCGGTTTGTGTCGTTAGATATTCCAGTTTTTAAAGCGTAAATTGACTCAGACAAACTTTCCATTTGGTCGGTCAAACTGTCAATTTGATTGTTAATTTGAACATTGGAAGCGTCCTTTGATTGCTTTGTTTTGCTAAGTTTTTCAACTTCGACAGACAAATTTTTAACCAATTCCGCCAAACTTGATTGTTCTGCTTGAAGTGCGGTCAATTTTTCGTTATCGTTTTTAACGTTTTCAAGCATTGTGTCACGTTTTGCAATGTATGCTGACAGGTTCGCTTTAATATCTGTAAGTTTTGCAAGATTATTAATCAAACTGCGTTGATTTTCTTCCTTTTCTGTTTCATTTTTAGTTAAGTCATCAATCAAATTTAAGTGCTTTTGGCTTAATTCTTGCGCTTCTTTGTGCAAATTATTGAGATTTTTTCTTTCATCATCACACAAAGCAGTTGCGTTAAGCACAAACGCTGATTTTTGGTTCATGTCCAAATTCAAACTATCAATTTGATTGTTTAAGCGGTCAATTTGCTCTTTTAAATAACGTGTTTGTTCGTTTAAAAGGCGGCTGTCACCCTGCTTCTTTTCCAAATTAATGTTTGCTGACAAAAGTTTGTCGTGCAAGTCTGCCGAGCGTTTGTCCAACTGGTCAATCTCATTCAACGATTTATCATATTTGGCTTGTTCTGTTTCGAGGCTGTTTGTTAAAACATTAAGATTGTCGTTATACCCCTGCAATTTAACGCTAATTTCATTTTTTGTTTGAGCCGCATGGTCAAATTGATAAACATATGTATTAATTTCGTTTTGTTTCAGTTGGTCACGATATTCAAGGTATTTTTTAGCGTCCTCGCTTTGACGTTTAAGAGGTCCCAACCTTCGTTCAACTTCCGTGATAATGTCAGTTGCTCTGCTTAAATTGTCGCGCACACGAGCAAGGCGGCTTTCAGTTTCAGTTTTGCGAGCCTTATATTTTGCAATGCCGGCAGCCTCTTCAAAAATTGCGCGCCTATCTTCTGGCTTGGATTGAATGATTTCGTCCACCCTACCTTGACCGATGATTGAGTAACCATCTTTACCAATACCGCTATCGTAAAGCAAGTCACGAATATCTTTAAGACGGCAAGGTTTTTTGTTAATCATATAGTCACTTTCGCCACTACGATAAAGTTTACGCGTTAAAGTAACCTCATCCAAATCTATATTGAACCATTTTTGAGTGTTGTCAAAAACCAATGACACTTCGCAATAACTGAGTTTTTTGCGTTTTTCTGTTCCGGCAAAAATAACGTCTTGCATGCTTTTGCCGCGCAAAGCTTTGCTGGACTGCTCACCAAGCACCCAACGAATGGCGTCACTAACATTAGATTTGCCGCAACCGTTTGGACCAACAATTGCTGTTATGCCGCCGTCAAAAGAAATGCGAGTTGAATCCGCAAACGATTTGAATCCAGTTATTTCAATTTCTTTAAAATTAATCATATTTCCCCATTTGTGTAATTAATGCAAAATGATTTGCAAAAAAATTTTAACCAAGTGTAATTATTATACAAAAAAACACCCCAAATTCAAAACAAAATGGAGTGTTTTTAGCATTTTAGCCAAACATTTAGGCGTAAAATTCAACTAGTTATCAAGAATCTTAATAAACTTAAAGCAAAAAATGGTTTATTCTTCAAGCAATTTAAGCAATTCGTCTTCCAACACAATCCTCACGCCCAACTGTTGCGCTTTTGTAAGTTTGCTGCCAGCGTCCTCGCCAACAATAACCATATCTGTGTTTTTGCTTACACTGCTTGTAACATTCGCGCCCATATTTTGCAATTTTTTGGTTAAATCTGGACGTGTAAAACTATTCAATGTACCAGTTAAAACTATGGTTTTTCCTGTAAAATTTGGGTTGTTCTCAACCTGCTCTGGTTTATTAATTTTCACACCTGCATCAAACAATTTGTTTATGTTCAACACATTTTCTGGGTCGGCAAAATATTCAACAATGCTGGTTGCAACAATAGCGCCAATGTCATCAATGCAAATTAAATCGTCAACAGTGGCAGATTTAAGTTCGTCAATATTGGCATAAATTTTGCTTAAAGAGAAAGCAGTTTTTTTGCCTATATTCATAATACCAAGCGCAAAGATAAAATTTGACCATTCAATAGATTTACTCTTGTTAATACTTTCAATTAAATTGGTTATTTTTTTATCTTTAAACCCTTCCAAACCAGCTAGCATGTCGGCAGTTAAATTGAAAAGTTCATATGGGTAAGCTATTTTAAATTTTTCAAACAAAACTTTGAGTGTTTTTTCGCTTAAACCTTCAATATTGAAAGCGTCACGCGAAACAAAGTGAGTTAATCTGTCAATAATTTGGTCAAAACAGCCTTTATGGTTCACGCAGAACAAATTTGCACCTATTGTTTGTAAATTTTGCCCGCAACTTGGACATGTTTTTGGTGGGACAATTTCTTTAGCATTGTCGCTTCTCTCGGCAAGCCCCATAACCTCTGGAATAACTTCATTACTGCGGCGCACAAATATGCGGCTGTTAATGCTTATATTTTTACGCTCAATATCTTGTGTGTTGTTAAGCGTTGCCCTACTAACTGTTGCACCAGAAAGTTCAACAGGGTCAAGTACTGCGATTGGAGTTATCTTGCCCGTTCTGCCAACTTGCCAAATTACGTCTTTTAAAATTGTTGATTGTTCAATTGGTTTAAATTTAAAAGCCATTGCCCATTTTGGAAATTTTTCAGTGTAGCCAATTTCTTCCCTGCAAGTGCAGTCGTTAACCTTGATAACCATTCCGTCAATCATGACGTCAAGATTGTCTTTAACCTTGTCAATATGGTTGATTTCATCCTCAGTTTGTTTTAAAGTGGACAAAATTTTAAAATAATCACCAGTTTTAAAACCTTGAGCCACAATAAAGTTGTGCATATCTGTTTGGGTGGCAAATTTTGTGCCGGAATGTGCCAAAACGTCGTAGCAAAAGAAATCCAGCATACGTTTCGCTGTTTCTTTAGGGTCTAGGTTTCGCACCGCACCTGCAACGCCATTGCGAGGGTTTTTAAGTGGAATTTCTGCTGTTTTGTTGTATTCCTCAAAGGCAGAATTGGTCATCATGCATTCGCCTTGAACTATAATGGTGTCCTTACATGGAATTGTCATTGGAACACTGCGAATTGTTCTAACCTGAGCGGTTACGTCCTCACCAATTTTGCCGTTTCCTCGCGTGGTTGCGGACTTATAATGCCCGTTTTGATATTTGATTACAACTTTTAATCCGTCGTATTTGTACTCAAGCGAAAATGTTAAATTTGGATTATTTGTAGCTTTGCGCATGTCATTTTGCCACTTGTCCAAGTCCGCAAAATCCTTAACTTTGTTAAGGCTGTAAAGCGGAATTTCATGTTTGCGTTTTTTAAAGCCCGGCAAAACATAATCTCCAACACGTTTTGTTGGTGTGTTTGGCAAAGAATAACCTAGTTCTTTTTCTAGGTCAACCAATTCATAATACAATTTGTCATATTCAGCGTCCGAAATTGTTGGATTATCGTAAACATAATAATTCTTATTATGCTTGTTAATTTCTTCAGTTAAATATGCTAATCTCTCTTGTTTTGTCATAAAACCCTTAATCTTTAAATTCAATTGGAGCGTATTCAAGTGAAAGCATTTTTTCGCCAACCAAATCGAACTTGATTTTTACGCAATGGTTGCTGCTGTTTGGGGTGATTTCCGTTATAACACCATCGCCAAATTTTGGGTGGCAAACCTTTGCGCCCAATTTAATTTTTGAAAAATCGATAGTCTTTTTCTCAACTGTGTCTCTACCAAATGTGTAATTGAAAATTTTGTTTGTTCCTGTTTGTAAATTGTTCATATTATCTCCTTGTTTTTGCTTGTAAGTTTTATAAGAATTGAATGAATTTGCGTTTTGATAACTTGAATAATTGCCTGTTTGGGCATAATCATTATTGTAGTTATTATATGAATTAAAAGCTGAATTTATTTGCCTTTCTTTTGCCAAGTTAAGTTCATATAAAAAGCGGGATTTAACGCTGTATTCGCGCTTGCCATACATAAAGCGAGAAGCGCTGGAAGTTAAAAATAAGTCTTTTTTCGCACGCGTTACTGCAACATACATGAGCCTGCGCTCTTCTTCCAAATCGGTTTCGTCATCGCGGGAAATAGGAAAGATTTTTTCTTCACACCCAACAACGAAAACCGTGTCAAATTCAAGCCCTTTCGCGCCGTGAATTGTGGCAATAACAACGCCTTCGCCATCGTCATCGTCCATAGCAGCAGAAAGAGTTACCGACTGCAAGTAATCAATTATTGTTGCACCCTGATTGTTTTCCTCAAACTCTCTTACTGAATTTGAAAGTGAGTTGACGTTCAAAAACCTTTCGTATTCTTGCTCGATGTCCATGTCAAAAGCCTCAGTTATTTTGGCTTTTTCAAGCAGATATGCGAAAAAGTCGTACATTCCCATTGTGTTCATATTTCTTTCAAGATCGTTAAGCAAATCACGCAATGGGATTAATTTATCTTTCAAAGCCTTTGGCAAAATTTGCTTGTCAATGTCCATAACAACTTGCTTTAAAGGCACGCGCTCTTTGGTTGCAATTTCTGTTAACTTTGCAATGCTTGTGTCGCCCACTCCGCGCTTTGGAAAGTTGATTATTCTTAAAAAACTTACGTCGTCGCTTGGGTTAACCAAAGCCACCAAATATGCCAACACATTTTTAATTTCTGCACGTTCAAAAAATTTAAAGCCATTGTACATTATGTGCGGAATGTTGTAAGCCAACAATTTCTCTTCAAACGCGCGTGACAAGGCATTCAAACGCATTAAAATTGCCATTTCGTGATATGGTGTGCCCGCTGCGTGCATTCTTATTATATTGCGAACAACAAAGTCCGCTTCGTCTGTTTCATTTTGCGCTGGGTAGTAATAAACCTCACTGCCCTCGTCATTGGTCGTATAAAGTTGTTTGTCTAGGCGATTTTTGTTGTTTTTTATTATTAAATTTGCGCGTTCCAAAATCTTTTTGGTGCTACGATAATTTTGTTCCAACTTGAACACTTTTGCGTCGCTAAAATCGCGCTGGAAATTGAAAATATTGTCAATATTAGCACCACGCCAGCCATAAATTGACTGGTCTTCATCACCAACAATAAGCAAATTGCGCGTGTGTGAAGCGAGTAATTTAACAATGTCATATTGCAATTTGTTTGTGTCCTGAAATTCGTCAACACTGAAATATGTGAACTTATTTTGAATGCTGGACAACACCTCTTTGTTGGTTGAAATCAATTGATAAAAATTGATAAGCAAATCGTCAAAATCCATTGCATTGTTCTTTTTAAGTTCATCTTGATAAGCGTTGAAGAATTTAACAAATTCGCCAATGTTATGGTCGTACCGATAAATGTTGGCATATTCTTCCACGGTCATATTTTCATTTTTAATGGTTGAAAGATTATGCTTAAAATTGCATTTTGTGTTTTCGTCAGTAATGTCCATTTGCTTGAAAATGTCTTTAAAAATTTTGGCGGTGTCTGATTCGCTGAAAATTGTGAAATTTTCCTTATATCCTTTTAAAAAACTTGCATACGTGCGCAACATGCGAGCGCAAAAACTGTGAAAAGTGCAAACAGTAACCATGTCGCCATCTGGGGCAATTTTGGTTATTCTGTCTTTCATCTCGCCTGCTGCTTTGTTTGTGAATGTGATTGCCAAAATTTTATAGGCTGGAACTTTGCATTCGGTTATCAAATAGGCAATTCTGTAGGTCAACAGCCTGGTTTTGCCACTGCCCGCACCGGCGCTGACCAAAACAGGGCCGTCAGTTGCAATAACGGCTTGATATTGTTCATCGTTAAGTAACGAGCGATAGTCCATATTTCTCCTTTTAGGATTAAAAAAAATTTTACTAGGATCTGCCTTGAAAAATCTTTAACCAAATGTTTTATTACTTATGTAATAAGTATAACATACAAAAATGGCAAAGGCAAACATTTTAAATAAAATTCGAGTGCAAAATTTTGCAAAAAAAACACTGGCGAACCAGTGATTTTAAAATCTTAATATCTAGATTTTTTCATAGCGCGTTTACGAGCTGCTTTTTGTTTTTCTTTTTTAGCAACGCTTGGTTTAACGTATTCTTGTTTCTTTTTCAAGTCACCAATAATACCATCTTTTTGGCATTTGCGTTTGAAACGTTTCAATGCGCTTTCAATTGATTCATTTTCGCCACAACGAATTGTTGTCATTCCTTATTCACCCACTTTTAGATCTAAACTGAAAAGTATTATACTCAAAAACAACAGCATTGTCAATGTTTTTGACAAAATTTTTGCACAATTTCAAATTCCTCACACACAATTAATGTATCGTCTGAAAATTTTTGATGATGTTTTTTGCATTCTTTTTTAAAAAACGAGGAATGTACTTTTTGCCAATATTCAAGTGATTTATCGCCCTCGCCCTCTTTAAAAGCATGATCTTTTGAAACCTTGCAAAATGGTAGAATTGTAATTTTGGTTGTGTTAAGTTTCACTTTCCTTTTCCCTTGTCAATTCGTTAAAATGGAACAACTATAAACTGGTGGTTTGTTTGGAAAAAACAAATAACTGGTGGCAGTTTTTACCCCAGCAATTGCCAAATCAAACAAATTATCAGCGTCCTTTTGATTATCGCCAAAGCACCATTCTTCCATCTTTGATCCCCCAAAACCTGTTAATTTATAACTTTTTGATTAGAAACGCACTCCAAAATTCCATATTTAAATTTTCTATGTAAAATTTTAAAAGGCTTTTATAGTTTTTTGAAACAGCGTTAAGTGTGATCAACTGACAACCATTTTGCCTTGCATATTCCTGCAGAAAATTGAACAACTTCTCACCCAATTTTAATTTCCTAAACTTAGGCAAAACATACATTTCATCTAAATAAAATATTTTATCACCAACAGATGCATATGCCCTATTTTTTGTTTCTATTTCAAAACAACCATATGCATAGCCCACAATCTTGCCGTTTAAAATGGCAATTACAATTTGTTTAGTTGAAAAATATTCTAAATCATCAGCAACAACGCCATTACAACAATTTTCTTTAACAAAAAAATGGTTTAGTTTGACTACTTCATTCAACTGAGATTGTTTTGCAAAACAAATTTCAAAATCTTGCATTATTCACCAATTAAAATTCTTTTAATTTTTCGCCACCCAAAATATGAATGTGAACATGACCCACTGTTTGCCCAGCGTCTGCACCTTGGTTGATAACAAGGCGATAGCCGTTTGTAAGACCAAGTTCCTCTTGCATATGGCTGATTTTGCCCATAATTTTGCCAAGAAGTGCTGTGCCTTCGTCTGTCATCATATCAATGGTTGGAACATGGTCAGTTGGTATGGCAATAAGGTGAACTTTTGCTTGAGGATTAATGTCTTTAATAATCATAAAATCGTCATCTTTATACAAAGTTGTGCTTGGCAACTCTCCCATTCTAATTTTACAAAATACGCAATCTTCCATAATATTCTCCTTTTAGATTGATAAATGCTTGCATTTCAGCAAGAGGAAAGGAGATTTTTATATCGTCTAGATATAATATTCTCCTTAAATCTTTACATTTTACTCCTGTTTTAATTGATTTGCCAACATGCCTTTTTTGAAAGGTTCAACAATCGTTACGTCAACAATTTCACCAACCCTATGAGGTTTTGGCAAATACGTGTATATATAATTATCAGTATACCCTATTGAATAATTTTCGTCAACAATTTCAACGAGCAGTTTGTGATTAGTGTCTTTATTTTTTGCATAAAATTTTGCTTTAAACTCCGCATTGAGTTTTTGCAAACGCTTTTCGCGTTGCTTTACAATCTCAACTGGAACATCCCCTCCCATTTTGCTTGCTGCAGTGCCTGAACGAATGCTGTATGGGAAAATGTGCATAAAATCAAAGCCTATGCGTTGCAGGTTTTTGAATGTTGTTTCAAATTCTTCGTCTGTTTCACCCTTAAAGCCAACAATAAGGTCGGTTGAAATGCAAGCAGTTGGAAATTCTTTGCGAATTCTATCTGTAATTTCAATAAACTTTTCAATTGTGTAACGCCTGTTCATGCGTTTTAAAGTTTCGTTGCATGCAGACTGCAAACTTAAATGGAAATGAGGGCAAAAGTTTTTGCAATTTTTTAAAACCTCAAACATTTCATCATCCAACACATTGCATTCGATTGAAGAAATTCTAAATCGCTTGTTCAATTTGTCAACTTCTTTAATCAGCGTTGCCAAGGCAAGTTTGCCGTCTATGCGATAGTCACTCATGTTTATGCCAGTGAGCACAATTTCGCTGGCAGTTGTGTCGCGTATTTCTGCCAAAATATCTTTCAAATCACGGCTGCGGCTTCTGCCCCTGACATAAGGAATAAGACAATATGAACAAAAATAATTGCAGCCATCTTGAATTTTTATGTATTGACGAGTGCGAGTTTCAATTGGACGAGGCATTTCGTCGTATTTTTCGTGCATTAAATCTGGCAGCAGTTTGTTTTGTTTGTTAATAAAATCCATAATAACATGCTTGCCGTAGTTGCCTGTTAATGCAATCACATTTGGATTGCCTAAAAATTTGGCTGGATTGTTTTGTACGGCGCAGCCACACACAACAATTTTTGCGCTAGGATTCAATTTTTCTAATTTTGCAAGCACTTGCTTAGATTTGCGTTCACCTGTGTTGGTTACTGCGCATGTGTTAACAACATAGACGTCAGCAGGCACCAAGCCTTCAAAAATTTCATAACCCGCTTGTTTCAACTGGTTCATTATTGATTGACTTTCATATTCATTAACCTTGCAACCCAATGTTACCACACTAGCCTTCATTGTTCACCGCCTTTAACATGCTAACACCAGCCACACACGCAACATGAGCACGCAAAATTGTGTTGCCTAAACTAACATTTTTTGCAAATGAGGAAAAATATTCAACCTCTTCAGCCGAAAAACCACCTTCTGGCCCAATGATGAGCGCAAAATCGCCTTTAAATGTGTCAATTTTGCCAGTTGAGTTTTCATAGGCAAAAAATGTGTTTTGCGGAGCATCTGTTTTGATTTGATTTTTGTTAATAATTTCAATTTGCATAATGTCTGCTCGCTCGCTTTGTTTGCTTGCTTGAATGGCTGTTTGCTTTAATTTTTCTATCTTTTTTTCATCAAAAGTTGCAACCGAAAAATCCGCTTTAAACAGCTTGACATGTTTAACATTCAATTCTGCCAAATGGTCAATTGCTTCAACCAAGGCTTCATTTTTAATCATTGCCAAATATACGGTTATATTTTGTGCGTTATATGATTTGTTAGGCTGCTTGCTTAACAATTTTAAAGCAACTTTGTCTTTTAAAATTTCTGTTATTTTAAAATAATAATCAAAACCATCTCCGCAGAAAGCAACAATATTGTCGCCCACCTTTGCGCGGCGAACCTTAATTAAGTGCTGTGCCTCTTGCCCACACAAAGAAAAAGGAATGTTTAATTCCTCACTGTTTTTTGGCTTTTCAAAATAATATCTGTTATCCATTATTACCTTTTAACTTTTGAATTGACTCATATGCGTCGTTGTTATAAATATAACTTCCGCTAACAATAATATCTGCCCCAGCGCGCACTGCTTGAGCTGCTGTTTTGTTGTTAACACCGCCGTCCACCTCAATCAATATTTTTGGATTTTTGGCGCGAACATACTTAACTTTGGTTAAAGCGTCCTTTTGGAACTCCTGCCCACCTTTGCCGGCTTTAACTGACATTATAAGCACAACGTCAAGTTCGTTAATGAATTGGTCTATTTTAGAAATGTCTGTGTCAAGGTCAATCGCTAAACCTGCCATAACGCCTTTGCGTTTTATGTGTTTAATGAGTTTGTGCGTTTGTTCCTCGTTCAAAACCTCTTGATGAAAACTGATGATGTTTGCGCCCGCCCTAATGTATTTATCAACTACTTTGTTTGGCTCTTGAACCATAAGGTGGCAATCAAAAAGCAAAGTGGTGCGCTCTTTTAACTGTTCCAAATACGCAAAGTCAACCGACTTATATTTTGTAAAAATGCCGTCCATAACATCAAAATGATACATGTCTGCCCCATAATTGGTTACACGCTCTAAATATTCAATTTGACTGGACATATTTCTGCCCGCTGGCAAACTTGATGCCGAAACAACAATCTTTTTCACAATTAACTCCTAATTGATTATAGTTTATCACAAATATTAAAAAAAGAAAACAATTTTTAAGCGTTCAACCACACAAATAAAATTTTTAAATATAGGTTGAATGTTTATGTTTGAGGCAAAGTTAAAAAAATTCAATATTGACAAAATATCTATTTTATGTTAGTCTGGCTAAGTAGGAGTATTTATGAAAATGTTAAAGAAAAAACAACAAAAAACCATTAATAATGATGTTTTTAATTATTATAATAAGTGTGTTGGCGTGATCAACCAAATTAACGAGTTGGAAACAAGCGTGCACCAACTTGCAATTTTAACAAAACTTTGTGGCGAAATGGAAGTTATTGCCAAAGCAATTGAAAAAGACGATAAATTTAGCGAATCAGTTAAGGAAACAAGAACAAACATTCGTAAATTGGCTAAAAAATTGTTGATTAATGAAAAGGCAGGCAAGACAATTCTCACTCTGCACAAGGAAGATTGCAAAAAATATTCCAACAAGAAAAATGTTGACAAAGAATTGAAAGTTTGCGAACAATTGATTAGTTTAATGAACTACCTTTGCTCATACACAGAGCAATTGTCTTGCGAAGTGTTTTGGAACGGATTTCACATTGAAGAAACTTTTGAAAATTAATTATTTTAAACAGAAAAAAGGACTGATTATAGTCCTTTTTTTAAGTATTTTACAAATATTCAATTATTATTGTTCAGGTGTTTAACTCTAAGCATTCCGCACGCACCAGCAATGTCGTCCCCTTGGCTGCGGCGCAAAGTAGCACTAACCCCCTCTGCATTTAATTTTTCAACAAACTCAACTGCTTGCTGGCGGGTTGTGGCTTTTAAACTGCCACCATTAGGGTTTAAACATATAACATTAACATGGCTTTTGAAGCCTCTTGTTAAGTTTTTCAAAGCAACAATGTCTTTTTCTCGGTTGTTAACACCATCAATAAGGCAGTATTCAAAAACAACGCGGCGATTATTTTCTTTAACATAGACCTTAACTGCCTGAATTATCTCTGCAATAGTGTAACGTTGAGCAATTGGCATGATTGTTTTTCGCGTTTCGTCGTCGGTTGCGTGAAGTGAAATGCAAAGAGTTATGTTAAAATTCAATTTTGCCAAATCGTAAATTTTGTCCACCAATCCGCAAGTTGAAAGCGAAATGTTGCGTTCACTAACATTAAAACCTTTTGGTTCGGTTATCAGTTTAAGCCATTTAACAACATTTTCAAAGTTATCAAGTGGTTCGCCGCTGCCCATAAGCACAATGTTTGTAAAATTGCGTTCAGTGCATTTGCCATTATCGGCGTTGAGCGTTGCAATAATTGAAAGCATTTCACCTGCCGACAAATTGCGAATAAGCCCATTTTGAGTTGAGGCACAAAACTTGCAGCCCATTCTGCAGCCAACTTGTGTTGACAAACAAATTGTGTTGCCATAATTTTGCGATAAAAACACACTTTCAACCAAGTTGTTGTCGTGCAATTTTAAAAGGTATTTTTTTGTTCCGTCTTGACTGACATAAACCTTGAAAATTTCAACAGGCTTCAAAATGTAATTTTCTTGCAAATTGTCTTTGAGCTCTGCCGACAAATTGATTGAATTAAAATCCTTTGCTTGAATAATTGCGTCAAAAATCTGCTTGGCACGAAATTTTGGTAAACCTGCCAATTCTGCTTCAAGTTCTTTTAAACTGTAATCACTAAGAATTTTCAATAACGTCCCCTAAACTAAATTTGTTTGCGTTCATGTACGCTGCTGCTGGCATTTTTTGCTTGCCCTCTGGCTGAATGGTTAAAATTTGAATTGCACCGTCTTGTGTGGCAACAATAAAGCCAAATTTTGCATTGCAACTTAAAATTTGCCCTGATTTACCTTGCCCGTTGCATGCGCATGCTTGCAACACTTTAAAGCGCATATTTTTAAACATAAAATAACAATTTTCCAATGCACGAATTTTGTTCAGTATACTTTTCGTTGTGTTGTTAAAGTTCAACAAATAGTCTTCCTTTTTTATCATTGGGAAATATGTCATTTGGCTTTCATCTTGCTTTTCGCCATGCAAAATGTAAAAATCAAAATTGTTCAAAAATTCGTTAATACACTCTGCACCTAGTGTTGCTAATTTATTAAATACACTAGATGAAGTGTCTTCTGGTTCAATATTGATTTGCTTTTTCAAATACATTTCGCCACTGTCCAGCCCTAATTCAGTTTTCATGATTGTTACACCTGTGACAGTTTCTCCGTTCATAATTGCCCATTGAATTGGTGCTGAACCGCGATATTTTGGAAGCAAACTTGCGTGAACGTTATAAGTACCAAGTTTTGGTATATCAAGAATGTTTTGCCTAATAATTTGCCCATAACTTGCTGTTATAAAAATGTCTGGTTCAAGGGATTTAAGCAATTCTTCCCCATCACGATTGAGTTTTTCAAATTGAAAAAGTTGAATATTGTTTTGAATGCAAAACTGCTTGATTGAAGAAAAACTCACTTTTCCGTTTCTTCCGTTAACCTTGTCAGGTTGTGAAACAACAGCAGCCACTTGCCTGCCTGCTTCAACCAAACTTTTCAATATGCTGGTGCTGAAATCACCAGTTCCAAAAAACACTATTTTCATTTATTCTTGTTCGTCCTCGTCAACAAAATCTTTTGGCGGAGTGCAAATTTTGTCTATGTACAAAATTCCGTCCAAATGGTCAGTTTCATGACAAACACAAACCGCTGTCCAACCTTCGCAAGTGAAAGTGAAGCGATTGCCGTAACGGTCAAAAGCCTGCACTGTAACTGTTTGTGGGCGCTCCACATATTCAAAAGGAAGTTTAACACTCAAACAGCCCTCTTTGTGAATTTGTTGGCCTGAAGTTGACAAAATTTCTGGATTTATAAACTCCATATAAATTTCATTAATGCAAACGACATAAACACGTTTAAGCACGCCAACTTGAACCGCGCTTAAACCCGAACCATTTGCCAATTTAACTGTTTCGCGCATGTCGTCAAGCAATTCCCAAAGTTTATCATCAAAAACTTTAACTGGTTTGCTTTTTTTTCGTATAAAATTATCTGTGTATGGAACAATTTCTCTTACTGCCATAATTACCTCAAATTATTAGGATTGGTTTCAACAAAAATGCTTACGTCTTTTTCAATGCGGTCGCTTACTTTGTAGAAATCCGCTGTTATTGTATCACTTGGAACAAATCTGGTCAAGATTTGATAGCGATATTTTGTTTGAATTTTTTTAACTGGTGCTGGCATAGCCTGCAAAAACATAACCGACTTGCCATATTTTTCTTTTAATTTTAAGCATTCGTCATAAATTGTTTTTGTAACTTGCTTTGCTCGTTCGTCGCTAACCGAACTAACTAATATACGCAAAATCGTGCTGAAAGGCGGAAACATTGTGGTTTGGCGAACATTAATTTCCTTTGCAAAAAAACCTTCGTAATCATAATTTTGGGCAAAACGATAAACATAATGCCTTGGAGTGTAAGTTTGAAGAACAACATGTCCGTCTGCGTTTTTTCTGCCTGCCCTGCCTGCAACCTGTGTTACAAGTTGGAATGTTCGCTCGTTAGATTTATAATCGCTGTTATACAAGCTTATGTCCGCATCTAAAATTCCAACCAAAGAAACAAGTGGGTAGTCGTGCCCTTTTGCAATCATTTGTGTACCAACCAAAATGCTTGGTGCGGTTTGAGAAAATTGGCTCAGTATTTTTTTATGACCGTCTTTACCGCGCGTTGTGTCGTTATCCATGCGGAAGACTGGAACGTCTTTAAACATGTTGGTGAGTTCTTCGCAAATTTTTTCTGTGCCAATTGCACCATATTTAATATTTTTGCTATTGCAATTTGGGCAATTGGTTAGCATTCTATATCTTTTGCCGCAAAAATGACATTTAAGTTGATTGTCTTCTTTATGATAAACCAAACTTACTTCGCAATCGTCGCATTTTGCACGATAGCCGCACTCACGGCACATAACGAAGGATGCAAAACCACGCCTATTAATGAACAAAATGGCTTGCTTTTTTGCTTTTATGCAAGCATCAAGTTTGGCAACAAGGCTTTTTGAAAATGGCGACATGTTTCCGTCAATAACTTCGCTGGTCATGTCCACTATTTCTATATCTGGCATTATGCTTCCGTTAATGCGCTGTTTAAGTTCAACAAGTTGATAACTGCCATTTAATGCCTTGTTGTAACTTTCAAGTGAAGGAGTTGCACTGCCCAAAATTAATGGACAATTGTTTGCCCTTGCCCTAAATTCTGCCACTGTGTGTGCGTCATAACGCGGATTGTTTTCACTTACATATGAACTATCGTGTTCCTCGTCTATAACAACAACGCCAAGGTTTTTGACTGGTGCAAATATGGCCGAGCGTGCACCCAGAACCACGTGCGCTTTGCCAGAAAATATTTTTTCCCACTCGTCAAAACGTTCGCCGTCGGTCAATCTGCTGTGAAGCACTGCCACGTCGTTTGGAAATCTGTTATTAAAACGCTGCATCATTTGTGGTGTGAGCGAAATTTCTGGCACAAGCATAATGGCAGTTTTGTTTTGCTTAACTGCCTGCTCAATTATTGTCATATAAACTTCAGTTTTACCACTGCCTGTTACGCCTTTAAGCAAAAATGTTTTGTTTTGCCCAGCCATTGCTTGCACGGCTTTGGCTTGAGCCTCGGTTAAAATGTTTGTTTGTTCGTTTGATTGTTCAACCGCTGGCGCACGTATTTTGCGTGAAGCAGTTTTTAAAATTATGCCTTTTTCAACCAATGCGTTAACACTTTGCCTGCCAAACAACTCAACCGCTTTGGCAAAGCCAATTTCGGCATTTTCGTTGAGAAAAGCAACCAAGGCAATCTGGTTTTTTGCGCGCTTGCCAACAATGTTTATTGCTGTTTCAAAGTCTTGCAACAAGGTCAAATTAAACTCAAGTTGTTCGTGCTGAGTGTCCAACCTAACGCACGATGGCAAAGCCAAGCGAATGCAATCGCTTAAACGCAAAAAAAAGTGCCGAGATATAAACTGACATAAGTCCAATATCTCTGGCAACAATTTTGGTGTGCTTTCCAAATTTTTTGCAATGGTTTTAAGTTTGCTTGGGTCAACTTGTGAATTTTCAGTCAATTTAATAACATAGCCCAACACCAATCTGCCAGCAAAAGGGACTTTAACGCGCATGCCTACTTGCGTGTTTTCAAGTGCGATATAGTCAAAAACTCGGTCAACAGCGTCATTGGGAATATCAACAACAACCTGTGCAAACATTAGTTAGATTTAACCCCCACAACTTCGCCTTTTGCAACTTCATTTGCTGCATAATCAATTGCAAGGTTTGCACTGCCGTTTAAAAGAGTTGGGATTTTATTTTCCAAATCCTTGGCACGAGCACCAACAACAACAGCAACCATGTACCTACAACCTAATTTTTCAACTAACAAATCAATAGGTGGTTCAAATAACATAATTCCTCCTCTAATTTACTAATTTTTAGCACAAATTTTAAATTTTGGCAAATGTTTTTTGCCAGTTTCAGTTAAAAACTGATTATTTGTGTTTTATTCTGCCTTTTTGTCAAATCGATATTCATCGATTATTGCTTTAATTTCCTTGTTTGTTTCGTATGGTTTATTCACAAACAAAAATGCAAATTTTGCAGCGCCCTGGTTTGTTAAAGGGCTTGACATGCTGCCAAACGAAATGCTTCCAGTGTTGCTTCTCAAAATTTTGTCCCACACATTTACATTAACTGCAATTGCGCCAAGCATGTGATATTCCAAACTTTTGAAATCAACGCCAATGTAACCTGTGCGAATTATAATGCGTTTGTTTGTTACTGCATAAATTGTTTTGCCACACCACAAAGCAATTAAAACAATTGGAACAATCAAAAACATTAAATCAAAAGCAGCAAACAATATGCCTGCAATAACGCCATCTCCGCCACTAACAAACGCAATTACCGTGGAAGGAATAAGCCAAAGTGCCATAAGCACAATCCATGCTATTGTGCCAAACCAAGCACGTTTTTTGTTTGGTGCGTACATTTTTAAAATCTTTTCATCATTGTCCAAAATTGGTTCAAATAATTTTTCGTCTATCATTCTTTTCTCCTAATTCACTATTCTTTTGTATTATAATTCATTTTCAATTAAAAATCAATTTTTGCTGAGTTTTGAAATTGCCAAGTGTGCAGCGTTTTGTTCTGCCTCGCGTTTTGCTGAGCCTTGCCCGTAAGCCACAAATTGCCCGTCCACAAACACGCTTGCCCTAAAATTGGTTTGACCGCCTTTTGTTTCATAGGTTTCAGCGGTGTATTTAATTTTTTTCTTTTGCTCTTGCATCAAAACTTGAAGTTCACTTTTATAATCTTTGCTGGTTAAACCTGAATTCAGTTTTTCTTTGACCTGCAAAGCTTCAAGCACAGCGTTTGAAATTGAAGGCAAGCCAAAAGTTAAATACATAACGCCAATCATGCTTTCAATTGTGTCTGCCAAAATTGCATTTGAAATGCTGCTTGCCTTGAAACTTTTACCAAGCAAAATTCTGTTTTCAATGCCAAGTGATTTTGCAAGTTCTGCCAAACTATCTGTGCAAACAAAACTGGCACGGATTTTGCTCATTTTGCCCTCAACATAATGATAGTGTTTGTACAGATAATCACTGACTATTGTTGAAAGCACACTATCGCCCAAAAACTCTATTCGTTCGTTGCATTCTGTGGCATGGTCATGCGCGTAAGAAGAATGTGTGAACGCCAAAGTTTTTTGTTCCTCACTGCACTTTTCAAACAATTCTATAAAACTATTTTTCGTTTTTTTCAACTGCTTTTGCCACCTTTTCAACTAATTTGTTTTTTGCCAATTCATATGCTTGATTGATTGTATCTGCCACAATTGGGGCTTTGCTGTTGCCATGGCATTTAAGCACAATTTTGTTAACGCCAAGCAAAGGAGCACCGCCGCATTTTGTGTAATCATACTTAGTTTTAAGCCCTTTGAGGCTGCTTTTTAAGAATAATGCGCCAATTTTTGCTTTGAATGAACTTTTGGCAATGTCTTTAATCTCGCTGAAAAGCACCTCTGCAATGCCTTCCATAGATTTGAGGCATATATTGCCGGAAAAACCATCACAGACAACCACGTCAACATTTCCGCGCAACACGTCACGAGATTCAATGTTGCCAACAAAATTGATTTTTGCTGATTTCAAAAGTTGATAGGCTTGTTTGTGAACCTCGTCGCCTTTCTCTTCTTCTGTGCCAATATTAAGCAGACCTATGCGAGGTTTTTTAACACCCATAGAACGCATATAAATATCCCCCATCACGGCAAAATCAAGCAAATTTTCAGGTTTGCAGTCTGCATTTGCGCCGCAGTCCACAAGCATAACTTTGCCATCGTTAATTGTTGGAAGCAATGGAGCCAAGGCTGGGCGTGAAACATTTTTGACCCTGCCAAGTTTAAGCACTGCGCCTGTGAGCGTTGCCCCAGTGCTGCCTGCACTAACCAAAGCAACAGCGTCCTCTGTGTTTTTCAAATAATCATATGCCACAACAATGCTTGAAGTTTTTTTAGTGCGAATGGCAACAGTTGGCACGTCGTCATTAGTAACAACGTCTGGTGCGTGCACAATTTCAAGACGGTCGCTTACAAAAACCAATTCTTGCAATATTTCTGTAATGCGGTCCTTATCTCCCACCAAAACAATTTTTAAATCAGTGTTTTCTTGCAAAGCTTTAACTGCTCCTGCAACAATTTCAAACGGAGCAAAATCTCCACCAAAAGCATCAACAACAATTTTCATAATTTTCCCTTTTAAATTCAGTTATTCCTTGAAAGCTATTACGACATAATTATACAAAATAAATTCACAAAAGTAAAACCTTTTAGCCAAAGTTTAACCCTTTGCAGTTTGCAAGTTTAACAAGGTTTGATTGAACTTATATTTTTCTTGCAACTCTGTGAGTTTTTTTAATGATTTTTTTGTGCTGTTATTTGTTGCCCTGAGCATGACATTTTTTGGTGAGTGTGCAAAGTCCACAAACTCAATAACGTCCACAGAATAACCCACTGCTCGCAAAACTTCAGTGCGGATTGCGTCGGTTAACAAAGCAGAAAATCTCTCTTTGAACAAGCCGTCTTTAAGCAAAATGTCAAAATCGCCAGCTTTTGCAATGCTAGAATTGATTTCATGTTGACAGCATGGTACACTAAAGATATATTTAACATTGTTTTTGATTGCAAAATTAAGGGCGTAATCGGTTGCCGTGTCGCAGGCGTGGAGGCTGATAACCATGTCTATTTTATTGTTGTAAAGTGAGTCTTTTTTCACATCGCTAACAACAAATTCAAGCCCGTCGTAGCCATATTTTTTTGCAATTTGATTGCAGTGCTCAACAACGTCTTTTTTTAAGTCATAGCCTATTATTTTTGCTTTAATATTTCTAAGTTTTTCAAAATAATAATAAACCAAAAATGTTAAATAACTTTTGCCACAACCAAAATCCAAAACTGTGATTTGGTCGCCTTTAAAATTTTTCAATTCGTCATCAATTATTTCAATAAATTTGTTGATTTGTTTAAATTTATCATACATTTGAGCAGCAATTTTGCCCTGAGAGGTGAAAATGCCAAGGTCAACAAGTGCTGGAACGTTGTCCCCTTCATTGATAAAATATTGCTTTTGCTTGTTGTGTTCAACGCTGATTTGTGTTAAGTTATTTTGCTTTTCTTTCAATTTATAGCCGTTTTTTGCTTGTGAAAAAACTGCTGTTTTGCCAATTTGGTCTATTGTAATTTGCTTATATTCATTGAAAGGCAAGTCAAGCACAAGTTCAAAATCAACATTTTGATGAAAAACTTGGTTGCCCTTAAATCTTTCAATCTGCCATTTTTGTTCGCCTTTAATTTCGATT
This sequence comes from uncultured Clostridia bacterium, assembly GCA_934747385.1. GTDB lineage: Bacteria > Bacillota > Clostridia > Christensenellales > UBA1242 > Onthoplasma. Next base: position 173,668 of record CAKVGK010000002.1, on the reverse strand, counting down.
GGGTGAGCAATAATTTTTTTGGTTTCACTAAAGGAGTCGCTTAAAATTATTTTGCGAATAACCTCCTTGGTTTCTTTAATATAATTAAAAATTTTTTCCATGCTATTATTTTAACCAATTCTAAAGATTTTGACAACTTAATTGCATTAAAAAAACCACCATAAGGTGGAATTTAAGAATAAACACTATTTACTTTCTTTTTTATCAACTGAAACTACTTGTTCACCATCGTAGTAACCACAATTTTTGCAAACTTGGTGAGCCACTTTCTTTTCGTGGCAGTGTGGACATTCAACTAATGTTGGAACTGCTGCTTTCCAGTTAGCACGGCGTTTATCTCTACGTGATTTTGAAACTTTTCCCTTTGGAACAGCCATTTTTTACCTCCATAAATATTCGTGCAACAAAAAATTGCACTCGACACAATACGAATTAATTATATCAAACGAAATTTGTTTTGTCAATCGTAAACATAAACAAATTCTTAAAATAATCAAAATTATGATTAAAAACACAAAAAAGCGGTCATTATAACCGCCAGTTTGTGCTATTTTTACTTAAAAATTGAAAAATTCTATTAATTATTTTGTAAGTTCTGCCGTTTCCAAAGCAATCATGTATTCTTCATCGGTTGGAACGCGATAAATTTTAACTTTGCTTGTTGGGCGTGAAAGTTCAACAATTTTATCAAATGGTTTGTTGAGGCTAACATTCTTTTCTTCGTCCAATTCCAATCCAAGATATTCCATATCTTTGCAAACTGCTTCACGAACGGTTTCGTCATGCTCACCAATGCCGGCAGTGAAAACAATTGCATCCACCCCATTCATTGCTGCAGCATACGCACCAATATATTTTTTGATTGAATAGCAAAGTGTGTCGAATGCCAATTTAACTTTTGGTTCTGCAATATGCTCGTTAATATCGCGCATGTCACTATAACCGCAAAGACCAACTAGGCCACTCTTTTTGTTGAATGTTGAAATAACTTCTTCTGCTGTTTGACCAGTTGCCTTCATAACACCAGTTACAACGCTTGCATCAATATCTCCGGTACGTGTGCCCATAACTACACCAGCGAGAGGGGTGTAACCCATTGAAGTGTCAACACATTTGCCGTCTTTAATTGCACAAATGCTGCTGCCAGAGCCAAGGTGACAAGAAATGATTTTTTTGCCTTTAAGGTCGCCCATCAATTCTGCACACTTTCTTGCAATATATTTGTGGCTTGTGCCGTGTGCACCATAGCGACGAATGCTATATTTTTCATAATATTCGTATGGCAAAGCATACATATATGCCTTTTCTGGCATTGTCATGTGGAAAGCAGTGTCGAAAACTGTTACGTTTTTAACGCCTGGCATTAAATCCATACATGCTTGCAAGCCCGTGAGCGCACCTGGATTGTGCAAAGGTGCAAATTGAACACAAGTTTTCATATCTGCAAAAATTTCAGGTGTAACAACAATTGATTTGCAATATTTTTCACCCATGTTAACCACGCGATGACCAATAGCCTTGATTTCGTTTAAACTAGAAATAACACCATATTCTTTGCTTGTTAATGTGTTAAAGAATAATTGAAATGCTTGTTTATGCGTTGGCATATCCTGATTAATAACAACTTTTTGACCTGCCCATTTGTAAGTCATAAAAGCGTTGTCCAAACCAATACGCTCACAATAAGCGTTGGCAAACACGCTGCCATCTTCGGTTTCCATAAGTTGTGCTTTTAAACTGCTGCTTCCAGCATTTACTACTAAAACTTTCATTATTTTTTTCCTTTTAATGTAATACTCTTATGCTAACACAATTTGCAAATTTTGCCAACAATTTTTGGCGTGTTGGTGAAAATTAAATTTGAGTTTGCAATTTTGTGATTGCCACCGTGCTTATAATTTCCTCTATTGTTGAGCCTCGGCTTAAATCGTTAACCGGTTTTTTGAAATTGAGCATAATTGGACCAATTGCCGTGTATTGCCCCAGTTGTGCTACCAATTTGTATGAAATGTTGCCAGCGTCTAGGTTTGGAAATATCAAAACATTAGCATTTCCTCCAACCTCACTTTTAACACCCTTTTGCTTTGCGATTTGCAAATTGAGTGCGCTATCTGCCTGCATTTCTCCATCAATCAAAAATTTGCTTTTTTGTTTTGCAATTTTAACCGCTTCCGCCACGGTCGTGATTGTTTCGTGATTTGCGCTGCCATGTGTTGAAAATGAAAGCATTGCCACTTTTGGCTGTCCCAACCCAAGTTGCTGCATAAACTCAGCATTTGAAATTGCAGTTTCTGCCAGCATTTCACCTGTTGGTGCTACAATGAGCGAAACGTCGCCAAAAAGTAATGGCTTGCAACCATTTTTAACCATAAGTGTGCTGCCTGTTACATATTGTTTGTTAGGTTTGGTTTTAATAATTTGCAAGGCTGGCAACAGAACCTGGGCAGTTGTGTTGCATGCGCCCGCCACCACGCCGTCTGCCATGTTGTTTAGCAGCATAAGCATGGCAAAAAACAACGGTTGTTTAATTAAGCTATTTGCCTCTTGTTCAGTCATGCCTTTGTGCTTTCTCAATTCATAAAGTTGCTTTGCAAACTCTGTTTTTGGATAAGTTTCAATGTCAATAATTTGGCAGTGGCTTGCTTTAAAACATGGCTCAAACTCTTCACTTTTGCCAAATACTACGAGGTTGGAAAGTTTGCTTTTAAGAATTGATTTTGCCGCTTTGTAAACTCGCCTATCTTGATTTGCTTCTGGCAAAATTATAGTTGCATTAATTTTTTTAGCTTTTTGAAATATTTGGTTCAAAATTTTCATAAGTATCCCCTTTTAGCAAGTTTTCAATTTGCTCAATCCATTTATTTGCGGCAGTTTCGCCATAATTAACTGACAAGTTAACTTTGTCTTGTTTAAAGTCCAGTTGACTTACATCTGGCTGACTTATAACAATTCTAATTTTGGCATATCTTCTTCTTAACCTTACAACATTTTGAGTTAAAATTGTGGTTGCGTTAAGCACGTTTTCAAGTGTGTCTAACTTTAAATCTTCAAGCTGGTCGGCATATTTGCCAATAACATCTACTGAAACAATAACTGCGTCTGGCATAATGCTGTGCGCAACATTTTCTGGCATGTTGTTGCAAAGCCCGCCATCTACATACTGCTTGCCGTTAATTTCCTGCACTTTAAAAATGCCTGGAATAGAAATGCTTGCCCTTATGTTCTCCCGCAGGCAACCCTTTTTAAGGTGAGCCTCTTTGCCTGTTTTAAGTTCAGTTGCCACAGCCACAAACGGAATTTTGCATTGTTCTTGAGCTAAATCTCCAAGTTCACGTTTAAGCAATTTGTCAACCTTTCTTGTGTCCAACAAATGACCGCGAAAAAGCGTGCCCGTAAGCGAAAAATTGCCAAGACTGTTAAAATCATATGCAATTTGAACAAGTTCCTCACAAGATTTGCCGCTTGCGTACATACCGCCAACCAACGCGCCCATGGAAGTGCCCACAATTAAACTTGGTTTAATGTTGTGTTGTTCCAAAACTTTTAAAACGCCAATGTGTGCGTAACCTTTTGCCGCACCACCGCTTAAAACCAATGCTAACTTTTTCACAATACCCCTTTAATTAAAATGCACTTTTATTCTTAAAATGCCTATTGTTAGAATATATTATATATGATAAAAAACCTAAAAGCAAACAAAACAAGTTACAATAAATGTGATTTTGCCAAAACCGACTGCAAAATTAAAAGCAAAAATTTTTTGGACAAGTTGATTATTGTTTTAATTTTGGCTGTATGCTTAATTTTCATTTCAAACCCTAGTTGTTATTCCTCTTGCTGCTTAAACGCAATTTCAGTTTGGGCATTTAAGGTTTTGCCTGTTCTGTTTCCATTTTTTATTTTTACCAAAATTATTGTGGCTTTAATCAGTCCAAAACAAACAAAATTGGACAAACTTTTTTCAAAAATTTACCACACGCCTGCCACAAGTTCAACAATTTATCTGCTTTCAGTGCTCTCTGGCTATCCTATGGGCGCAAAACTGATTTGCAGCATGTATGAAAGAGGTATTTATTCAACCGACGACGCCAAACAAATGATGAGTTTTTGCTCGGTCAGTGGGCCAATGTTTATTGTTGGCACGGTTGGCGTGGCAGTTTTTGGTTCAGTTCGTGTGGGATATGTTATTCTGGCGGCAAATATTATTGCAAGTCTTTTGAATGGGCTTATCTATCGTGGAAAAAATCGTGAGCAAACGCAAATTAAATTGGAAGAAACTGCGCCTTCATCCTCACTTTTGGCGGACAGCGTTTACGACTCTCTCAAGTCAATTTTGCTGGTTGGTGCTTACATGGTTTTGGCATTTTTAATGATTGACCTTATGAACAACACTCATATTTTTAGCCTAGTTACAAAATTGATTTGCGGCATTTTTAGCATAAAAAACTGCCAATCTGTCAATGCTGTGTTGGCTGGAATTTTTGAAATTACGCGAGGCGTTATTGACATTCAAGCGTCCGGCTGTCCGTTGCAAATTTCTGCGGTGATAGCGTCTGGATTGATTGGCTTTGGAGGAATAAGCATATTGTTGCAATCTTTAACCTTTTTAAAGACTTTAAAAATAAAAACAAGTTCAATTGTTTTGCAAAAAATTACGCAGGGTATGTTTGCTTGTTTGGTGGCTTTGCCGCTAAGTTTGTTGTTTTTGTAATTTTGGCAAACTGAGATATTTTTTGAATATTTGTTTGACATAGTTATTCAATTATTTTAAAATATTAGTATGGATACTAAAAAATTGGAATATATGGACAAGGACGTGCCAACAATAAAAAAAGATTTGGTTTTGCGTATAGTTTTTGCTGTTTTATTTGCAGTTTCTTTTGCTTGGCAACTTGTGGCAATGATTTTGTCACATGACAACATTTCAGTCATAATGTTGGTGCTGAGCAGCGTAACCATGATATTCAGCATAATGTTTGGCTTTGCTTCAATTTTATATGCCATTAAGGATTTAAAGATTTTGGAAAAAATCAGATTAAGAGGCAAATCAATCAACAATGTTAATTTTGTTTTTAACATTGAAAAGCGCAGTTTTATTCACCTCTACTCTTTCATTACAAGTATACTTGCAATCATTGCAACATTCTTGTTGTTTGCAAGTTTAACTTATTCTGTTTTGGCTTATATTTACTACAACACAATTTCGTTTTACCTGCCAACCGTTTTGGCATTTGTAAGTTGGTGTTATAACAGTTCATATCATCTCAAAAATGAGATTTATATTTCCCAAAATGTGGCGCAATTCAATTCTATGTTTTATTAAAATCAAACTTGAAAAAAGGCAGTTATAATTAAAAAGTATTTAAAATGACAAGAAAAATGGCACTTTTATGGTGTCATTTTTCTGTTTAATTTGTGTTATTTATATTCTAATTGTCAATAATTTTGCTGTATACATATTCATACACGTTTGCAGCCAACTCTCTCCAACGTTTGCATGCAGTGGTTGCGTTATGACGAGTGTCCGACTTAATCGAAAGTGAAAAGATTGATTCTGTAGTTAGCGGTTCAAGGATTTTAAGGTCGACTGTGTAACTTCCATCTTCATTTTTGTAGCATTTGGCGATATACTCTTGATTACGCTTGAATTGAAGTTTATTTTCGTCGGCAAATTTGTCAATTTGGCTGCGTAAACTGGCTGGAATGCGTGTGTAAAATTGCGCCAGGCATTCACGCCCTGCAACTGTTATATTGTACCTGCTTTCGTCGTTTTCTGTGTTTGGTTTGTAAATAAACTTTGAGGTGATAAGTTGCCCCAACAAGTCTTTACAATCCATCCAATTGACCCAATTGTTTTGGCTGGAACAAATTTCCAAAATCGAATTTTCTGTTAGAGGAATTTCCATTTTATCTAAAACATAAAGTAAAATTAACTTGTTAACAGTGTTGTCTGGTACAAAATCCATATTAAAACCTTTTCCTTTGAATGTATTATCTGCAAGCAAACAAAATGATTGCTTTTTGACAAAAAAAAATTTGTAAAATTTAACTTACGTTCTCATTATACAATATTCAACATAAAAAAACAACTTTTTAAAACAATTATTAATTTGTTGCTTAGATTATTTTTTGATGATATACTATTATTAGAGGTTTATATGAGCGAAAATGTTTACGAATTAACTCAATTTAACAACGCATGTGATGAATTTATTGCTGGTAAATATATTTTGGCAGACATTAAAATTGCGTCCATTTTAAAATTAATCAACGCAGATGAAAAAGTCAAAAATTTGGTTGCCTCCACTCTTGCAAAGTTCGATTTTGTTGACGTGTTTAAGCAAGCAGTTGTTGAAAATGAGGACGAAAGTTTTTCTCTCAACGTTCCAACTGATGAGAAAGAAATTATTGCTTTTGTTTATAGTTTACTTTATCGCTTTAACACAAAAGAGATTGATTTTTACAATTTTCTTAACAAATTTTATAAAGTGGACAATGCTGTTGGACAAGAATTTAAGTTGTTTGCAGAAAATATTATCACCCCATTTAAGGCTGCAATAAATTCACTTTACACCAAGCGCCACATTATTGTTAATGCAAATGACTATCAAACAAACTACTATAACAAAATTATGACAACTATTCGTTTGATTGTTTCAAATATCGATAACTACAAATTGAAAATGAACGAAAAAGAAGAGTTTACCATGCTTTTGAATTCGCTCTACCTTGCCAGCGAGCAGAACGACAAAAAATTGGTTTTCTCCCTCATGATTGCGCTGGACTACTTCTCTCGCATAAACAAACATGTTAGAAATGCATATTTCTCACTTGAAGAATGCTTCACTCGAGACAGCAACATGTAGGTGAATATGACACATACAATGAATTTGCAAACAATTTACTTTGAAAAAATTAAAAATGGCACAAAGATTTTTGAAATTAGATTAAATGATGAAAAACGCCAAAAAATTAAAATTGGTGATTGTATTATTTTTGCAAACCAAGCCGACAATAGCCAAACATCTGAAGTTGTTGTTGAAGATTTGTTGCACTTTAATTCATTCAAGCAAATGGCAAGCAGTTTGCCATTGAAGCAAGTTGGCTTTGATGGTTTGACTGTAAGCGAAGTTGAAAAAATTTATCATGAGTTCTACTCCACTGAAAATGAAAAACAATATGGTGTGTTGGCAATAAAAGTTAAATTGAAATAGAAAAACAAATGTTTTGTTATAATTTAGTATAAAAAAATGACTATTGTTTCATAGTCATTTTTTTTGTGCAATTTGACAACTTATATATGCTGAAATTTTATTGAATTATTTGCCAATATTAACTGATTTTTTGATAAAGTTTGTTGCCGATTGTTGCCAAAAGAATGTAAATTACAATCGCTGCAACCACAACTGGAATTGAGAACAATCCAATGTAGAGAGCCAAACTGAATGTTGAAATTTGATCAAGTAAGGCAAAGTACAGAATCATTGGTAACAAACAAATAGCCATGTCAATAAACATTGTAATGAGCAAACTTAAACCTTGTTTTGACGCTTGGGCCTCGTTTGTCCAATTGAGTTTTGGGAAACGCAAGTTTATAAGCAGTCCCAACCCAGAACACATAAATAGATAAATAAGGCTAAAAACAATTATCGTTAAACTTAAAACGAAACCTGGTTTAAACAGCAAACAAAAGCCGATTTCACCAACAAGCAAACACGGCAAATTGAGCAATAAATTGAACAAAATTTTGCTGGAGGCAATGTCCTTAAAACGCACTGGCATGCTTTTTAAATTTAAAAACTTGGTGCCTTCCATTGAAATTGAAACTGAGGTTGTTGGTGCAATGCCAAGGCAAAGCGGAACTGTGAACACTTCCAGTGCAACAAAAATGTTGGTTACAATTGGGTCAGATACTGGTACGGATTTATAAATGCCATACATCATAAACGAAATTACAATTGCAAGCAATGGTCCCATTATGCCATTCATAAGATAGGTTGGGCTCATCACAAAGCCGCGCGCTTCCCTACCCAACAACGAACTTACAACCGATTTTTGCTTGTGCGTGATTGGCTTTTGTTTGGCCGGCTTTTTTGAAGTGGTCACAAGTAAATTTTTGTTTATGCGATTGTAGCCCAACATAATTATGGCAATTGTAATTGCCATATATGCCAAACTGATAGCAACAAAAATCAGGAATTGCAAAATTGAACTTTCGCTCAACGCTTTTTGCAAGAAATATGCAAACGGAAACACAATTTTGAACCAAAAAGGTGTTTCCACTGAAAGCATGGCGGTCATAGTGTTGCTGTTTGCAAAATAGATTACAACTGTAATGCCGATTGCAAACAAGACGCTTAAAATACTGCGCATAAGCATTTTGTTTTTCATTTTTGAAGATATTGCATTGATTGCCCAAGCAAACACGCTGCACAACAATTGGCTGAATGCTGGTGCAAGCAACATTGCAAGAAAAGCAAACACAACATTTGCCACTGTTATTTTGCAAAAAATGAAATAAACCACAAACGTTGGGAGCAAAATCATTGAGGAATAAATTGTTGTGATTAAATACGAACTCAACAATTTTGAAATAACTATTTCGCTTTGTTTAAGTGGCAAACTGGAAAGCATTTCAAAGTCTTTTGTTTTGTAAAAATAGCCTTGTGTGTCGGTTATTGTGAGCATAAGCACCATAAAAGCACTAAAAACGCTGCCCACCAAAAGAATGTTTTTGGCAAAGCCAAATGTATCCATATTTTTTGCCATGAGGTACATATTGTAGCCCATGCTGAGCGCCACAAGCAAAAATAATAGACTGACAATGAGTGCTGTGGAACTGAATTTCTTTTTGCCCTTTATGTTAAATGTGCGACTTAAAGTTTCCTTAATATAAATTTTGGTGAGGTTAATCGTGTTTGTCATTTTCCAACTCCAAGAACACATTTTCAAGGCTCTGCATGCCCTTTACTTCTTCCATTTTGCCAAAAACAACCAGTTTGCCTTGCTTGATGATTGCAACTTGGTCGCAAATTTTTTCTGCGACATCCAAAACGTGTGTGGAATAGAAAATTGTTGCACCATTTTGTGCCATTTCCTGCATAATCAACTTCATTTCATGGCTGCTGATTGGGTCAAGTCCAACAAAAGGTTCATCTAAAAGCAAAAGGCGTGGGCTGTGAATTAGTGCGGACACAAGCGCCAATTTTTGCTTCATACCATGACTATATGAAGAGATTTGGTTTTGAAGTGCGTCAAAAATGCCAATTCGCTTTGCGTATTGCTCTATCTTTTGCTTGCGGTCGCTTTCGCTCATTTTAAAAATGTTGGCAATAAAATTAAGATATTCAATGCCGGTTAAATATTCGTACAAGTCTGGATTATCTGGCAAATATGCCAAAATGCGTTTTGCTTCCATTGGGTTTTTCTTAACGTCAATGCCATCAATTTTAATTTCTCCTTGTTCAAAATTTAAAATACCAGCAATTGCCTTTAATGTGGTTGTTTTGCCCGCGCCATTGTGCCCGATAAAAGCACAAATTTGCCCAGTTTGTACGGTCAAACTCAAATCGTCAACAGCCACCTTTTCGCCATATTTTTTGGTTAAATTTTTGATTTCTAACATTTATTCCTCCTTGTTTGCCTTAAAAATTGCTTCAGCAAACTTTAAATAATCATCATATTTTGCAATAGCAATGCCTTTTGATTTATCACCAAGCAACAAAAGCGTGTCGCCTTCCTTAATATCAAACTCTTCACGTGCCTGCTTTGGAATAACAATCTGTCCCTTTTCGCTCACCTTTACAGTCCACAAAAATTTGTCCTGTTCTTTCTTTTTTCCAGCCATACATTCTCCTTATATTTTATACGTCCACTCTACCGCAATATTCCTCCCCAAGTCAAGCAAAACAACCAAAAAGTAAACTTTTTCTTACTTTTCTGACAAAAAAAATTCACAAATACTTTGCGAATTCTTTAACTTATATTAGCAGTTTTGATATTAACCATTGTAATTTACGTCGCCATCATCGTAAAAAGTAAAGTTCTCCCGTCCCAATTCGTCATACGCTTTTTCCATGTATTCACAAACACTATCTGTTAATTTAAGCAATTCTTCTTTGCTTAGCGTCGGCTTAAGCATTCTATAATTATAGATTTTTTTATTCAACTCTACTACAATCATAGGTTTTGGATTTATATACTGTGTATCAATATAATCTTCTATAGCTAATTGCCCTTTATAAATTTTTCTAATATTTAGTTTTATTTTTTCATCTAAATTCAAATTATTTTCCATAACTCCTCTCTATATTGTTTATAGTATCATATAACTCAAAAAAAGACAAATTTGTAAATTGGTTTACTAAGATATGCTTTAATGCTATATACAACAACATAAAAACAAATAATAAATTTAAATTGTTATTAAAATTAAATTGGGCAACTATTTTTAAAAACTTTAACAAAAAGTGTTGCTTTTTTTTATTTTTTCATATATACTAATAGAGTTTTAAGCACAATATGGCACCATCGCCAAGTGGTAAGGCAAAGGTCTGCAAAACCTTCACTCACCAGTTCAAATCTGGTTGGTGCCTCCAAAATATCCCGAAGTGGCGAAATGGCAGACGCACAAGACTCAAAATCTTGCGATAGCAATATCATGTCGGTTCGACCCCGACCTTCGGGACCATTTGAAAACACAAGTTTATGCAACTTGTGTTTTTTAATCTAAATAAATTTAACATCGCATAAAAAAATCTCTCGTGATGAGAGATTTTTTTTAACTAAACTTTAAATAAATTAAAACTTAATTTCTTCACTATAGTGATTGGAATAAGTAAATGTGTATCCTGTTGTTGTTTTTTGTGCAACAAATGTGTCTGTTGTGTTGTTAACAGTGTAACTAACATTGAATGCATCTTTCGCATTTCCTTTTGTTATTTTATACAATGTTTCTTCCAACATGCCACTTGTTAAATTCTTTAATTTAAATTCAAGTTCAATTTTGTCATTTTCGAACTCGATTTCTGTTTCCAAATCCAAAACTTTTGTTCCGTTATTGAAAACTTGATATTCATATTCAAGTTCTGTTTCCCCATTTTCTTCTTCAACAGATTGTTCAATCACAACATAGTTTTGGCTGTTTGTTCTGCTTTTTGTTGTAAATTCAATTGAAGATTCCTTTTCGTTGCCTTCTTGTTCAAATTCACGTTTCCCAGTCATATCAAAACGAGTTTCTCCAACCGCCATAACCCCTTCAAGTGTGGTTGATACTTCAACCTCTTCTTTTTCGTCTTCAATTTTACGATTGGTTTTAGTTTCAACTTCATTATAGTACATTTTAAAACTTTCATTCAACCCTGGCAAATTGATAGTCATAACAAAAGTATATGTTGCAAATTCATCGGTAGGATTATCATTTTTTGCTGTTGTTTGGCTAACCTTGCCACTTTCAATGGCTGAATCAAAAAGTTCCAAGCAATCTTTAATGCTCTCCACATCAGAATTAGACAAAGCCGATGGTCTTTCTGTTGCCGATGCTATCGAATTAGCATATTTAATATTTGTAGTTTTAATGCCTACACTATCTTGCTCTAAATTCATCAAATAATTTACACTTGAAACTGCTGACACAGCGTAAACTTCTTTAGCATTAATATCAAACTTTTTATCCTTTTTTTTGCAACCAGCAAAACAAAGCGCCAATGGTGCCACAAGCGCACCGACTGCCAATACCGACAATAATTTTTTACCTTTCATATTTCCCTCCCTTTTTTATATTGTTTATAATTTTAAACAATATATTATTATATTAACTTAACGATTGTTGTCTTGTCAATTAAAATAACTTCTTTATAGATTTAATACAATTTTATTGAATATAATTAAAAAAATCTCTCAAAACGAGAGATTTTTGTTTTTTATTGATTAATTAAACTTCTATTAAATTTTGAGGTTGGCTGGTGCTGCAGCGCGTCAAAATTTATTTAAATAATTTTCAATTATTTCCTTGGAAATTTAATATTAGCCTGTGCTGCAGCCAAACGAGCGATTGGAACGCGATATGGAGAGCAACTTACATAATCAAGGCCAATTTTGTGGCAGAATTCAATACTTGAAGGGTCTCCACCATGTTCGCCACAAATACCAGTGTGAAGTTTTGGATTGGTTGATTTTCCAAGTTGAATTGAAAGCTCCATAAGTTTGCCAACGCCGTTTGTATCAAGACGCGCAAATGGGTCACTTTCATAAATTTTGTTTGCGTAGTATGATGGCAAGAATTTGCCAGCATCATCACGGCTGAAGCCGAATGTCATTTGAGTCAAATCGTTTGTGCCAAAGCAGAAGAAATCAGCATCTTTTGCAATTTCATCAGCAGTTAAAGCAGCACGTGGAATTTCAATCATTGTGCCAACTTCATATTTAAGATTTGATTTTGCATCAGCAATAACCTTGTCTGCTGTGTCAACAACAACTCGTTTAACAAATTGAAGTTCCTTGATGTCGCCAACAAGTGGAATCATAATTTCTGGAACAACTTTCCAATCTGGATGACGATTTTGAACAGCGATTGCTGCCTTGATGACTGCTTTTGTTTGCATAACGGCAATTTCTGGGTAAGTAACTGCCAAACGGCAACCACGATGTCCCATCATTGGGTTAAATTCATGCAAATCTGCAATAAGTTGTTTGATTTGAGCAACTGTTTTGCCTTGTGTTTTTGCAAGGGCTTCAATATCTTCTTCACTTGTTGGAACAAATTCGTGAAGAGGTGGATCCAAGAAACGGATTGTAACAGGTTGACCTTTAAGTGCTTCCATCAAGCCTTCAAAGTCTGCTTGTTGCATAGGTTCAATTTTTGAAAGTGCGTGTTCGCGTTCTTCAACAGTGTCGGCACAAATCATTTCACGGAATGCACCAATACGAGCAGGGTCAAAGAACATATGTTCTGTACGGCACAAACCAATGCCTTGAGCTCCAAGTTCTGCAGCGCGTTGAGCGTCTTTTGGAGTGTCCGCATTTGTTTTTACGCCAAGCGCTTTATATTTGTCTGCCAAGCGCATAATACGACCGAAATAACCACTGTTAGGGTCTGCAGGAACTGTTTTGATAATGCAATCATAAATTTTGCCAGTTGTACCATCAAGTGACAAGCCATCACCCTCGTGATAAACTTTGCCAGCAAGTGTGAAGCATTTGTTTTCCTCATCCATTTTGATTTCGCCGCAACCAGAAACGCAGCAAGTGCCCATACCACGAGCAACAACGGCAGCGTGAGAAGTTTGACCACCACGAACAGTTAAGATACCTTGGCTGAATTTCATGCCTTCAATATCTTCTGGGCTGGTTTCAAGACGAACAAGCACAACTTTTTTGCCTGCTTTGCCCTCTTTTACAGCGTCTTCTGCTGTGAACACGATTGTGCCAGCAGCGGCGCCTGGGCTTGCAGCAATACCTTTGCCAACAACATTGTATTTATCGGCATTTTTAAGGGCTTCCGCATCAAATTGTGGGTGCAAAAGCATATCGAGAGATTTAGCATCAATTTGCATCAATGCTTCTTTTTCGCTAATCATACCTTCATCAATCAAATCACAAGCAATTTTGATTGCAGCGGCAGCAGTGCGTTTGCCGTTACGAGTTTGAAGCATGTAAAGTTTTTTGTCTTCAATTGTAAATTCCATATCTTGCATATCACGATAGTGATGCTCAAGAGTGTCGCAAATTTGTTTAAATTGTTCATAACATTCTGGCAAAATTTCTGCCATTTTGCTGATAGGCATTGGAGTGCGCACGCCGGCAACAACGTCTTCGCCTTGTGCGTTCATCAAAAATTCGCCCATCAAGCCCTTTTCGCCTGTGGCTGGGTTGCGTGTGAATGCAACGCCTGTGCCAGAAGTTTCGCCCATATTGCCGAAAGCCATCATTTGAACGTTAACTGCTGTGCCCCAACTATATGGAATGTCGTGGTCCATACGATAGATATTTGCGCGTGGATTGTCCCAACTGCGGAATACGGCTTTGATTGCTTCAAAAAGTTGTTCCTTTGGGTCTACTGGGAAGTCTTTGCCCAATTGCTTTTTGTATTCTGCCTTAAATTCGTTTGCAAGTTCTTTTAAGTCATTTGCGTCCATATCAAGGTCACTTGTGTAACCCTTGCGTTCCTTAAGTTGGTCGATAAGTTTTTCAAAATACTTTTTGCCAACTTCCATAACAACATCACCGAACATTTGAATAAATCTGCGGTAGCAGTCATATGCCCAACGTGGGTTGCCGCTTTTGCGTGACAAAGTTTCAACAACTTCATCATTCAAACCAAGGTTCAAAATTGTGTCCATCATGCCCGGCATTGATGCCCTAGCACCAGAACGAACTGAAACCAACAATGGATTTTCTTTATCACCAAATTTTTTGCCAGTGATTTGTTCCATTTTGGCAATGTATTCCATAATTTCTGCTTGAATACTAGCATTGATTTGTCTGCCATCCTCGTAATATTGTGTGCAGGCTTCTGTTGAAATTGTAAAGCCTTGTGGCACTGGCAAACCAATTTTTGTCATTTCAGCAAGGTTTGCGCCTTTGCCGCCAAGCAATTCACGCATTGAGGCGTCGCCTTCACTGAATAAGTAAACGTACTTTTTCATAAATCTCCTTTTAAAATACCCTTAGATTTTACAAAACTGCCATAAAAAAAGCAACTAAAATGTTATTATTTGTAAAATATTCAAGAAATAATTTCAAATAATTTCATTTATATAGTTGCTTGTTTTTTTAATTTAATTCAAATTTGTTTACAAACTGTGTTCGTCTTCATTTTCTGTTTGAGTGTTTGTGTCGTCTTGTTGAAGTTGTTCGTCGGTTTCCGCTGAGTTTTCATCTTTAAAATATGAATCGTCAAGTTCGCCTATGTATAACTCTTCAACTTCAGTTTCAACTTCTTTATTTTCAGTTTTGTTGGCAAGTTTGTTCACAAGTTTTTCTTGCTCAATTGAACTAGTTTCTTCCAAAGGCATTTCAAGTTGTTCAAAATTTTGTTCAGTTGTTTCTTGTTCTGGAACATTTTCAACTGCTTCAACTTGTTTTGTTTCTTCTTCTGGTTTTTCAACCTGTTTTTCTACGCCATTGATTACGTCAAGGCAATCTCTGCGGAATTGGTCTTGTTCCTCTTTCTTTTGAATTGAAGTTGTAACATAATTTTTGCAAGTTTCAAAAGCGGAGTCAAGCAAAGCCTTTTCCTTTGTGAATTGTTTAATCAAATTTTCTTTGGCGGTTTTTGATTTAACAGAATCAACTTTCATTGTGTAAATCTTTTTCAAAGTTCTCATTGTTAATTCATATTCATTTGGGTCGTCGTTCACTTCGCTAAACAAAACGCATGGAACAATCACTTTACCTTTTGAATTTATGCAACCTGCTCTGCCATTCAATTTGACACAGGCAATGTCGTTGTTGAAATACAATGTAACGTCATCATATCTGCAAGGAATAACCTTTTCACCAAATTTGTTGATGAAGCCCCATTTGCCATTATGACAAACTGGTGCAAAACCATTTTTGAATTCTTTAACAGCAGTGAACTTAACGTCCGTAATTTTTTTGCCATATTGGTTAATAAAACCCCATTTATTTTTTTCTCTAACTGAGAAAAAGCCTTCACTGCCATACTCAATAAAATCGTAGCCAGAAGGTGTTAGATTGTCGCCAAAATCGTTAATTAAATACCACCTGTCTTGTGGGAAAATGTTATCCATTCTCTTAACATTGCTGGCATCAACACATGCCCTTGCAACATGGTCTCTAAACAAATCTATGTGCTTATAATTTGGATAAATTACGCCTTTGTTTTGATTGTCCAAATAACCATATTTACCATTGATTTTAACTCTTGCTATGCCGTTCATAAATGGTGACGCATCTTCGTAGACAAAAGGAATTATAGTCTTGCCAGATTTGTTAATAAAACCCCATTTCAAGTCCTCTCCGCACGCTGAAGCCAAACCTTCGTTATAAGACGAAATTCGAGTGTATTTAAGTGCAACCAACAATTTTCTTGTGTCTGTGTCAAGCAAACCATATTTGCCATCTTTAACAACAACGTGAATGTTGTTCTCGCCTGTTTCGTACTCTTCATCGAAATAACCTGTTCCTGGGTAGGTTTTAATTTTCATAAGACATTTTGAAAGTAAACTCATATAAAATCCTCACTTATTTAATATGCTTTTATGATATATCAATAGAACAAATTTGTCAATACCTAATGTGCTAATTTGTTGCGATAATTCTCAAATCTAGCTTGTTTGACAACAAAGAAAAAAACTTTGCAATAGTGCAAAAGTTTCTGGTTTAAATAAATTCGAAAGCCTTAATTTCAGCGTTGAATTTAATAAGCAAAATGGTGTTAAGCAAGCGAAGGGCTTGTTTTTTTGTAAGTTCGTTTGCGTCTGTTTTTTGAGCAAAAGCAACCTGCTTTAAATAGGAATAAACTTTCTTATCTATTTGCATTGTGTTTACCCCTTGTGACGCAACAAAATCGCCCGTGGTTCGGTCTAAATACACTAACTTTTCAAGACTCATATCTAACCCCATGCCGCAGAACTGAATAAATTGCAAAATAAAGTTTAATAGTGCCTGATATTCATCTGTTGTTTCAATTTGCTTTAACGCGTCCAAACTGAGCACAAACAGGTCTGGCTCAGGCTTTTCTGCCGGCAAAATAGTTTTGATAATGTCCAACACAATAAAACCCATGATTGTTTTGTTGTAATTAGAAGTTAAGCCATAAAAACTGTCAATTACATTTGCGCCAGTAACAACGCGGAAGTTGCCTGTTTGGTTTATGTTAAACTCTGCAAACGCAAAAGGTTGAGCGGAAGACTTCATTTTGGATTTTTCTTTTCTCACTCCCCTAAAATTTGCAGAGATAACCCCTTGTTCCAAACTAAAAATGGAAGCAAGTTTGTCCGCTTCCTTAATGTTGGTTAATTTTAAAATGATACCTTTAACTTTTGTGTCCATACTTTTCAAATTATAGTGTAAGTTCGTCCTCTGCGCTTGCAATGATTTGTTGCTTTAAAATTTGTGTTTTTTCAGCGTCAACCGCAAGCACCAAAAAATAAGGGCTACCAGTACGCATAAACGACTCATAAAATTTATTTGCAATGTCTGTTTTAAACTTCATATCTCACCCCTAATTTATTTTATGATTATTTGTTTTAAATATTCACAACTATTCTTCAATGATAAGCCCAAAATCTTTAAGTGCACGCTCATCATTGCGCCAATTTGGTTTAACCTTAACGAACAATTGAAGGTTGACCTTTTCGCCAATCAAGTGTTCAATTGCCTGCCTTGATTTTGTTGAAATTTGCTTAATCATTTCACCATTTTTGCCCAAAATAATTGCTTTGTGGCTTTCGCGCTCGCAGTACAATTCTGCATAGATTTGCACTGGACTTTCGCTTTCCTTATAATCCGTCACAACAACTTGAATGCCGTGAGGAATTTCATCATCAAGCAACAAAAGAGCCTTTTCGCGCACAATTTCGGCACACATGTGACGCAAATTTTTGTCGGTATACTGCTCCACTGGATAGTATCGCATTTCATGGTCAAATTCTGGCAAATATTTCTTAATCATTTCAAGCAAAACGTCACAATTTTTGCCAGTTAAAGCAGATATAGGCAAAATTTCATCGACTTTTGCAACTCCGCTAAGTTCTGCAAGTTGAGGGTACAATTTTTCGAACTTAACTTCATCAATCTTGTTGATTAACAAAATCTTTTTTGCGGTTGCTGTGACTTTTTTGTTTAGCGTGTTGTACTGCTCAATTAAAGGCTTTTTTGCACTGATTAGCATAAGCACAATTTCAGTGTCTGCTTGCGCGTTTTCAATTTGCTTGTCCATAGCGTCGTCTATTTTTGTGGCACGCTTGTGGTAGCCCGGAGTATCTAAAAACACAATTTGGCAGTTTTGGCTGTTATATATGCCAGTAATGTTTTCGCGCGTGGTTTGACTTTTTGGGCTAACAATTGCAACATGCTCGCCAATTAATTGGTTAATTAATGTGGATTTGCCGGCATTTGTTTCACCCAGGATTGTTACAAATCCCGCCTTAAAACTTTCACGCGTTATATTTAATGAATTTAAAATTTCGTTTTGCTTTGCGAACATAATCTTTTCGTCCTCGGCTTCAATGTGGTCATAACCCAAAAGATGAAGCACAGCGTGGCAAAACAGGAAGCACACTTCACGTTTGAGGCTGTGATTGTACTCTTTTGCCTGCTCTTCTGCGCGTTGCATGCAAAGGACAATGTCCCCCAACAAAAGTTTGTGGTCGGTTGGGTCTATGTCGCAAACATAGTCTTTAAGTTTTAGTTTCTCGCCCACCTTAATGTTTGTGTAAGGGAAGGACAAAACGTCCGTAACCCTGTCAATGCCTCGTGTGGAGTTGTTAAGCGTGCGAATTTCTTGCGGTTCAACAATTTTCAAATTGACTTTTACGCTTTTTGGGACATGCAAAAAAGCATAAACCTGTTGCTCTACGTCAAACAGATTTTGCTTCAAATTTTCGTCTAAACCCTGACCATAAAACTCAATCATTAATCCGCCCTAAAACTGTTAAAGTTGTGTAAGCGTACAATGTTCTGTTGCTAATTTCCGTTTTGGTGGAACTATCAATCAACTGAAAATCTGCCTGTATTTTGCCTTGGGCAATGCTTTCGCTCTCTTGAATGACAGTTTGCTTTTCTTGCTCCAAATTATGCGAAATCTCGGTTGGAACAAGTTCGTAAAAGCAATTGACAACTCTTTTGAGAGGAACTAAATCGCTTACATTTTCATTATAACTAACATTTTCAAAAAGCGCAAATGAATTTTTGTTTTTGCCAGAAAATATGTGTTTATTGAACAAATAGTAGTCGTAAACCATTTGTAATTTGCCGCTGCGTGTTAAAATTGTTTCTTTTTCGCTTATCTTTTTGCAGCCAACCACAAACATTTTTGCCTCAATTTCAGCCATTGGCTTAACGCTTATTTTGTTGCCAAATTTGTCCAAATTGAATGGCAAAACGAGTGCGTCACCTGCGTTAACATAGTCGCCAACTTTTATGTTTGTTGTGCCAGTTATTAAATTGATTTTTGTTATTATTCCGTTATATTTAGCCCTTATTGGCTCAAAAGTTTGCTGGTTATAAACCAATTTTTCGCTTAAATTAATTACTATTGTACTGCCCTCTTTAACAACTGAAACTTGAGCAATTCTATCGTAATTTTCGAGCAAAATGGTTTCGATTTCCTCGCTTGTTTTTAAGTTTATTTTGCCAATTCTAACCCCATTATCTTTAAGCACCTGCAAAACTTCAGTTTGCTTCAATTCTTTTGTGCCAAAAATGCGAATTTGCCAAGTGTAATTGCTTGAAAAACAATAAAACACACAGCCAACAAACATGGCAATAACAAGCCCTAAATTTGCCAAAACAATTTTGGGCAGACGCTTAAAAAAACTTGGCGTTTTTTCACCTTTAAAATTTGCTATGTATTTTTGCGCTTTTTTTGCCTGCCAATCTTGAATCTCAAATTTAATGTGATTGTGGCTTGGTCTTTCAACGTTTTTTAACACTATTTTTTTGTTGTGAAGGGTTTTTAAAAGGTTGTCTATGTTGTAACCAGTTAAATTGTATTTCATTTAACCACCACCGACTGAATTAGCCCTGTTATTATGCAGGTTGATTTGTCCAAATACTTCACTTTCAAACCAATGCCGCCAATTGTTACAATTTGCTTTTTTAATTGAAACTGCATTTCATTTTCGTCAAGACCTAGCACAGATTTAATGCCCTCAATATACAAACTATTTCCGCCAAGGTTTATAATCCTATAAATTGAAGACGCCCCTGCACTCTCCATTAATTTTTCAATCTCGCCCATTAAACTCATATATGAATATATGAAAAACGCCTTTCAAAAATTCTATTAAAACAAAAGAACCACGTCTTTGTATATTATAGTATTCATAGTCACCTCAAAATCAAGTTAACAAATTTTGCAATATATGTCAAACAATTAGGTATGTTTACTATTAAATATTTATAAATTCTTTTTCTAAAACACAAAATGTTTATATGAATAGAATTAAAGATTTGATTGAAGAACAAAACATTGATGTGGACACTCTGGCAAAAATGATTGGTCTTAACAACCCAACCATGGTTTACAATTGGATTGATGAAAAATATTTTCCAAGCAAAAATTATTTGATAAAGATTTGTGATTATTTTTCTTGCTCATGTGATTATTTGTTGGGCAGAACCGACGATTATTCTGCGGTCAAAACCAAAAATTTAGTTGAAGCAAAAGAACAAATAATTAAGTTTTTAAATTCAAGAAAAATTTCAAAATATAAACTTGCAAAAGACGCAAAAATTAACAAAGGTAATGTTTACAGTTGGTTCACGAAAAACACCACTCCAACAACCGATATGATTGTTAAAATTGCTGACCATTATAATGTTTCTGTTGATGAATTGATTGGAAGAATAATATAAAAAGGCATGTCATCATGCCTTTTTTTATTGAGATTTACAAAAATCTTGTTTGTTAGTTTTGTTTTATTTGTTGCGCATTTGAGTGTCGACATATGTTTCGTAGTCGATTTCTTTGTCGTACTCAAGTGTTTTGTTTATGCGAATTATACGATTTGCAACGGTTGACAAAATTTCTTCGTCGTGTGTGGCAAAAATCATGCAGCCTTCAAACCTCTCCATGCCTTTATTGAGTGCGGTGATTGATTCCAAATCCAAATGGTTGGTTGGTTCGTCCAAAAGCAAGAAATTGCCAGATTGAAGCATCATGCGAGCCATCATGCAGCGAACTTTTTCGCCACCGGACAAAACTTTGGCTTTCTTTTCTGCCTCTTCCCCGCTGAAAAGCATTCTGCCTAGCCAACTGCGAAGGAAAGTTGCGTCTGTTTCTTTGGTGTATTGACCAATCCACTCAACCAAATTTAAGTCACAATTTTCAAAGAAACTATTGTTGTTTTGAGGAAGATATGTTGGAGTGATTGTTTTGCCCCATTTAACCTCTCCTTTAAAGTTTGTGTCCTTGCCGGACAAAATGTCCATAAGTGCGGTTACCACATTGCTGTTGTCGCTCATAATGGCAATTTTATTGTCTGGGCGAACAGTGAAAGAAACATTTTCAAAAATGCCAGGTTTTGTGAGTTTATTAACAAACAAAATGTCGTTACCAATGCGTTGTTCAAATTTGAAATCAATATATGGGTATTTGCGGCTGCTTGGTTTTATATCTTCAATTGTCAAGCGTTCCAATTCTTTTTTACGGCTGGTTGCCTGCTTTGATTTTGAAGCATTGGCGCTAAAACGAGCAATAAATTCTTGCAACTCTTTTGCGCGCTGCTCTGCCTTTTTGTTTTGCTCTTTTTGTTGTTTTAAAGCAAGTTGGCTGGACTCGTACCAGAAGTCATAGTTGCCTAAATACAGGTTTATTTTGCCATAGTCAATGTCGCAAATATGTGTGCAGACCTTATTCAAAAAGTGGCGGTTGTGGCTGACAATGATGATTGTGTTTTCAAAATTTAAAATAAAATCTTCCAACCAACGAATGGTTTTTACGTCCAGATTGTTTGTGGGTTCGTCCAAAATAAGGTTATCTGGATTGCTGAAAAGTGCCTGAGCAAGTAAAACTTTAACTTTGATTTTGCTGTCCACATTCGCCATAAGTTCGTTATGCAATTCTTGTGGAATGTCAAGCGAATTCAAAAGTTTTTCAGCGTCACTTTCCGCATCCCAGCCGTTCAATTCGGCAAATTCGGCTTGCAATTCTGCCAAGCGATTGCCGTCCTCTTCCGTAAAGTCTGTTTTTGCGTAATATGCCTCTTGCTCGTCCATCAATTCAACCAAACGTTTGTGCCCCATAAGAACAGTGCGCAAAACTGTGTAATCATTATATTTTTCTTGGTTTTGTACCAAAACTGACAATCTTTCCTTAGGCGGAATTATGACCTCGCCTTTGTTTGGTTCAAGTTCGCCTGAAAGAACTTTCATAAAAGTGGATTTACCAGCGCCATTTGCACCAATAACGCCATAACAATTGCCTTTTGTGAACTTCAAATTTACTTCGTCAAATAATTTTCGGCTGCCAAATTGGACAGCAACGTTGTTAACTGTTATCAAAATGTACTCCTTAAAGTTGTTTTCGCCTTTAATTTAACACAAAAAACAGATTAAAGCAACAAAAAACTTGCGTTAAATCAAAAGTTCAACGCAAGTTAAAGTTTATGTTTGATTAACAAGTGGTTTTGCATGTTTTTCTTTAAACAGCAATTTGCCAAGTTGTTTGCCAATGTAAAGTGCAACATAACCAAACAGAAAGCCCGCAACAATGTCGCTTGTGAAATGCACATTCAAATATATTCTGCTGACGCCAACTATCAAAATAACAAGTGCCAACAAAATTGTGAGCAAAACTTTTGCAACTTGATTATTAAATTTTTTGTTTACAAAATAAATTAACAAACCATAAAAAGCAAAACTAATCATAGCATGAGCACTTGGAAAACTATAACCAATTTCGTTTACAATCATGGTTGTTGGGCGTGCCCTTTGAACAATGTATTTAACAGCCAAATTCAAAATAATTGCAACACCAGCAGCGGTTAAACAAGTGAAGCCAACTCTTCTATCTCTTGCATAGATTGCAATAAGTCCGCCAATCAAAAGAATAAGCCACCATTCACCTAAAAATGTGAATATTTTGAAAAATGTGGTTGCAAAATTTGACTGATGATTGTAAAAATAACTGTTCAAACCATCTATTTTAAAATTATAACCAAACTTAACCATAATCAACATGGCAACAAAAAATGCCAAGCACACAAGAGCTGAACTCATAAATATGATTTGCTTTGTTTTATATTTCATATTACTTCACCTTTAAAATGGAATATTTTGCTAAAACACTTTGCGCTTAAACCAGTAGTTTTATCAAATTGTGAGATCTGATCACTCAAAAGGAACAAAAAAGCCTTGCTTTTGCAAGGCAAAGCGCGATTATTTGTTCAAAAATCTGCGAACGTCGTCAAAAGTTTCGCAATCAGTGTGTTGAGTGTAATACACAAGGCATGCCATTGCGTTAACTTCAAACAAGACGTCAAGCGCTATTTTAACAATGTCTTTTGTTGTGATTTCTTGTTGTTGAAGAGCAAACAATTTTGTTTCAATTTTGCTGGCAATTTCTTCCGCAGAATTTGCAACATTTGTGCAGTAAATTGCATTTTTGATGCTTTCAACTAACTTTTCAATTTTAAAAGGTTCGCGCACATTATCTACATTTGTAACAACCATTGGGTTGCTTTCAACTGTTTCATATGTTGTGAAACGTTTGCCACAAACAAGGCACTCCCTACGTCTGCGAATGCTTGTGTCCTTCAAATAACGACTATCTACAACTTTACTTTCACTATTGCCGCAAAATATACAACGCATTTTACTTTCTCCTTTAAACCCCAAGGCAAAAAAACAAAACAATATTTGCCCGATTTCTTTTTAGTAGCATACCACAAATCGTCAAAATTAGCAAACAAAAAGCGTGCAATTTTAAAAGTTTTTTGAATAAAATTGACAAATTTTTTAAAATAAAGCAAAAACAAAGCACCACAATGTGTGGTGTTTTGCGAAAATTAAATACCTAATATTTGGAAATTTACGGAAAATATTTTTGTTTGTTTTGTTTGAGCAATGTGAAAATTTTAACCATTTTATTTTTGTTGATGATTAAGTGCAATTATGTTTTGATGCTTTTTTTGAGGTGGAGGCGGTGGCGTTTTGTTTTCTTCAACATACAATTCAACCAAAATTACGTCCACCCCAATTTTGCAAACACAATCGAAAGGAATAAAAATGTCTTTTCCGCTTTTAAAAAGCCCCCAAAAACCGGAATTGGACTGAGGAACCACAAAGCCAAGAGTTTTGGCACTTACAATATCAAAAATCACATCAGTGATGTGACCCAAACATTTTCCGTCCACTGTGTTAATCACTTGTTTGCACTTTAACTCTTGGAAAGAAACTTCCATATTGATTTATATGAAATTTTTTAAAAAAAAATGCCAATATTTGTAACAATTTGGCATTTTTTATTTTTGGTATTAACAAAAACATTTTGTTATAATTATATCTTGTGTGCAAATAAAAAGTATACAAAATATAAACTAAAAAAAGATAGGATGTCGATAAATGCTTTTGGCAAACTCGCTCTGTATCTCTATCTTTGTTTATGGTATATTCGTTTTAAATTAAAATGTCAACTTTAAATTTGCAAAAACAAATTGATTGATTGGCATTGATTAAATAACATTTTTGACTAATTTAAATACAAACCAACATCTTTAAGAGAAAGTTTTGTTTTTGCAACAAGAGGTTTGCCTGCGCTGGTGCGAGTTTGAATGGTTATGTCGTTAACGTCAACTGCGTAGACCTTATCTTTATCTTGCAACACAACTTCACCAGTCACAATTGGTGAAATGATTGCAAAAACCTTTTCTTTGCCTGTTACAATTTTAAGCCCTTTGCGATTTCGTGCACTTATTGGCAATTCATTCAGACTGAATTTTTTTCCCACGCCATCAGGGGTTACAACCAACACCCTATCAAGAGTGTTGACCTGACTTGCAAAAATCACTTTTTCCCCCTCATTCAAACTCATGCCAATCACACCGCCGCTTGCGCGTTTAGTTATTGGAACAGTTTTATATTCAACGTTAACCGCCATACCATCACTGCTAACCATTAAAATTGAAGGCAAATTGTCGTTAATTTGAACTGAAACAACACGGTCAAAATCCTTAAGTTTAAGTGCCACGCTGCCGGTTTTTAGCCCTACATACTCGGCCGCTGGACTGCGTTTTATAAATCCATCTTGTGTGGTGAAAATAAGTTCTGTGTTCTCCTCAAAATCCTGCTCTGCAAACAACCCAACAACTTTTTCTTTGGTTTCAGCATGTGCAATTTCGCTCATGGCTGTGCCCTTGGTGTTGAATTTGCTGTTTGGAATGCTTCGCACTGGAATACTGAAGAAATTGCCATAATTTGTGAAAACATAGACCTTACTGTTCATGCTTGTGAGAACAACTGACTTGTGCAAAGCATTGATATTTTCATAATTATAATTTGGACTTGCATTTTGAATTTGTTTAATATCAAGAGTTTTAAGGCGTAAGCCATCGTTTGTGACCGCCACCGCGCACTCTGTGTCAAGCAATCTTTCAATTGGTGTTACAACATAATCCTCAAAGTTTGTTACTATTTGAGTTTTGCGTGGTGTTGCGTACTTGGCTTTGATTTCTTTAAGTTCCTTTTTAATAACAGTCATTTGACGTGCTTTGCTATTCAAAATTGCAGTTAATTCCTCAATTGTTTTAAGCAATTCTTTAAGTTCTTCTTGCAGTTTTTCAACTTCCAAACTTGTAAGCCTGCTTAAACGCATGTCCAAAATTGCTTGGGTTTGAATTTCGGTCAAGTTAAAGCGTTCCATAAGTTTGGTTTTAGCATCACTCACCGAACTTGATGTTTTGATGATTTGAACAACTTCGTCTATATTTGCAATTGCAACACAAAGCCCTTCAACAATATGAGCACGTGCCTTTGCCCTTTCAAGGTCAAACTTGGTTCTGCGCACAATAATATCGTTTTGGAACTTAACATAATAGTTCAAGTATGCAAGCAAGCCTAGTTGTTTTGGACTGCCGTCCGCAATTGCAACAACATTATAATTAAAGTTAAGTTGCATATCGGTGTGCTTCAACAAAAGCGCAATAATATTGTCAACATCGCCGTCTTTTTTAACGGTTATCACTGCACGTATGCCCGACTTATCACTTTCGTCAGTTATGTCGCAAATATCGGCAAGATCGTCTTTAAGTTTCATTTTTAAGTCGCCAACCGACTTTAAAAATTCTGCTTTATTAACCTGATATGGCAATTCTGTGATAACAATGTTTGTTTTGCCATTTTTGTCATCTTCCGTGTGGAAAACTGCACGCATTGTCACTTTCCCGCGACCGGTTGCATATGCTTCTTCCATATCTTTGCCTGCACAAATCATACCACCAGTTGGAAAATCTGGACCCTTGATGATTTTAAGCATTTCTGTTAGGGTTATATTTGGATTGTCAATATACGCCACACAGCCATCAATCATTTCGCCCAAATTGTGTGTTGGAATGTTTGTTGCCAAACCAACCGCAATGCCAGATGCTCCGTTAACAAACAAGTTTGGGAAACGACCAGTTAAGTAGTCTGGCTCTTTAAGCGTATCGTCAAAATTGAAACTGAAACTAACCGTTTCTTTATCCAAATCCTGCATAAGTTCCAATGCAAGAGGTGTTAATCTAACCTCTGTGTAACGCATTGCTGCTGCGCTGTCGCCATCTATTGAGCCAAAGTTGCCCTGACCTTCAACCAGCCTTTCGCCCATAACAAAGTCTTGAGCCATGCGCACCATTGCCCCATAAACAGAACTATCGCCATGTGGGTGGAATTTACCCAACGTGTCACCAACCACACGGGCTGATTTTTTAAAAGGTTTGTCTGGTGTTAAGCCCAATTCGATCATGTCATACAAAATGCGGCGTTGAACAGGTTTTAAGCCGTCTTCCACACGAGGAAGAGCGCGGTCCATAATAACATATTCGCTGTAAGGCAACATGCTTGTGGACATAACGTCTTCCACTGTCATGGAATACAAATTACCAGTTGGTTCAACTGCCTTAAATTCTTTTTTAGCCATTAATTTTCCCCTTCATTTTCTTGCTTTTGCTTTTCGTGTTTTTGAGTTTCAAATGCGTCAATTTTATTAAAGTTTGCATTTTTGTTAATGTAATCTTTACGAGGTCCAACGTCATCGCCCATCCACATGCTGATTTGTTTATCAGCCTGAACTGCGTCTTCAAGAGTAACCCTAATCATGCTGCGGTGCGCAGGGTCCATGGTGGTTGTCCAAAGTTGTTCGGCGCTCATTTCGCCAAGACCTTTATAACGTTGCAGGTTGTAATTTTTAAGTTTTGAAGTGATTGCTGTCAATTCCTCGTCTGTGTAGCAATACCACTCTCTATCTTTTGTTGTGACCTTATAAAGTGGAGGCATGCCAACATAGATGTTGCCGTTTGTGATAAGCGGACGCATATAGCGGAAGAAGAATGTAAGCAGAATACACCTAATGTGCATACCATCTTGATCGGCATCGCTTAAAATTATAACTTTGTGGTACTTAAGGTTTTCAAGTTTAAAATCCTCGCCAATGCCGGTGCCAAACGCACCGATAATTGTGCGAATTTCTTCGTTTGCAAGCACTTGGTCAATGCGCTTTTTCTCACTGTTAAGTGGTTTGCCACGTAAAGGCAAAATGGCTTGGAAATACCTATCCCTGCCCTGTTTTGCTGTGCCGCCTGCCGAGTCACCTTCAACAATGAATATTTCGTTCAATTCAGGGTTTTTGCTTGTGCAATTTGCAAGTTTGCCAAGCAGCATGTTGCCCTCAATTGAGTTTTTAGCTCTTGTCAAATCTTTTGCATGTTTTGCAGCCGCCCTCACACGTGCTGCGCCCTTTGCTTTATCTATGATAATGTTGCCTATATTTTCGTTCTTTTTGGCTTGAAAAAATTCACTCAAACCCTGAGTACAAACGCTTTCGACCCTTGAACGAGCCTCAACATTGCCGAGTTTGGTTTTGGTTTGCCCCTCAAACTGAACATTTTTCATTTTAATTGCCAAAACAGCAACCAAGCCCTCGCGGAAGTCGTCACCTATAAAAGGAATATCTTTATCTTTAACAAGCCCATGTTTTTTTGCAAAATCGTTAAGCACTTTTGTTAGCGCTGTTTTAAAGCCAACTTCGTGTGTGCCACCCTCTGGGGTTGGAATGTTGTTTACGTAACTGTAAATACTTTCCGTGTAGTTATCAACATACTGCAAAGAAAGCGATACAAATGTATCGTCAATTTCATTTTCAATGTAAATTGGTGGCACAAACAATGGCTTTTTGTCCATTGTAAGGCTGGTTACATAATCTCGAATACCGCCTTCAAAGCACAATGTTTCGTGCTTGTTGGTGCGCTCGTCAATCAATTCAATATGCACACCTTTGTTTAAAAATGCGGTTTCTTTAAGGCGCTCATAAACAGTGTCGTAATCAAACTTTATATCTTTAAACACCCTATCATCTGGCAAAAAGCGAACATAGGTTCCCTTTAATGTTGTTTTGCCCATTTCGGTTAAATGCTGAACTGGCACGCCGCTGTGAATTTTGCCATTTTTTTCAATCGACTCAAAGCGAGCGAAATATTTGTGACCATCTTTATAAACTGTAACTTCCAAATAACGGCTGAGTGCGTTTGTTACTGACGCGCCAACGCCGTGCAAACCGCCTGAATATTTATAGTTATTATCGCCGAACTTACCACCAGCATGAAGTTGAGTGAAAACCACTTCCACACCGCTGATTTTAAGTTTTGGGTGTGGGCTTACTGGAATGCCACGTCCATTATCCATAACAGACGCGGTGCCGTCCTTATGCAGAGTCACTTCAACCTTGTTGCCGTAGCCATTTGCAACTTCGTCAATCGCGTTGTCTATAATCTCCCAAAGCAGGTGGTGAAGCCCTTTAACGCCCGTTGTGCCAATATACATACCAGGACGCATACGCACAGCATCAAGCCCTTCCAAAACAATTAAATCTTTACTATCATAACTTGCTGACACAATTATCCCCTTTTGCTCCAATTTTGTTAAATTCTGGGGTAATTATACCATTTTTTTTTAATTAAAGCAATTTTTTTGTTAGTATGTTGGTGTCAAAATAAGAATATTTTTTTGGGGTGGTCGCGTTGGCAAGCAAATCCTCAATCAAACTTATGTAGTCAATGCCTATTGGCTCATAAAGATAAAAAGCCAAACTTCCTGGCACGGTGTTCACCTCATTAAAGTACAGGGTTTTTGTTTGCGTGTTAAAAATATAGTCAATCCTCACCACGCCATTCAAGTTCAGTTCAGTGTATATTTTGCTTGTCGTTTCGTTAATCTGTTTTTCAAGTTTTGCAGGAATATTGGCAGGAATGATTCTATCTTTAACCTTAGATTTGCTTTGATGACGATATTTTTCGTCAAAAGTTAAAAATTCTTGTTTGCTTATAGGCTGCTCTATTGCACTTAAAACTAAATTGTTGCCCTTTTTGTAACATGCTTGATTTAATTCAATCATTGGGGAAATTTTTTCTTCAACAAGTGCATGGTCATTCAGTTCAAAAATGGCAGCAACTTGTTTTTTAAAATCAGTTTTGTTGCATGCTTTAACACCAATTGACGAGCCAAGCGCATTTGGCTTGACAATCAAATCGTCATCAAACTCTAATTTAATTTTTTCAATCGCGGCGAAGTTGTTTTGCTTTGTAACCTTTTCGCCTTTAGCTATATTTGCAATGTTTGAAACAAGTGTCTTTGTGAGAGATTTGTCCATTGTCACTCCCGCTGCAAGAGAATTGCAACTTGTGAACGGAACTCCAATTGTTTCAAAAAATCCAGCTAAGTTCCCGTTTTCGCCAATTCCGCCATGACAGCAATTGACAACACATTTAATGTCACAAACTTTTTTCCATGCTATGCCCTTTTTAAACAAGCCATTGCAAAACATAACCTGCTTTAAGTTAATGGCAGATTTGTTTGCAAAAACTGTCAAATCCTCAACCTGAGTGGCGTAGTAAAAAATATTGTCTAGCCCCAAATAAATTTTTTCAATATCATATTTTGCCTGCAAATATTTTGCACATTGCATACCAGTGATGATTGACACGTCATGCTCTGGGCTGGCACCACCAAAAATAACACAAATTTTTTCCATAACTTTATATATTCAACTTTTGTCTTATTTGTTTGTGTTTAACTCGCATACGCGCGTATGCATATAAATTAATATGTTTGTTTTTCATGGCGAACTTGTTGATTATTCTTTTGTTAAAGCCCAACAGCGCGACTCTGACCATTGCGTTTTGTTTTTACATGGCTGGGGAGGTAACAAAAATTCATTTTACTCAACAAAAAATTTGTTAAGCGTAAAATACAATTGTCTAACTATAACTCTTCCAACAACTGCACCAACGAACCTGGTTTGGCGCATGGAAGACTATGTTGACTGCGTAGAAAATTTGCTTGCAAATTTAAACATTAAAAAGATTTCAATTGTTTGCCATAGTTTTGGATTTAGAATTGCAACATTGTTGAATTATAAAATTACAAATAACAACAAAAATTTACAAATTGAAAAAATTGTCGTAACAGGCGGTGCCGGCGCTAAAAAAAATAATATTTTTAAAAAAATCAATCAAAATAACAATATTTGCTTGCTCAAAAAAGAAAAAAATAAATTTTTATTTGAAAAATTGGCAAGTGAGGATTATAAAACTTTAACCGCAACAAATAAAAAAACTTTTCAAAATGTGGTCAATTTTAACACCATAAACATGCTAAAATTCAATTGCAATATTTTGCTATTTTGGGGAAAAGAAGACAAAGAAGCTCCAATTTGGATTGCAAGAAAAATTTTTAAAAATAACAAAAAAAATGCGCGATTGTATGTTACAAAATCAAACCATTTTGCATACTTAAAACAAAATGCAATTTTTAACAATTTGGTGGTGAAATTTTTGTGATTTTTGTTAATTATTATTTAATTGTTTTGTCAACAATTACAAACATAATTTGTTTACATAAATTTTTGCATATTTTTCAACTGCGAGATTATAACGCAAACAGATATTTAAGTTATTTTTCTTTTAAATATTGGATTTTTGAAGTTATTTTAGCGCTGATTTTTGTCGAACAAATATTATTTTTTAAATTATTTTTGGCAATTATTATAAATTTAATTTTATTATTTATTTCTCCAATAATTTATTATAAAATTTGTGCAAATAAAAAGACGCCAATTGTGCTGACAGCACGATTTAAAAGAATATATCTAATTTCTTCAATTTTATTTATATTACCAATATTTTTTCAAAAAATTGCGATTTTGAGCCATATTTTAATGATTTTTGCCCCTATTTTTGCTAATTTTTTAAATTTTTTTGATAAAATTAAAAATATTCAATTTATTAAAAAAGCAAAAAACAAATTAAAAAATAGCCACGCAAAAGTTATTGCAATAACTGGCAGCAACGGAAAAACAACTGTAAAAAATATTTTGTTTGCAATGTTAAAAACAAAACAAAAAGTTGTTGCTTCTCCAAAAAGTTACAACACTCCAATTGGGATTGCAAAATTTTTAAACAACACAGACTTGAATGTTGATTTTGTTATTTTGGAATATGGCGCAAGACACAAAAATGACATTGAAAGTTTGTGCAAATTATACGGCGCAGATTATGGAATTATCACTCAAATTTCGCCCCAACATTTGCAAACTTTTAGGACAATTGAAAACATTGCAAAAGCGAAAAAAAAACTTAGTGAATTTTTGAACACGAAACCATGCGTTTTTAATGTTGACAATGATTACATTTTAAACATGCAAAAAGTTAAGTCTGGCAAAAAGATTTCAGTTTCAACAAAGCAAAAAGCAAATTTTTACGCGCAAAATATTAGGACGGAAAATTTTAAAACAACTTTTGAAATTTGCTTTAAAAACCAAAAAATTTTATGCAAAACAAATTTGCTTGGGGAGCACAATGTCACAGACATTCTTTTAGCGTTTGCCCTTGCCCGTCAATTAAAACTGCCAGTTGAAAATTTGCAAAAAGCAATCGAAAATTTACAACCAGTTCCTCATCGCCTTGAATACATAAAAGCAAACATTAACATTTTGGACGATAGTTACAATTGCTCATTAACCAGCGCAAAACAATCCATCGATGTTTTAAATTGCTCTTCTGGCAAAAAAATGGTTGCAACTCCTGGTATTATTGAAGGCGGAAAAGAACAATACAAAATAAATTTTGAACTTGGGCGTTTGCTTGCCAAAATTGATTATGTTGTGATTGTGGGAAAAACAAACAGCCTGGCACTCAACGATGGAATTAAAAGCAAAAATAAAGCAAAAAAAATATTGTTTGCAGACTCGCTTGAACATGCGAAACAATATTTCAATTTACTTTCAAGCAGCGACACTTTGCTTCTGCTGAACGATTTGCCGGACGACTACATTTAACCTATTTCAAAACAAGCATGCACATTTCAATGGCAGAACTGCCATCGGCGTAATAGTTTTTGCGTACTCTTCGCTTGTCAAACCCAAACTTTTTATAAAGCAAATAAGCGGTTATGTTGTTTTCACTAACTTCCAAACTCAATGCGTTAAAATTGTTTTGTTTTGCAAAATCATAAGCAAATTCAAGCATTTTTGTGCCTATACCATAATTTCTGTAACTTTTTGCAACAACAATGTTTTCAATATTGACTTCATCAGTCAATTCCAAGCAAACAAAGCCAATCACTTCTCCTGCCAATTTTGCAACATACAACTTGTGGTTTTTGCTCAAAATGGAATTTTTGAATGCTTGCTCATTTATTTGATTTGGCAGCATGCTGCTTTGCTCCAATTTTGAGATCTCAATCAAATCTTGCACTTCAGCTTCACAAATCTCAAAATTTGAATGCTTAATTTTTTCACTTTCTGCCTGCGAAAGTTGGTAATAAACTGGAACTAAACTTGTGTCACAACTCTTTTCAAAACAACTTAACAAAACATTTGCGTCAAGTTCAACCTCAAAACAATCCAAGTCTTCATCGGCTTTGAACATACCGATAGGAGAATTTTTTGCAAGCTGTCTCAACTCTTCTTTTATTAAATTTCTTTCGTATTTATACACTCTGTCATTCACTTTTGTTGCAACAAAATAACTATCTCTGCTGCCCAAAATTGCAACGGTTGAGCAGTTTTTATTTTGATTTGTTGCAAGAGCAAAAAGATAATCCAAATTGTTTATTCCTTTTGCTGGAACACCCAAACTATCTCTAAACGCTTTGATTGTTGCCACACCAACGCGTATGCCAGTAAACGAGCCCGGCCCAACTACAACGCCGAGTTGGTTCAATTGTTCAATTGTAAAACCATGTTCAGTTAGCATTTTGTCTATTGCTGGCAACATGGTTTCGTTGTGATGGCTTTGACTGGACAAAACCATGTGAAAAACTTGATTTTGACACTGCAAAACTATTTCTAATTTATCATTTGAGGTGTTTATAATAAGTGTATTATTCATGAGTTATTTCAAATATCCTTGTGTTTTCGTCAACATATTCAATGTTAACTTTTATTAATTTTTTAGGCAACAATGCAGCAATGTTTTCGCTCCATTCAATAAATTTAACACTGTCTGGTTGACTTAAAATTTCATCAAAACCCGCCTCAATTGCCTCTTCCGTTGTAATTCTATAAGCGTCAAAATGGTGCAAAGTAAACTTGCCATGATAGGTTTTTAAAATTGAAAATGTTGGGCTTGTCACGCTTTCTTTAACGCCAAGACTTTTAAAAACAAACTGAGTGAAAGTTGTTTTGCCAGCACCCAAATCGCCATGCAAAACAACAGCATCACCTGCTTTAAGTGATGCTGCAAATTGATTTGCCAATGCTTCAGTTTCCTTTAAACTGCAAACTTTTAATTTCACTATCCCAACCTTTTAATTGGATTAATCTTTCTAACTTTAATATGAGTTAAGCGAACGCAACCTTTGATTGCTTCAATATAATTTTGAACGTCTTTTTTGTTTTCACAATACAAGGTTAAAATTTTGTCACCCGCGTTCACATAATCACCAATTTTAACGTCAACAACCAAACCAATGTTATTGTTGTGGTTTTCAGCACACAATCTCCTGATAAGTTCACCCATCAACAATGCATTTATATTGCCAACATAACCAGATTTGCTTGTTCTGAAAACAATTGATTCTTTAGGATTAAAGATTTTGCCGTCTTTAACAGCCTTAACATCACCATGCTGGGTGCGCACAATGTCCAAAAATTGGTTGTATGCAAGCCCACCATCTAGCGCCATAACTGCCATATCGTAAGCGTCTTTTTTATTTAGGCGAGTGTCCGCTTTAAGCATCATTTCAACCGCGTATTTAACAGAAACCTCCCTCAACATGTTTTGTTTGCCTTTAAGCACATTGAGTGCGTC
Source organism: uncultured Clostridia bacterium (assembly GCA_934747385.1). Classification (GTDB taxonomy): domain Bacteria; phylum Bacillota; class Clostridia; order Christensenellales; family UBA1242; genus Onthoplasma. Next base: position 139,481 of record CAKVGK010000002.1, on the reverse strand, counting down.
TATAACTTCAACAGCATTACCCACGCTTTCACCAATCAATTGGTGAGTGTTTGAAATTGCAATAATGCATTTCACACCACATTTTTTGAACATATGTTTAAGCAAACCTGCAAGCCTGCACGCTGTGCCATATTTGGCAATTGTGCTTGCTTCGCCATACTTAATATCAACCAATACAATACGTGCGTCACTTGTTAATTTTTTTGCAACAATTGACGCTGCCAAAAAGTTGATATTATCCTCAAAATGATAAGTTTCAATGATTTTGAAAAGCACAGAGTCTGCTGGACAATATTCTTCGCCATGAGCCAAAATGCACGCGTTGTTTTTTGAAAGCGCTTTGTTGATTTGCTTATATTCAATTGGTTCAAAACCTGGAATTGCTTTAAACCTATCTGCGCTGCCGTTTGCAAACACCAAAGATTTTCCGCTTGTTTTGATGATTTTATACCCCAAACTGCTCAACAATGGAATTAAAACCACGCTGGTGCTATCTCCAATGCCGCCTGTTGAGTGTTTTTCCAAAACGCATTCATTTGCATGGAAAACTTTGCCACTATCCCTAATTGCCAAGGCAAGATAAAGGACTTCGTCTTTTGTCATACCAAATTGGTCAAGTGCATAAAACATGTTTTTAGTGTGTTTGTCCAACCCAAAAGCCATGATATGGTTTACAATTGCCTTATAATCCTGCTGCGACAAACTTTCCGCTTTTGCTTTGCGCACAATGAACTTGCTCATGTTCAAAGGATTTTTCTCTTCTTCAATCTTCATAATATTTTCCCCTATGTAACAATTTTATATTTATTGTCAGGTTTTGTCAAATTAATTGTGTAACAATTTAATTTTTTGTTTTATGGTAATTTTTGGCTGCAAATTTGTTTTATTTTCAGCAATTTGGCAAAAATTTTAATATGTCAAAATTTAGAATTATCAATTTAATAGACCGCGTTTTTATAACTGCTGGAGTGTTCTTAATCTGTTTTGCATGGGTCAATTTTTATGTTAGGAATTTGGTTTCCACTTTTTTCATTAGCCTTGTGGCAACTGGCGCGATTTGTTTTGTATTATTTTATTTTTCACACAAAAAACAGGCAAAAATTGAAAATTTTAAGCAGACAAAAGAAGCCAACGAAAAAACATTTTTGGCATTTAGACTGCTGAACAAAAAAGAGCAAACGAATATAATAAAGTCCGCATTTGAAATAGAAAGTGAGAATGGTTGTTTTTTTGTTAAGGGTGAAAATTTATATTTTATTTTGACTGAAAGCGAAATTTTAACGCAAAATGCGTTTATAAACCTCATCGCACAAGCTAGAAATTTGAATTTTTCTAGCCTTCACATTGTTTGTGGCGAAACTGAAAATTTTAACCAAAATTTGCTTATTGACAAAAAGATAGATATAATCAATAAGCAAAAACTGGCACAAATTTTTGCAGACAAACAGATAAAAATTAACTGCGACGGATTGAACCTTAACGACGCAAAATTTAGTTTTAAAGAGTTTGCAAAAAACATATTTAAGCCAGCAAAGGCAAAATCTTACTTTTTGTGCGGACTTGTGCTTTTATTTAGCAGTTTGATTTTACCTTTTAATTTTTACTATATCATTTTTGGAAGCATGCTTATGTTGTTTTCATTGCTGTGCAAAATTTTGCCAATATTCAACACAGATTAGCAGCAATTTCGTTTAAAGCGCGCACAAAATAGTCTATTTCTTGTTTGGTGTTTGCAAAATCAATTGACGCCCTAACCGCCCCAATCTGCAAACTGCCAAGCTTTTTGTGAACAAGCGGTGCACAATGCAGTCCTGCACGCACGCATACACCGTATTTTTCGTTCAATATGTCCGCCACCAGCATGGAGTCAATGCCTATAATGTTAAAACTGAACACATTTTTGCTGGCGGCAGAAGAGTACATGATTATATTTTTAACACTCACTAAACGTTTGAACATATATCTGGAAAGCTCCTCTTCTTTTTCAAGCAAGTGCGTCTTGTTTTTTGAAACAAAATCAACTCCAGCATTTAAACTTGCAATTGGGATTGTTGGCAATGTGCCAGCCTCCAAGCCTTCCGGCAAATCTTTTGGCTGAATTAGGTTGTTGCTTTCTGTGCCTGTTCCGCCATAAAGCAGAGGTTTTAAACGAATATTGTCTTTTAAAAACAGCCCACCTATGCCTGTGATTGAACAAAGCCCCTTATGCCCCGCAAAAGAATACATATCTATGTTCATTTTTTCCAAGTCAATGTCCATATGTCCTGTTGACTGAGCCCCATCAACAAGCAGCAAGACATTGTGATTTTTGCACACTTCTCCAACCTTGACTAAGTTTGGTGACTCGCCAGTTACATTGCTCATTCCTGTAACAACAACCAATTTTGTGCTTGGCGATATGGCGTCGTTCAGTTTTGTGTGAAATTCTGCCAAAGAGCAATCCAAAACTTCAATTTTAACACCCACAGACTTTAAAAATTCAAGAGGGCGCAGAACAGAATTATGCTCAAAACAACTGGTTATTACTCCATCGCCGGCAGACAGACAGCCAAACAATGCCAAATTTAAAGCCTCTGTACAATTTTTGGTGAACACAACTTGATGGTTTGGCGCATTCATAAGATTTTTAAGTTTTTCACGAGTTTCAAACACCATTTCCCCTGCTTCTATTGATGGTTTATGCCCGCTTCTACCTGGATTTGCCGTTAAAAAATTGCAAGCCTGCTTAACCGCATGTTTTACACATGCAGGCTTGTAATAACTTGTTGCAGCATTGTCAAAATATATCATACTTCAAGATATGCGTCAAAACAAAAATTTGCGTTAACCAAATTGATACGCCTAAAATAAAATGTTTTAACAACCTGATTTTGGTTGCAAAGGAAAAAATTATGAAATATATAATCATTTCTTACAGTTCCCGCAATTCGCTTTACGCTTTTGCCAAAATTTTAAAACAATTTGGAATTTCTTCTTCAACAATCAACACTCCTCGTAACATTGCGCAAAGTTGTGGATTAAGTTTGAAGGTGGATTTTTATTACCTAACACAAATTTCAAATCTGGTACAATCTTCGCGACTGCAAGGGTTTTGGGGTGTGTTTTTAGTTACAAGAACGCCAACTCACGAGCAAATTGAAAGAATAATTTAAAAAAATTCGAGTTTTAACAAATCAAAGCAAAAATTTGACAAATGTTTTAAAATATGATATAATAAATTTATTAATTCAACTAATTGAACTGCGTTTTGAATTAATGACAGTTTGCGGTTGAATTTTTTTTAATGAAGTTGGTGGTTTTTAATTTAAACTCCATTGACTATTTGCTTGAAATTTGATAGTATTAGTACATGCAGAAAATGAAAAAGATTTTTGATTTTCTTGATGAATTGTACCCTGACCCAAAATGTGCGCTTGAATTTAACACACCTTATCAACTTCTTGTGGCGGTTGTTCTTTCTGCGCAATGCACAGACAAACGCGTGAATCAAGTTAGCAAGCAATTGTTTCTTGTTGCCCCAACACCAGAAAAAATGTTGGAATTGGGCGAGGAAAATTTGAAGAAAATTATTTATCCTTGTGGGTTTTACAACAACAAAGCAAAGGCAATAATAAGCCTAAGCAAAGATTTGATTGACCGCTTCAATGGCGTGGTGCCAAACAAAATGGAACAACTTGTAAGCCTTAAAGGCGTGGGCAGGAAAACTGCCAACGTTGTGATGGGCATTGCATTTGATTCTCAAACCATTGCGGTTGACACACATGTACACAGAATTAGCAAGCGCCTGAGTTTAACTAGCAAAAACTCCACTCCAGTTCAGTGTGAAAATGATTTGCTAAAATCCGTTCCCAACAACAGAAGAACAAAATTTCATCATCAACTTATTTGGTTTGGGCGTGAGAAATGCAAGGCAATCAATCCAAAATGCGAAACATGCAAATTAAAAAACATTTGTAAAAAGGAAAATTATGAACACAGATAAAGTTACAATAAGCATAAAATCAGGAAACGGCGGAAGCGGAAAAGTTAACTTCCATCGCGAAAAATTTGTTGAACGAGGCGGCCCAGACGGTGGAGATGGCGGCAATGGCGGCTCTATATTTTTTGTTGCAGACAAAAACAAAAACACATTGATTGATTTTCAGTATGTTAAAAAGTTTGAAGCAGAGAACGGCGAAGGCGGAAGCGGAAAATTGCAAAATGGCAAAAATGGCAAAGACGTTTACATTAAAGTGCCATGCGGAACTGTTATTAAAGACGCCAGCACGGACCAAGTTCTTGCCGACATGTATTTTGATGGGCAGGTTTATTTAGCACTACCAGGCGGTCGAGGCGGCAAAGGAAACAATTTTTTCAAATCCCCTACTCGCCAATCCCCAAGGTTTAGCCAACTTGGCGAAGTAACAGAATGGTATAAAGTTGTGCTTGAATTAAAAACCATTGCAGACGTTGCCCTTGTGGGAAAACCAAATGTTGGAAAATCAACTTTGCTTAGCGTTATCACAAATGCAAAGCCTAAAATTGCCGACTATGAATTCACAACTCTCAGTCCAAACCTTGGTGTTGTTAAAATTTTTGACGATAGTTTTGTTGTGGCAGATATACCTGGGCTTATTGATGGTGCAAGTGAGGGCGCTGGCTTGGGTCACGAATTTTTGGCACACATTGAGCGCACCAGACTGGTTGTGCATGTGATTGATGCTTCTGGCTATTATGGCAACGACATTGTTGAAGATTACTTAACCATTAATAAAGAACTTAAAAAATATAATGAACGTTTGGCAGAGTTACCACAAATTGTTGTGTTCACCAAACTCGATTTGGTTGAAAATATTGATGAAAAAATTAACTATTTCCGCAACAAAATTAAGGATAATGTGGAGATTGTTCCAATCAGCAGTGTTACTCATCAAAATGTGAATGACTTAATTAAAAAAGTTTATGCAAAACTTAAGACCTTGCCAAAACCTGAGCCTATTCCTGTTGAACAAACACAACTTGCAAATAAAGACACAACCAGCGTTAAAATTGAAATGCTTGAACCTCATGTGTTTGAGGTTAGCGGTGGTTATTTAAACGAGTTGCAACGCGGCATTGTGTTTAACGACACTCAGTCACTTGCCTACTTTCAAATGAGATTACAAAAAGACGGAATTTACGACAAACTTAAAGAAGCAGGTTGCGTTGATGGCGACACTGTCATCTTCGGTTCATTGCAATATGAAATTTACTTTTAAGCACTAAAAATTATTGCAAATTAACAAAAAAATTTAAAAAATATTAAAAATTTATCAAAAAAATGTAAAAATCAGTGCAAATTTAAGTAAAAAATTAAAATTTTTAAAAATTTATGAGGAGAAAACTATGTTAGACAAAAAACAAAGAATAGAACTTAGAAGTTTGGCAAGTCAACTTAAACCTGTTGTTTGGGTTGGCAAAGACGGGTTCACACAAAACGTTTTAACACAGATTGAACAACAACTTTTTGACCACGAACTTATCAAAATTGCCATGCAAGAAAATACCATTCAACCAACTGAATTTGAACTTACAGAAATGGCTGTTAAACTTGGTGCAGAAGTTGTTACCACTATTGGCAAAAAGATTGTTTTATATCGCCACAGCGAAAAGAAAAACATTAAACACGTGCTTTAATATTGACAATTTAATGCTTTTATTTTAGAATGTTTATATAAGTGAGGAAAAAATGAGCAATACTAACACAAAAGATTTTGAACTTAAAAATGTTTCAGCTGATGTTTTTAAAATTATTGAGCAGAACACCAACTCTGAACTCAATGTTAATTTTGGTGGGTTTTTAAGTGAAAACGAGCAGATTGCTAGCTGTTTTATGAGCACAAATGGAGCAAAACTTTTTGGCGAAGAAAGCACAAAAATTGAAGTTCCTGAAAACATTAAATTTAGTAAAATTTTGATTGCCGCTTACATTGACGGCGCAAAGTCATTTTGCTTAAAGCAAGAACTCCTTGAAGCACAAAAGGTTTTGAATGACGTTTTAAGCCAAAAGAAAACTGAAGCGGTTATTGACTTTGGCAAATTTGGTTATGACCACGCAACAGTTGCCACAATTATTGCCTTCTTAAAAACTAAAGGCTGGCACGTAAACTGGCAAGAATTGGATCACTCATTCTCTTCAATTCATGAAGACTGGGTGTGCAAATTCAAAAAAGGCAAAGCCATAACTGTTGAAGAGTTGATTACCCCAACAATCATGAAACTGAGCACTGAAATTGCCAAATTAAACCGTGTGGAAATTTGGGATTTAGAAAATGAAAAAGGTTTGTTTTTCTAACACTAAAAAAGAATGCTTTTAGCATTCTTTTTTTATTCACAACTCAAACAATCTGCACTCATTCAACACGAGTGTAATTTTTTATAATATGGTCGGTTTGCTTAGCCTTTTGTTCGGTTGGTTTGGCTTTCTTTTTAAACAAGCCTCCCAACCCTCCGCCCTTAAACATTGACAAAACACTCTCCAAAATTTTGGGGTTTTGACCAACCAAACCTATAATTTTTTGTATATCAAAACCAGTGGTGCCCTGCTCTGGTGAAAAGTTAGAAAGAAGTTTTGTTATGTCGGTATTTCCGTTTTTGCCAAGCAACCCCAACAAAATTGGTGCAAGCGATTTAAGCGAAAATCCGTCCGTGAATTTTGGAGGTTTTGTACAATCTCCCCCACAATTTGGGCGCGGAGGCGCACATGGTGGCTTTGGCGGCTTTGGCAAGCAATCACAATTGTGTTTTTTAAAGTTGTTGTCTATGTAAAATGTTGGCAAACAGTCGTAAGGTTCAGCAAAAACCACTTTTTTGGGTTGCTTGCGTTCAGCCCCCTGAATAAAGGCGTTGGGGTCACAAAAAATTGCATTTTGACTATTTTCTTGCTCCATATATCTACTTATGATAAAAATTTTTTAAAGTTACAAATTTTTAACATTTTTGTTTAAAAAGGCAATATTATGTAAATTTTTTGTGCTTTAAGGCATATAAATTTTCATAGTGAGGTGAACATGCCACGAGATTTTAGGTCGTTTGCAAACGAACATAAAGAAACATTGAATGAAAACAAAGATAAGGTGAATGAATATCAAAATTTGATTGATAAATATAAAAACATGGATAACAACGAATTAATGCAAAATCTTTTTCAAGAAGCCAGCAAATTAAAGCAGCAAGGCAAACTGGACCATGGCCAATTAGACTCTCTTTCCAGTACACTTTCTCCATTTTTGAACAGCCAACAAAAAGATATGCTTTCTTCTTTGATTAAGGCGATTGACGAACAAAAATAATGCAAAATTATACCTTAACAATGAACCGAGCCAAAATAAATCCAATTTTATTTAAACAAGTTAAAATCTTGAACAATTGTGAAGTTGGAAATGTGCTTGTTTCGTCTTTCAATTTCAACAGAACGCTTTCTGTGCTTGAAAAAATGAATTTACCCTACACTGCCTACCCTTTTGCAAATTGTTTTTGTGTCAATATCAAGTTCAAGGATTTGGCGTTTATTTCGCATGAAAAATCAGTGAAATACATAGACCCCTGTGTTAAAGTTTTTGCCGAGCAAAAGCAACAAGAAAACATGAATTTTGGTGCAATAACTGAAAATAAATTCTATGGAGAAGGACAAACAATTTGCTTTATTGACACTGGAATTTTTCCGCATTTTGACTTTTTGTTTCCTAAAAACCGAATTGTTAAATTCATTGATTTAATAAATAAATCGCAACAGCCTTACGATGACAACGGACATGGCACTTTTGTTGCCGGGATTGCGTGTGGTGCAGGAATTTTGAACCACTCTAATCAGGGTTTTGCACCAAAAGCAAACATTGTTGCCATAAAAGCGCTTGAAAACACTGGCACAAGCGATAGTAATATTATTTTGGACGCCATGCAGTGGGTTTACGAAAACTACAAGCAATATAAAATTTCAGTTGTGTGCATGAGTTTTGGCGCAGACATTATCAACGGCAATGACCCACTATCGCGCGGGGCTGACGCGTTGTGGAAACGTGGCATTACAGTGGTTGCCGCAGCAGGCAACAGCGGCCCAGAGCGCGGAACAATTAAATCTCCGGGAGACAACCCAAACATTATAACAGTTGGTGGTCTTGACGAAAACAACATGCAAATAGCCGATTTTTCAAGCCGGGGGCCGACTATTTTCGGTTTTAAACCTGACCTGGTTGCTCCTGCTGTGAACGTGATTTCCTGTTCAAACAAAGTTGAACCATACACCTCCATGTCTGGCACAAGTGTTGCCACACCAATTATTGCAGGGGTTTGTGCAAGTTTGAAAAGCAAGTTTCCTGAAATTAAAAACAATCAAATAAAGCAATATTTGATGAACAACTGCAAAAAACTTACTGGGGACTGGAACATTGAAGGTGCAGGGTTTTTAAAGTTTTAATCTTTTGCTGATGGATTGAAGACATGACATTTAATACCGAGGAATGTTTATAATTTAAGTGTAGCGTTGACCCAGTTGTATTTATTTGAAAAATTTAAAAAAATTTGATAATATGTCTTTATGATGGAATTTAAGAATTTTTCAGTTAAATATATCAACAATTTCTACTCTATTTTTGACCTTAATTTGAAAATTGAAACCAACTCCCTATTTTTAGGCGACGAACTTTCTGGAGGATTTGCCTTGATGAGAGCGCTTGCAAAAATTGACAGAATTTACACAGGTGAAATTTTAATTGACAATAAAAACTTAAAGCAATTAAAGGACAAAGATTTGGACATAAGCTATGTTAGCGCAACTCCAACTTTGTTCAAATTTAAAACTGCAAAACAGAATATAATCTACCCTTTGATGGTGCGAAAAATTGACAAAAAAACATGCGATAATTTGGCACAAAATTTGCTTGAAAAATACAGCATATATTTTGGGGAAACTAAGGCAAAAAATTTGTCAATTAGCGAAGCAAAAATTGCCACTCTTTTACGTGCAGTTGTGCGTGAGCCAAAAATCATTTTGCTTGAACATTTTTTTGAAAATCTTGAAGAAAAATATTTTGACTTGGCAAACAAAATCATTGAAGACACTGCCTCCAAAACCATGATTGTTGCAGCAGGAAAAAATACACAAAAATGTTTTAAAAATTTTAAAATTTACAAACTTGAAAACGGCAGTTTATTTTGCTAATTGTTTTTTATTTTAAAAATAATTACTTTTATTAATATATTTTATTATAAACAACAATAAAATTTTTTTTAATTTTAATTTCATTATTAATCGAAAAAATTTAAAAATTTTAATTGAAATTGCAAAAAATATTAAAAAATACTTCATTTTAAGCGTTTTTGCTAATTTTATTTAATTTTTTTTGTGTTTTTTAAAAATTTTTTAACTTTGATAAATTAGAATATATTTTATTTTAAAAAAGATTTCTATTATTTTTAGCAATAAAAAAAAGCAGGCACACAAGCCTACTTTTTTTTATAATTTCTATTTATTTTTTTAATTTTGACATTTTGAAAAAGCAAATTGAATTAAAATTCTAAATTATTTTGATGATGAATTTGAATCAGCTTCCTCGTCCGCTTTGTCGTCCGTTTTAACCAAGAAAACGAGTTTATCGTCCTTGTAATCCACAACAACTTTGTCGCCAGATTTTATGTCGCCTTTGAGCATTTTATCTGCCAAATCATCTTCGATTTTGCTTGTGATAAGACGCTTCAATGGGCGTGCACCAAAGTCGTCATTTGTGCCATTTTTAACAAGGTAATTTAAGGTTGAGTTTGTGAACTTTAATTCTACCCCACTTTGACGTAAATTTTTATTAAGTTCGGCAAGCATTTTCTTTGCGATTTCTTTCATAACTGGAGCAGACAATTTGTTGAACACAACAATGTTGTCAATACGGTTAATAAGCTCTGGGCGGAAATATTTTTTAAGTTCGGCAAGCATAACGGCTTGTTTGTCTTCTGCTGATTTTTCCTTACCGTCTTTAAAACCTAGGTCAACATTGTTTTTATACAATTTGTCGCTGCCAATGTTTGAAGTCAAAATGATGATTGTGTTTTTGAAACTTACAACTTTGCCGTGGCTATCTGTCAATCTGCCATCGTCCAAAATTTGCAAAAGCATATTAAACACTTCTGGGTGTGCTTTTTCAATTTCATCAAACAAAACAACGCTATAAGGTTTGCGACGCACTTGTTCGGTCAATTGTCCGCCATCGTCAAAGCCAACATACCCTGGAGGGCTGCCAATCAACTTGCTGACACTGTGTGCTTCCATAAACTCACTCATGTCAAGACGAATGATTTTGTTTTCGTCGTCAAACAATGCTTCGGCAAGTGCTTTGCTAAGTTCGGTTTTACCAACACCTGTTGGGCCGAGGAACAAGAAACTGCCAATTGGGCGTTTAGGGTCACGAATACCAATACGGCTGCGGCGAATTGCTTTTGCAACTTTCTCAACCGCTTCATCTTGACCTTTAACTCGTTCACACAAAACTTTTTCAAGGTTAAGCAATTTTTCTGCTTCGCCTTCGGTAAGTTTGGTTAATGGAATATGTGTCCATTTGCTTACAACCTCTGCAATGTCCTGCTCTGTTACAACAGCAGATGCTGCCTCTTTGGTTGCTGGCAAATTGCTAAGTTGCTCTATTTCTTGTTTTAATTTTGCAACTTGGTCGCGAAGTTTTGATGCGCGCTCAAAATCTTCTTGATTTACAGCGTCGTCTTTTTCCGCTTCAAGTTTCACAAGCTTTTCTTTCATCTCTTTAAGTTTTGGGCTGTCGTAATTTTGTTTTACTTTTGCCCTGCTGGACGCTTCATCAATCAAGTCAATTGCTTTGTCTGGCAAAGACCTATCTTGAATGTAACGGTCGCTTAAATTTGCAGCAGCACTGATTGCCTCGTCTGTGATTTTAACATTATGAAACGCTTCATAACTATCACGAAGACCACGCAAAATTTCAATTGTTTGTTCAACTGTTGGAGGGTCAATTGTAATTGGTTGGAAACGACGTTCCAAAGCCTTGTCTTGCTCAATATATTTGCGATACTCGTCTGTGGTTGTTGCACCAATAGTTTGCATTTCACCACGAGCCAAGTATGGTTTTAACATATCTGCTGGGTTTGTTTCGCCTTTTTCGCTGCCTGCTTGTGCCAAGGTGTGAATTTCATCAATAAACACAATGATATTTTTGTTTTGAGTTATCATATCAATGGCATTTTTAAGTTTTTCTTCCATACTGCCACGATATTTTGTGCCAGCCATAAGCCCGCCAATGTCAAGGCTATAAATGGTTTTGTTTTTAAGGAACGCAGGCACATCGCCAGCCACAATCCTGCGAGCCAAGCCCTCAACAACTGCGGTTTTGCCCACGCCCGCTTCACCAATAAGCACTGGGTTGTTTTTGGTTTTGCGGCACAAAATTTCAATCATACGCTCAATTTCGTTATCTCTGCCAATGATTGGGTCTATTTTGCCGTTTTTTGCGCGCAAAGTTAAATCAGAGCCCATTTCAAGCAACTCTGCTGGAAGTTGACTTGTGTACTCTTGTTTTTGTGGCTTGCTGCCGTTTGACATGTTGCCAACTTGCACAAAACCATCGCTGTTAAATTCATTTTGTTGCGCGCTGTTGTCGTTGTTGTTTGCAATCAAGCCAATTGCTTTGTTGCGCATTTCATAAACGTTAAGTTTAAGAACTCCTGCCAAAATATTGATTGCATAACTATCGTCTTGACTGAGCAACGCAACCAAAAGGTGTTCGGTTGAAATGTAAGCTGAATGTGTGCGCTTTGCAACGCTGCCAGCAATCATCAACATTTCTTTTGTGCGTGGAGTGAGTTCCACCACGCTGCTTGGAATGCCGCCCGGCATACTTTCAAGCACTTGTTTAATCAAGTCAGCATCAACGCGATAGGCTTTTAACAATCGGCTGGATTTACTTTCCACTTTTGTTAAAGCATACAAAACGTGTTCTGTGCCAACTTCATTGCCGTATTCACTTGCTATTTTTGATGCAGTTTGAATACATCTGTTTGCTAAATCGGTTAAATTATACATAAAATCATCTCCTTTTATATTAATTTTTTAAAATATCTTTAACTTTTTCTGCCAATTCAAGTTGTTCTTGTTTTGTTGTAAATTGGTCAAATTTTGAGTTTACAAGTGATTGCAAAGCATCAATTTGACTTGCTTTGATGTTTGCCAAGCCCAAATTTGAGCCAACACGCAACAAATTTAAGTTTGTTTTTAATTCGTCAAACGACAACATATAAGCGCCACCAAGCAAACTCAATGCGCGATACACTTTGTCAGTGATTTCTTCTGTGTTGGTTGAATAAAGCATTTTTTCGCTTTCAGTTTCAAGTTCGGCAAGTTTTGTGAGTGTTTTGCCAAATTCCAAATATGTTTCGCTTGCAGTCAAGCCTAGTGAACAAATTGTGGAAACTTTGTAATTTGTGCCATCAACTTTTTCAATTTGATAGCCCAAATTTTTAATATTTTGGCAAACTTGACCAATTTTGCCCATTTCAACCAGACCAACCAAACTAATTGTGCTTTCAACTTGCACTCCAGAACCAAGGTTTTTGATGTTGCTCATAAGATATCCATATTGGTCGCTATAAACCATGTTGAGTTTACTTTCCATTGCAGACACAACAGCGGCAACTTTTTGGTTTAACTTTTCATCAAAACCCAAACATGATGCCACAACGCACAAGTGTTCGCCACTAAACAAATTGACTGCAACATTTTCTTTGTTCAAATAAACCGCTTTTGCATTTGAATTGAGCAATTTGTTTTGCTTTAAAAAATTCAAAGTGTGTTGATTTGTGTTGTTTGGATTGATTTTGGTTAAATTGCTTAATGCATCGTCCACTTTTTGCTCAATTTCAGCATACTTTTCTTGTTCCAATTTTGGCATAAATTTATAATCTTTCAAATTTCTAAATACTGAAATTTTTGTTTGAATTATACTATTCATTATCTGCCTCCAATTTTTGAATTTTTTTCTTCAACTTGCCAGCGTCTTCATACCTTTCTTCCGCAATTGCTTGTTTCATCTCGGCACGCAACGCTTCAATTTTTTCTTGCTTTGTGGCAGGTTTTGCTTGTTTTTCTGCCTTTTCTGGTTTAAAGCCAACTTCTGGTTTGTGGTGGTCAAGGCGAGAAATACGTTTGACCATATTGTTCAATTCTTTGCTGAAAGTTTCATAGCAATTTGGGCAACCAACATTTAAGGTTGATTTAAACTCTCTTAAACTGGTTTTGCAAACTGGACAAACCAAATTTTCCACTTTTTCAAATGGCAAGAAATCTGCAAACGGAGCAAAGAAATCATCAAAAATGCTTGTTGGTTGGCTGTTAAAAACGCCTTCTTTAATGGCACAATCACGGCACAAATTTGTTGATTGGCTAACTCCATTTACAATCAATGTTGAATGGTAAACTGCTGGTTTACCGCATTTATCACAATTTTTCATATTAATCTCCTTTTATAATTTTTGTTTTGGTTAAAATTTTAAACACTAAACTTCTTTTTTTATTTACCCCTTTTCATAAGTTCCAAAATAACACTGGAAATAATATTGCTGCGCAAGGTGTTGTCAAAGTTCAAGGGATTGTTGAGTGCTTTTGTGTTTGTTGCAGCCTTAATCAAATCTGCTTCGTGCTCTGTTATGATGTTTTTTTCTGTTAAACTGGTTAAAATTTGGCTTGCTTGCAAATAAGACAACGGTTCGCCACAAATTTTTAAGCAATTATTCAAAAAGTTTCCATCATTATCTTGCACACGAGTAACTTTGATGTAACCGCCGCCACCGCGCTGACTTTCCACCACAAAGCCACGATTGACCGTAAACCTTGTGTTGAGCACATAGTTGATTTGGCTTGGCACACAAGAAAAGAATTTTGCAAGGTCGTTGCGGGACAATTCAATAAAATTGTCATCGTCCAAACTTGACATAATAAATTCTTCAATCACATCACTAACGCTTTTGTTCACTTTTCCCTCCTTTAACTATCCTTGTTTTTTTATTTTGTTATGTAAAAGCCAAACTTTGTTTGCTTTGCCTTTTTGATTAAGAACGCCAAACTTAATTGTTTGACTTTCTTTGACCTTTACGCTTTTATCATATCACTATTATATCCGTTTGTCAACAAAAATTGCAAACTTTTTTAAAAAAATTAGCAAACTTTTTGTTTGTCTGCTAATTTTATTATTTTTATTGGTCTTTTTTGAAGTGTTGATAGATGAGTTTGGCGGTTGGTTTGGTTACTCCTTGGGTTTGTTCCAGTTGTTCAAGTGTGGCGTTTTTGATGTTTTCGATCGTTTTGAATTGGCGCAAAAGTGCTCGCCTTGTGGCTGGACCAACGCCTGAAATACTTTCCAGCCCGCCACGGAATGCGCCTTTGCCACGTAATTGGCGGTTGAATGTGATTGCGAAGCGGTGGGCTTCGTCACGTGCAAGTTGCAACAATCTGAGTGAATAACTGCCCTTTTGAAGAATAAATGGGCGTGAAATGTTTGGTTTGAACACTTCCTCTTCTCGTTTTGCAAGGCTGACAAGTTCGTTTGGATAGTTGTAGTTTATTAACACTTCATAGGCAGAACTCAACTGCCCTTTGCCACCATCAATAACAATCAAATCTGGCATTGAACTAAAACTGATATCGTCACTAGACAGCTTTTCCATGCGGCGAGTTAAAACTTCTTTCATTGATGCAAAGTCATCAATAAAATCAACTGTTTCGATTTTAAATTTGCGGTACATTTGTGGTGCTTTTTCGCCATTTATAACCACAACCATACTTGCAACTGTGTAAGTGCCATAGGTGTGGGAAATATCGTAACACTCAATACGTTTTGGTGCACGAGATAAATTTAAATCCTTTTTCAATTGATTAACTGCCCCAATGCTTGCGTTGTCGTGCTTAACAGCGCGCTCCAAGTTTTTTTCCATATGAATTTGAGCATTTTTGGTGGCAATATCAAGCAGTTTATATTTAACACTGTCAATTTTTGGCTTTGTTATGGTGATTTTTTTGCCCGCTTTGTCTAATAAAAACATTTCAATTTCCGCTGTGTCTATTTCTGGCATAATGATTTCGTCCACATTAATTGGGTGTGTGGAATAATACTGCATAATAAATTGCGTGTATGCTTCGGTTTCGTCCAAAAAATTTAAGATGTCAAAAGTCTGTATGCCTTGCAATTTGCCACCACGCACAGCAAGAACGCACATTGCAGAAAAGTCGCCAGAAGTTGCCAATTTAAACACGTCATAATCAACCAAACTGCCAAGGCTGGTGATAACCTTCGCTTTCATCTTTTCAAGCATTTTTAGGCGGTCACGCAAACTCAATGCAACTTCAAAGTTTTCACCTGCGCTGGCTTGTGTCATTTTTTCGGTTAACACTTTTTCAACTTGTTTGGTGTCCCCTTTCAAAAAGTTGATAGCCTCATCTACAATTTTACGATAGTCTGCCTTTGAAACATTTTTTGCGCAAGGTGCTGAACACAAATGCATTTCGTAAAACAAACAAGGTTTGATTGGCTTGCCATGTTCGGTTAATGGAAGTTTGCATTTGCGAAGTGAAAAAGCGTAATCCATAATTTCAAGCACATCTCTGGCAGTTACCCCAGCCAAATATGGCCCAAAATATTTGTCATTTTTGTTGAGTTTGCGGCTGATTGAAAAGCGCGGATAATCTTCCTTTAAATTGACCTTGATATAAGCGTAAGTTTTGCTGTCTTTAAGCAATATGTTGTAATAAGGTTTGTGTTTTTTTATTAGGTTGTTTTCAAGAGCCAACGCTTCCATTTCGTCATTGACCACAAAAAAATCAAAATCGCACACTTTGGCAACCATATTACGCACTTTAATGTGGTCTTGCTTTCGCAAAAAATATTGGCTGACACGCTTTTTGAGATTTTTGGCTTTGCCAACATAAATCACATTTTCGTCAACGTCTTTCATTATATACACGCCTGGGTCGTTTGGCAGGCGCTTAACTTTGTCCAACACAATATCCATAAAATTATTATACCACAAAATACCGCCTTTTTAAAATAATTTGCGTGAACTTTTCATAGATTGTTATATGAAAAACAAGTTTACAATCAAATGGAACAAAAAGATTATACTTAAAGTTATTAACGTTTGCTGTGTTTTGGCAATAAGCATTTATGTTTGTGTGTTTGGCATAAAAAAAGCAAAAGAGTTTGCCATATACAACAAAAAAACTGCCGAAACTTCCATTTATACCGTGTGGCACGTTGAAACCTTTGAGGGCGGCAGCGCGCCACGCATTAATTACTTAAAAAACATTGCGCGAGGACTAGAAAAACAAAACCCTGGGGTTCTTTTTAACATTCAAAGCATTGATCCAAACAAATTGGCTGACCACCTTTTGGAAAGTGTGCCAGACATTTTTTCTTTTGGACAAGGAGTTGGAAAAATTGTTTTAAGCAAATTGGAAACTTTTTCAAATACATACGGCGTGCGGGGCAAATTGGTTGAGGCTGGCAGTTTTAACGGCAAGGTTTATGCCCTACCTTACATTGTGAGCGGCTATGCTCTTTTCTCTCATGGTGAGGTTGAAAATTCAATTGAATATGGCACATCTGGCTTTATTTCCCCTGAAAAAGCCATTTCTTCCGCGCAAAAACATATTAAAAACTTTGGCACTCAATTTGAAACTTATAAGAACTTTGTTTATCACCACGACCATGCCTTGCTTGGAAGTGCACGTGACGTGTTTAGAATTGATAATCTTAACAAAATTGGCAGAACCAACGCCAAAATCACACCAATTGAAACCTATACTGACCTAATTCAATACATTGCAAGGACCAGAACTGATGATATGATTGAAAAGTTCTGCTCGCTTGTGTTGAATGAGGAAAATCAGGCAACGCTAACCAAATATAACTTGTTTTCAAGTTTAAACACCAAACTATATTTTGACGGCATATATAATGACATGGAGCAGGCAATTTTAAAATGCAAAATTGAAAATGCTTTTTAAATGTATGAAAACAAATAAACATTTTGAATTTTATATCAATAAACCACTTAAAGATTTTTGCACTTTCAAAATTGGAGGAGATGCTAAATATCTTTTTATTGTTCACTCCATAAAGGGCTTAAAAAAGGCTATTAAATGGTGTTTAAAAGTTAAAACAAAGTTCAAAATTATTGGCTGCGGAGCAAATATTTTGTTTGACGACCGCGGCTTTGATGGTGCAATCATCGTCAATCGTGCGGACAAAATTTGGGGTGCTAATGTAAATGTTGTTGCTGACGCGGGTTGTGGAATTGGAAGACTAATAAATTGGGCTAAAAATAAACATTTATCTGGTTTGGAACATTTTGCTGCAATACCCTCTTCACTTGGAGGTGCAATAACAAACAATCTTGGTGCTTGGGGGCATGAAATTGCTGAAACGGTTAAATGGGTTAAAGGATTTTTTGTTATAAACGGAAAATTTAAACGCGCAAAATTCACTGGCAATGAGTGCAAATTTGAATATCGAAGCAGCATTTTTAAAACCAATAATTTTATAATAACCAAAGCAAAATTACACCTCGCCCCTGACAAAGCGGAAAAAATTGAGAGAAATTTTAAACAAGCATTGACCAAAAAGCAAGAAAGCCAACCAATCGACCTCCCTTCTGCTGGCAGCATTTTTAAAAGAACAACAGTTATTCCCGCAAAATTGATTGATGAAAGCGGGCTTAAAGGACTGAGTGTTGGAGATGCGCAAATTTCAATTAAACACGCTGGATTTATTGTTAACCTTGGCTCGGCAAGTTCACAGCAAGTGAAGTTTTTGATTAAACTAATTCAAGATGAGATATATTCAAAATGTTCCGCCACCCTTGAGCGTGAAATTGAATATGTTGAATTTTAAAAAAACAATTTGACACATAAACTAAAAAATTTATTGAGGTGTTTGATTGTTTTTTTTTGTTTGTCGTGTTATAATAACTAACAGGAGAAAATTATGGCTATTTTAGCAGACTACCACACACATACAAAATACTCACGCAACGGCCACGGCAAGTCCACTGTGGAAGAAAATGTGCGTGTTGCATATGAAAAGGGATTAAGGCAAATTGCAATAACTGACCACGGGTTTAACCAAAAAACTTTTGGCGTTAGGCGCAAAGACATTTCACAGGTTAAAGCAGACATTGAGGACGCAAAAGAGCGCTACCCTATTGACGTTTTGCTTGGAGTGGAAGCCAATTTGCTTGATAGCCAAGGAAATATTGATATTATTGATTCAGATTATGATAATCTGGACATTGTTTTGTGTGGTTTTCACAAATTGGTTAAATCAACAAGCACACGTGAACAATGGAAATTTGTTATAAGAAATGTGCTGTGCAGTTTTTTCCATCACACAGGCAAACGCCAGCGTGAAAAGAACACCAATGCTTACATAAACGCCATGAGAAAGTACGATATTGACATTCTAACCCACCTTAACCACAACTGCAAAGTGGACGTTGAAAAGGTTGCACGTGTGGCAAAAGAAACCAACACTTTGATTGAACTTAATGGCAAGCGCCTTGGCATGAGCGATGAGGAAATTTTGACCTGCTACAATCTTGGTTGCAAATTTGTTTTGGACAGCGACGCACACCACTGCAAACGTGTGGGTGATTGCCACCTTGGTTTGCAAGCCGCTTTAAGGTTAAGGTTGCCTGATAGTTGCATTGTTAACTACAACGATTTGCCAAAATTTAAAAAAGAAAAACGTAAGAAAAGGAGTTAAATATTATGATTGGCTACAAACAGCAAATCTTAAATTCAATAGCGTCAAACAGTTGTTGTAGCCATGCTTTTTTAGCGGTTGTTGTGGATTTTTGCGGCTTTGTTGACGAAAAAAATTCAAGGCTGCTTATAAGTGCAGACAGCGACATTTGCGAAAAAGCAATGAAAATTATAACGAACTTTTACCCTAACATGGTGATTAACACATGGAAGGATTTTTTGCTTGTTTCTGGGGACGTGCGCTTAATTTTGGCTGACTGCAATATTTCCGTCACCCCTAATTATGATGTGTTTGACAGCGAGTGTGACCAACTTACTCTGCTTAAAACCTTATTTTTGATTTGTGGCAATTTTTATTGCGAATTTAACAGCAATCATAACTCAAAAGGTTATAACATTGAATTTTTTATTAAGCCAGAAAGGCAGTTTTTGCTTGAAAAGTTGCTTAAAACATTTAATTTTGATTTCAAACACAAACAAAGGCAAAATGGAATAGTTTTTTACAACAAACATAGTGAAGTTGTTTGTGACTTTTTGGTGCGTCTTGGTGCGGCCTACACTGCCCTTGAAGTGCAAAACAGCCTTGCAATGCGAGAAATGCGCAACAGCGCCAACAGGCAAAACAATTGTTTTGAATCTAATTTGGACAAAACTCTTTCCGCCAGTGCCGAGCAGATGAAAGCGATTAATTATTTTATTGACACCGACAACTTGGATTTGCTTGACGACAACTTGAAAGAACTTGCGCTTTTGCGTTATGCTAATCCATATCTTCCATTAAGTGAACTGCAGCAGATTTTGGGCAAAAACATAAGCCGTGCTGGAATAAAATATCGCTTGGACAAAATTATTGATATTTACAATAAACATAAAGGAGAAAATTGATGAAACCATTCGTTCACTTGCATTTGCACACAGAATTTTCGTTGCTTGATGGTGCAACCCGCATTAAAAAGGTTGTGAAACTTGCAAAAGAATATGGCATGCCCGCCATTGCAATCACTGATCACGGCAACATGTATGGTGTTATCACCTTTTATGACGCGTGCAAAGACGCTGGCATTAAGCCTATTATTGGTTGTGAGTTTTATGTTGCAGACGATTTGACCGTTAAAACTGGCAAGCAAAAAAATTCTCACCTCATCATTTTGGCAAAAGACGAGCAAGGCTACAAAAATTTGAGCATGCTTAACACCATTGCGTTCCGTGATGGTTTCTATTATAAACCTCGCATAGACTACAAAACCTTGGAGAAATATCACGAAGGTTTGGTTTGCCTTTCTGCCTGCCTTGCAGGAGACATTCCAAAACTTATTTTACAAGACCAATTTGAAAAAGCAGAACAATTGATTTTATGGTTTAAAAACATTTTTAAAGAGGATTTTTACCTTGAAATTCAACACAATGGTCTGCCAGAGCAAGAAATTGTTAATGCAAAATTGCGTGAATACAGCAAAAAATTAGACATTAAACTTGTTGCAACCAACGACGTGCATTATCTTTTTAAAGAAGACGCTGAAATGCAAGACGTTTTAATGTGCGTTGCCATGCAAAAGTTTGTTGATGACCCAGACAGGCTTAAATTCCCTACCGACGAACTTTATTTTAAAACTTACGACCAAATGCTTGAAGGTTTGCCAGAGGACGAGCAAGCGCTGGACACAACCATTGAGATTGCTGAAAAATGCAATGTTGAGTTTGAGTTTGGCAAATATTTGTTCCCTCACTACACCCCAGAAGGAGGCTATAACGACCAAGTTGGTAACACTCCAAAAGAATTTATTATGAACCTGATTGACAAAGGCATTAAGCAGAAATATGGGGATTACACCGACGTTATTCGTGACCGTATTGCAACTGAAATGGGTGTTATTGAAAAGCAGGGTTTCATTGAATACTTTTTGATTGTGTGGGATTATATTAATGCTGCGCGAAACATGGGCATTTCTGTTGGTCCTGGGCGTGGTTCTGGTGCGGGCTCGCTTGTGGCGTATGCCATTGGCATTACTGACATTGACCCCCTTAAATATGACCTATTCTTCGAGCGCTTTTTGAACAGCGAACGTGTAACTGCACCCGACTTTGATATCGACTTTCAAGACACACGTCGCGATGAAGTTATTGCCTACGTTAGGCGCAAGTATGGCAATGACCACATTGCTCGTATTGTAACTTTTGGCACAATGAAAGCGAAAAACGCAATTAAAGACGTTGGTCGTGTTTTGCGTGTGCCTTACAATGTTTGTGACAAAATCACAAAAAATATTCCTATGTACAAAAGTCCAATTTTGCCAAAAGCGTTTGGCTTCCACATTCCAAAAGAGGGCGACAAAGATTTTGGCACTATTTATGCTGTGCCTGAACTTATTGAAATGTATAACACCGACCCTCAAGTTAAAAAAGTTGTTGACATTGCCATGAAAGTGGAAGACTTCCCTCGCCAAAGCAGTATGCACGCGTGCGGCGTTATTATTGGTGCTGACGTGCTGGACAGGCATGTTCCTCTTGCACGCAACCAAGAAGACATAACAACGCAATATCAGGGCGCAGACATGGAGCGTTTGGGTCACCTGAAAATGGACTTTTTGGGGCTCAGGAACTTAACCGATATTGTGGAAACGACTAAACTTGTTGAAAAAAATCATGGGGTTAAAATTGACTTTAAAAAGTCCAATTACGACGACCCTAACGTGTTCAAACTTATTTCCACTGGTAACACAGAAGGTATTTTCCAAATTGAATCGGCTGGTTTCCAAAAATTTATGAAGGAGTTGCAACCAACTTGTATAGAAGATATTGTGGCGGCGGTTTCGCTCTACCGCCCCGGCCCTATGGACAGTATTCCTCAATATGTTCACAACAAACACCACCCTGAAGACACAAAATATGAGCACCCTATTCTTGAACCAATTTTGAAAGTTACTTATGGCTGCATTGTGTACCAAGAACAGGTTATGAAAATTTGTCAAGAAATGGGCGGATTTACGCTTGGACAGGCGGACGCAATTCGTAAAGCCATGGGCAAAAAGAAACTTGACCAAATGCTTAAATGGAAAGAAGCGTTCTTGCATGGACGAGAAGCAATGACTGACGATCACGGCAAATATAGCGCAGCCATTGATGGTGCTGTTAAGCGTGGTGTGCCAGAAGACATTGCCTTAAGCATTTGGAACAAAATGGAAACATTTGCTTCCTATGCGTTTAACAAATCACATGCTGCGGCATATTCTCTTATCACCTACCAAACTGCGTATTTAAAAACATATTATCTGCCAGAATTTATTACTGCAACATTGAACAACCGCATAACAAACATTGATAAACTTAAATATTATATTGCCTACGCAAAGCGAGAAAAAATTCAAGTTTTGCCACCTGATATTAATTTGAGTGAAACATATTTTAGCACGGACGGAAAAGTTATTCGATTTGGTCTTGCCGCACTGAAAAACGTGGGCATTGGCGTTATTGATGAAATCATTGCTGAAAGGCAAGCAAACGGCAATTATAAGGATTTGGCGGACTTTATTTGGCGAAGCAATTCACAGGCTCTTAACAAAAGGTGTATTGAATCGCTTATTAAGGCTGGCGCGTTTGACTGCTTCAATCGCCCTCGCAGCCAACTTATGGCGGTTTACAGCATTATGGTTGACCGAGCACTTGAACGCAAAAAGAAGTCTATGAACGGGCAAATGGATTTGTTTGGCGACATTATTGAAGACACAAATTTGATTGAAGAAAACGAATACCCAAATATTAACGAATTTGTAAACACTGTTAAACTTCAATACGAGCGTGAAATTTCTGGCACATATCTTTCTGGTCACCCTCTTGACGGCTTCATGGACGTTATTAAGAACTTTACGTTTGATTCAAGCATGATTCCTAGCGAAAGTCTTGAGGACGAAAACGAAATGTCTGGCAATGACGGCGTGGAAGAATTTAACACTCAGGAAGATTTATATAACGGCTTAAAAAATGGTGACATTGTGAGTTGTGGTGGCGTTATAACTGAAATTAAAACCATTCAAACAAAGTCTGGCAGCAAAATGGCTTTCTTGACGATTGAAGATTTGACTGGTAATTTCGATGCTATTCTGTTTAACAAATCTTACGACAAGTTTAAAGACGACATTCAAAAAGACAGTTTGGTTGCAATTAAAGGCAGGTTTTCTGTTAGAGATGGCAAACGCCCAACAATTAATGTTGACAATATTGAGCCGCTCACCGACCACAGCAGCGACCAAGTCACCGAGGAAAAGCCAGTTGAAACAGAAATTGAAATTGTCAAAACTAAAAAATTGTGTTTAAGATACAACATGAATGATGGCGTTTTGCACCAAGCAGTTAAAACTATTTTAGATAGTTACATTGGCTTAGACCAAGTTTTTATTAAGGACACAGGCTCTAATCAAGCGTACAAACTTAAACAAGGCGTCACAATCAGGCAAAGTTTGATTTTTGAACTTGAAACCATTTTAGATAAAAACGACATTGTTGTTGTGGATTAACTAGCTTGCAACATTTAAAAATTTAACAACAAAAAAACTCATTGTTATAATGAGTTTTTTTAAAATTCGTCATCAAATTTTGGCTTCGGTTGTTTTGGTTTTTTGTAGCCAAACAATTTAAGTCTGCCCTTATTGAACAATGTTACAAACATAATATAAGCCGTTGCAACACCAATAATAACATAAATTATGCGGCTAAAAATGTTGGCTTGCGTGCCAAACAGACCAGCAATAAAATCGTATTGCAAAGACCCAATCATCAGCCAATTAATTCCGCCCAAACAAGTTAAAATAAAAGCAATTAATCTTAACATAAATTCCTCTTAATTTATTGTGGATTAACTGCCAAAATTTATGCAAACAAACTTCATGTTGCGTTCAGGCTGCTGACAAAACAAAAAAGCACCTAAGTGCTTAACTTTGTTTGTTGAATTTTGTTACGCTGTGATTGATCATCTTGTAACCAATTGGGGTTTTAAGGTTAACAACCGAATATGGGCAAGCCGTGTAACATTTTTTGCAAAATATGCATTTTGAATAGTCCACTTTCGCAAATAATTCGCCATTTTTATCTATTTTCATTGTAATTGCATTGGCTGTACAAATGCTGGCACACCTGCCGCACCCTTTACACTTCTTTGGATTGATTGTTACACGTTGTTGGTGTTGGTTAAAGAAATGTTTTTGTTGAGCTTTGCTTGAAAAAATGTTTGAAAGCCTTGTTTTTTCGCCAAAATCGAAATCAACCAGAGTAAGTTCGTTCAAGTCTCCAATCAATAATTTATAAGGGTTATTAATGTCAATCATGCCACGATTTGCTGCGGTTTTAACAATAGTGTCGTTCAAATCCATGCCAATAATTTTGCTTGCAACTGCATCTAAACTGAACATATTTTCAGCCGCTGCAATGCAAGAAGTCATTCTTTGGCTTTGATTGTTTTCCAGTGCAACCACGCCGTCAAGGACATTTAAAACCAGTTTGTTTTGAAGTCTTGATGCGATGTCTATTATGTAATTATTAAAATCATCAACTGTGGTCAGTCTGTTTAAAACAATCTGCTTCATTTCGCCAGGAACAAACCCAAACAGCCCTGCCGAACTTGCCAAAAAGCCCAAATTTTTGTCCACTTTAATTTTGCCGATATTAATTATTGCGTCTGCTTTTTTAACCACTTCCAAAAGAAGTGCAGATTTGGTTTTTACGCCGTTTGGAATTTCCAACTTGCAGACTTTGAGATTATGATTCAGTTCACATTTTGAAGAGTTGGCAACCTCAAGCATGCCTGTTTCAAAATAAATTTTTTCCAAATTATTTTCAGTATATTGTTTAATTGGGCTATCTACAATTGTGCATTTAGCACCAAAGCCTGAAACAATGTTTATAACCGCCTGAACAACTGCAGGATTTGTTGTTTGAGCCATGTCAGGATTTGCGTCCACACCTGCATCAATTTTTATGAGTACATTCAAATTGGGTGTGAAAAACTTGTTGCAGCCAAGTGCATTAAAAACTTCTGTTAGCGCGGATTCTATAGTCTGTGGCTCATAGCTATCAATTTTTTTGATTGCAACTTCATTTTTCATATAAAGATACTACAACATTTAATTTTAAAAGTCAAACGCATAAAAACAAAAGATATTTTAATTAGTATTAGGCGTGCATTTTGTTTGCTTTTATTTTAAGATTTTAATAAAATAAGCATATGGTAAAAATTTGGGGAAAATTAACAACGAATGACAGAATAATCAAGTCCACAACAATTGAAGTTGACGAAAAAGCAACAAGTTTTTTTGATATGTTAAAGAACTTATGCGCAAAATTGAACATCCCTACCCCTGTTTTGCTTGATAAACATGTGTACGACTTTAACTTGTTTAACATGTGCGTTTTTAAGCCTGATGATTTTGTTGAATCGGTTATTTTTGATAAGTTTATTTTACAACACATTTTTAAATAAATTTCTTTTAAAAAATTGTGACTTTTTTGCAAAAAATGCATATATTATTGTTACAGCGAAATTTAAGCTTAAAAGTCTTGACAAACCTTTTAAATTAATGATATAATTGGGCTGTTGTGATGAGAAATCATTACAATTTTGTGTTTTATAGTGCATTTTACTATAACAAAATTTAATAGAATTTTTTTTATTGGAGATTATTATGGACGAAAAAGTTTTTATGACAGCAGAAGGGCTTAAAAAAACCCAAGAAAGATTAGAATATTTGAAAACAACCAAGCGCCAAGAAGTTGCTAAGAAACTTGCCGAAGCACGCAGTTATGGTGACCTTAGCGAAAACAGCGAATATGACATTGCAAGAGAAGAACAAATCAACGTTGAATCTGAAATTTTTGATTTGGAAGAAAAATTGAAATCCGCTGTTGTTATTGACCCTAAAAAAGTCAACACAAGCAAAGTTGGTGTTGGCTGCACCGTTACCGCAACAAATATGAAAACAAACCAAGTTGTTGAATACAAAATTGTTGGCGACACCGACAGCGACCCATACAAAGGCATTATAAGCAATGTTTCACCTATTGGTGCAGGTTTGATGAACAAAAAAGTTGGCGAGATTTCCCAAATCAAAACCCCAGCAGGCATCGTTGCATACAAAATAACAAAAATAAAGTTATCTTAATTGCTAGTAGTTTGCAACTAGCAGGATAAAAATCCACCCGCTACGAGGTGGATTTTTATTTTTACCTACTCTTCTAACGCTTTAGGCTTATCTTTCATGCCTAACGCTACAATCATAAACGCGAAAGTTATTAGGTTGCAATCAAGCAAACTTAAAACAAGCAAGGCAATAATTGGACCATTCTTGCTCTTTTCTGCCGCGGTGTTGTTCAAAACAACAATTGAAAGTGCAGCAGTTGCCAAAGATATGCCCAAAGTTAAAGTTCCCATTGTTGCGAGGGTTGTTTTTGTCAATTTGATAATTGCGTCAACGTCTTCGCTGGTTGTAACTTTTTCAACATTGCCATCTTTAACAATTTTGTAAGTTACCGAGCCATCAAAATTGTTAATGGTTTGATATTCTCCAGGATTACATTCAAGCACAATTGGTACAACAAAGTCACGTGTTACAATGCTTTGCCCAACAAAGAAAACCAGGCCAAGCATTGCTGTTAAAGCGGCAAACACGATGCCTAGAATTGAGCCGGCTTTCAAAAACCCTGATTTTGTTTTTGTCATATATTCCTCCATATATTTTTATTAATATAGCACAAGTTTTATGGCAGAGTCAACAAAATTCGACTTATTTGGCGTGTTTGCGCACTCAAACTGCCAAAAAAATTTTGGCAAACTTGAAAAGAAAATTTTTTTAAATTGTTAACAACAATTGTGTTTAAAAGGCTTTTATGGTATAATCATTTTGTGATAAAAGCAATAAAAAACAGCCAGTTGTATAAATCGTTGGACATGAAGAACAATTTAAGTCATGCCTATCTTTTTTATTCAAATGACGCTGTTTTAAATAATGAGGTTGCGTTGACTTTTGCAAATTCAATTATTTGCAAAAATGGGAATGCCTGTGGGCAATGCAACGCATGCTTGCAATTTGAAAACAAATCACACCCAGACCTATTTTTGATTGACAACAAAAGCATAAAAGTGGAAGATATTAGCAAAATGCTGGACAAAATGTCCACTTTGCCAATAAGTGCGGAATATAAAGTTTTCATAATTTTAAATGCAGAAAATGTGAACGAGCGTGCACAAAATAAAATGCTTAAATCTTTGGAAGAGCCTAACGATAGAAACATTTTTATTATGACAACCAGCAAACTTGATAAAATTCTTCCAACGATTTTGAGCAGATTAAAGAAAGTTCGAGTGCCAAACCTCAATCAAGAAGACAAAGAAATGATTGGCGAAGAGTTAAAAACTGTTGGGGTTGATATTTTACCATACGAGAATTTTGAAACTTTAACTGAAATGCTGAACTTCACAAATGGCAAAAATTTGGACACCTTGCATTGCATTACAAAAATTTTTGAAAATTTGAACACCACGGCGGACATACCTTCGGTTGTGAATTCGATTGGCGAGATTGATAAGGATTTATTCTTCCCCCTCATGCAAGAAATGTTTATGTGCGTGCTGAAAAACAATGCTCAATTTGCTGCAAAGGACGTTGCCCCAATCTCATTGAGATTTTCGCCAAATGTGATAATCAAATGTCTGCCGCTGATTGACGACGCATACAAAAAATTGAAATCCAACGTTAATTTTACTTACATTTTGGACAATTTGCTTTTTAATATTTTAAAGGAGAAATTTTATGCTGCTAACTGATGTGCAACTTTATAATAATTTGAACAATGTTTATGTTAAAACTTACAATCAACTTGAAAATGGGCAACAAGTTGTTGTTTTTGTAAATGGAACGCTTGAACTTGGAAGAGTTGTTGGAGAGCTGGACGTAGAAGGCGAAACAGCAACATTTGTGCGCGTTGCAAATAAGCAAGACATGCTTGCTAAGTGTGAAAACTGTCGTCTTGCGCGTAAAACCTTAACTGAGGTTAAACAAATTGCCGAAAAATTGAAACTTAACATGAAAATCAGTTTGGTAACCTATAATTTGGACAGAACAAAATTGACTATTAATTACACCGCTGACGAGCGCGTGGATTTTAGAGAAATGCTTAAAATTTTAACAAGCACATATAAAACTAAAATTGAAATGAAACAGATTGGCAATCGTGACGAAAGCAAAATTGTTGGAGCGCTTGGCGTGTGCGGGCGAGAAACGTGTTGCAAAGCATTTTTGAAAGATTTTGATAAAGTTTCCATAAAAATGGCTAAAAATCAAGGCATTGCCCTCAATCCTAACAGAATTAAT
Source organism: uncultured Clostridia bacterium (assembly GCA_934747385.1). GTDB lineage: Bacteria > Bacillota > Clostridia > Christensenellales > UBA1242 > Onthoplasma. The sequence continues at coordinate 111,344 of CAKVGK010000002.1, read as the reverse complement.
GGCATGTGTGGACGCTTGCTTTGCTGCTTAAAATATGAAGATGAATTTTACGAAGAAATGCAAAAGAAAATGCCAAAAGTTGGGTTTAAAGTGACAACTCCGGACGGGGTTGGCAATGTGGTTAGTGTTGACATGTTGAAAGAAACTGTAACAGTGGGCTTTAAGAAAGATGAAGAAACAACTGAAAACAAAACTTTTGTTTTGGAAGATATAAAATTTAATTTTAAAGACAAAAATTCAAAAGAAAATTAATATGAAAATTGAAAATTTAAAACTAGAACACTTTAACAATGGGATTTCCATTATTCAAAGCGACAATTACTACAAATTCACCCAAGATGCCATTCTTTTGGCAAATTTTTGCAACATTAAGCACAGCGACAATGTTTTGGAGTTATGTGCGGGAAGCGGAGTTATAAGCTTTTACGCGTACTCCCTCTGCCCTTACAACAAGTTGTTTTTCAACGAAATTCAACCAGAAATGTGTGAAATTATTAAAGAAAACATTGCATTCAACAATTTTAAGCGCAAAAGCAAAATTTTCAATTGTAATTTAAAAGACTTATCACTTGCTGATTTTTCAAAAAATTTAGACGTTATTATTTGCAACCCTCCATACCAAAAAGTTAACGGGAAAAGCAAGATTAATGAACGCCCAGAAATTGCATTGGCCAGGCACGAAATTGCGGCAACTCTTGAAGACATAATTGCCAAAGCCAGCCAATTGCTTAAAGACAAAGGCAGATTTTACATGGTGCATGTTGCATCAAGGTCAGCAGAAATTGCTGCATTGTGTGACAAATATGGCATGCAGATCAAGCAAATGAAATTTATTTTTAACAACGAAAAGGAAGCGTATTTGGTGCTTATTGAAGCAGTTAAAGGTGCAAAACCTGGTGTGAGAATAACAAAAAATTTGGAGAAATAGTATGTTATATTTTGTTGGAACTCCTATTGGAAATTTGGAAGATATCAGTTTTCGTGCGGTTAATGTTTTAAAAAATTGTGACGTTATAGCCTGTGAAGACACTCGCCATTCACGAATTTTATTGGACAAGTACGAAATTAAAGCAAAAACAATTGCTTATCACAAATTTAATGAGCAAAACAGCGCAGATGGAATTATTGAATTGTTAAAACAAGGAAAAGAGGTTGCAGTTATAAGCGATGCTGGCATGCCAGTTATAAGTGACCCTGGCAACATTTTAAGCAAAAAGTTGGTTGAACAAAACATTAAATTTACCGTTATACCTGGTGCAAATGCTGGTTTGGCTGCCCTCATTTTGTCAGGATTTGACGCTTCTCACTTTGCTTTTTTTGGATTTTTAAGTGAAAAGAACAAAGAACTTAAACAGCAACTGGCGCAAATAAAAGAGTTTGTTGGTTCGGTTGTCTTGTATTCTTCAAAATACAATGTCAATAAGGATTTGGAAAGTTTGCACTCTGCTCTTGGCAGTGTTAAAGTTGCAATTGTTAGTGAAATCACAAAAATGCATGAAAATGCCGAAATTGTTGAACTGCCACACAATGTTGAAGAACCAAAGGGCGAATATGTTTTGGTTGTTGAAAACACTGCTATGCAACAAGAAAAGCCTGATGATGAACAAATTTTAAATGAACTGAAAATCCTTTTAAAAACTGAGGACAAGCAACAGGCAATCAAAATTATCAAAGAAAAGTATGATTTACCAAAGTCTTATGTTTACAACCTGTACGAAAAGAACAAATAACTTAATTTGGATTAAACCAATTTATTTCGATAAGCTCATAAACATAGTTTGTTGTTAAAAACAATAAAAAAACGGATTTTAAATCCGTTTTTTTTCATATTAATCGTTATTCAACGTCGCCTGATTTTGGTTGTTCGTCGTTGTTTTCTTCAACAGTTTCTGTTGTTTCTTCAACTTTTTCAGCTTCTTCAGATTTAACTTCTTCAGTTTCAACCTTTTCAGCTTTAACGTCTTTTGATTTAGGTTGTTTTGTTGCTTTAGCCTTGTTTGCACCACCTTTGCCCTTGCCTGTGAAAGCGAAGAACAAGATAACGCCAGCAAGAATAACCAAGGACAAAACGATAAGAACAACGCCAACTACAGTATCTTTATCTTTTTCAACTTTTGTTTCGCTCTTAACATTGAACTCAATTTCTTTTGTTTCAGTGTTATTGTTGTCGTCAGTTGCTTTGATAACCAGCTTATAAACGCCTGTTGCACTAATTGTGTAGGTATTCATATAAGTTTCTGGTGTTGTTGAAGACATTGTTGAGTTACCATTTTTCAATTCAACTTTAACATTGTTCCAGCTGAGGTCTACGTCTTGACCCATTTCATTACGGTCTTTAACGTCTAATGCCAAATCGTAAGTTGTTTTATTGTCGCCATTTGTGATGATAATTTCAAGCTTACGTGTGCGGCTGCCGCTTGCGCTGTTTGTTGGAATAAAGCGAACAGTATATTCAATGTTTGTGCTTCCATCATAGATTAAATCTTGTTTCAAATCTGATTCGTGACTGATGCTGATTCTTGGAGCAACGTTATCACCAACTTTGATTTTGAAAGACTTTGTGATTGGAGAACTGCCTTGAATTGTTGCAGTGTACACAACTTCGTAATCACCTGCAACGTTGCCTGTTACAAATTCCCAAGCGGTTGAGGTTGCGTTCTTTACAACGTCAACTTTATCGCCCTTGAATTTTACGCTAACAGTAATTTCATCTGCAGATTCTTTACCACGAGAAGCAGTTAAGAATGGAAGAGTTACTGTGCTGTTCTTTGGAGCGTAAGCATAATTGCTTGAGTCGAAATTGCTGTCGTTCCATTTGAATTCTGGGTAAGTTGTTTTGATGGTGAAAGTGTCTGACTCAAAAGTTGAAGTTTCACTACCATCATTATATGTTGCAACAAATTTAATTTTGAAGCTGCCTTGACCATTGAAGATATAACTAAAGTCATCACCGCCCAATTTGTATTCATTGCCATTGTCTGTGATAATAGGTTCAACTGTTACACCTGTATTGATTAATGTGCCGTCATTTTTCTTTAAAACTGGATTGAATTTAATTTCCATGCCAGTTTCACCAGAAATCAACACACCACTAACGCTTGTGTAATCGCCTGTGAAAGTAACATTAAATGAAGGTTTTGCTTGTGTTGCAACTGTGTATGTGAAATACATGAATGTTGTGTTGCCAGCGTCGTCTGTTGCACTATAAACAACATGATATGTGCCGTCTTTATCTGCATGGATTTCACCACCATAAATCATTGATTTAAGTGTGCCGTCAACCGAAACATTGTTACGCATTAATTTGTTCATTGGTGTTGAATATTTATAGCCTTTAACACCAACTGGACCATTCTCGCCTTCCATATAGTAATAAACACTCAATTGCAAAGATTTGTCGTCGTCTGCAAAAGATACGTCAGGCAATTTAATCGTGTCACCACGTTTGAAAACTTTGTTTGCTAAGTTGTGGTCAGTTGCACTGTCCAAACTATGAGCGTCTTCACATTTAGCAACTGGAGCGTCTGCGTTCCCAACGTTTTTAATATTAAGAGTTTTAACAGTGTATGCAATGTTTGCGTCGTCATCAAGAGAAATTGCAACGATATAAACATTATTGCCATAAGCTGGGTCATACCCTTCAAGTGTTAATTTGTAGTTATTTTTATCTTTTTCTGTTGCATATGTGAACTTTTCATATTTTCCTATCATTGCATTTTTAAATGCAGCGCTTTCAAAAATATGTTCTGTGCCATAATGCAAACCTTGAGTTTGCCTTGCATTTTTAGCAGCATTGAATGCGTCGGTCAAATCTTGTTTAAGGTCACCAGCGCCATTTGCCTTGTAGTAATAGAAAACAGCATTTTTAAGGCGTTTGTCAACTTTTTCTGTAGATTCTCCAGCCGTTGTTGTACGCTTTGTTTCACTTGCATTAATATTAACAGTTAAACTACCATTGCTTTCGATTGATTGAGCGTCTGCAAGGTTTGTGATTTCAACTTTGTGCTCAACATTTGTTGTTGTTTCTGCAACGTCTGTTGACAAAATTGTGAATTTTAACAAAGTGTTGTCAATTTTGTAAACACCAGTTTGTTTTGTTAAGCCATTTTTTGCTTTTGTATAAACTTCATATCCTAAAACATATTCGCCAGCCATTGTGCTTGGGTCTTCAACGTTAAAATTAAATTTAACTGCTTTGTTAGCATCCCCCGCGTTAACTGTTCCATCAACAATCAAGTTTTTGTTAAGGTTTTTGGTGTATGATGTTTCGTCTGCTGTTATAAGATGACGTTCGTCATCCTTAAGCATAACGTTATCAATATAGTATCTATTTTCGTTCTTAGAAGTATCTGTGTTAGTTTTTGCAATGTAACGAACAAATATGAAATCTTCGTAAGAAGTTACGCTATCTTTAGCATAAATTGCTGGGAAATAGAGTTCATTGTAACCGAGTTGAGATTTGAACTCAGTTGCAATTGTTGAACTAATTTTGCTTGCATTTTCGTTTAAAGCCTTCATAGCATTAGCGTCTTCAGTGTTGTAGTCGTAAGCCATGAATACTTCTGGATTTGTGCTATCTTTCACGTTATCAAGTTTAACTTTGATTGATTTTTCGTTGCCATAAGCGTCTACAATTGTGTATTTAACGTCCCAATCGCCAAGCATGGCTGAAGAGTAATTATCTTGATTGAAAAACTCTTTTGTCATATCGAAGGTGCGGTTGTTGTTATTCAATTCTTTTGAAATGTTGCCTTTGCTGATAACAATAGATTTAATGTTGTGTTGAATTTTGCTTTTGTTTTTAGAATTAACAGTAACCTCTGGAAGAGTAATATTTTTTTGTCCAAGTTCAACTGAATCAATTTTTGGAATTTCAATTGTCAATTCTTCGCTTGTTGGAGCGGTGAAATCGCTTTCAGATTTAACTTCAATTGTGAATTGTTGAGGGTCTGTTTTGCCGAAATTGTATGAATATTCAATTGTGTATTTACCAATTGTTTTAGGCTTGAAATATGTTACACCGTCAACAACTTCAACAAGTTCGCTTGAAGCATTGAGAATGGTGCCAAAATCGTTGAAGATTTTGATATTTGCTGTTACGCCTTCAAGAATGGTTTTGCTCTTTTTGTCCATTATGTGAGCAACTGGCAATTCAATTTTTGCACTATCTTGGCTGCTTTGTTTAACAGTTTCTGGAATTAAGTGTTTTAAGCCTTTGTTTTCACCATCAGTTTGAATTGAATAGTCATAACCATATTCAACACTATCAACAGTTACTGTTGTTGCTGGAGAATAGTATTTGTGACCATTTTCTTCCAAAATGTACAAAATTTTATAAGTGCCTTCGTTCAAAGATGTGATAGAAAGGTATTCTTGACCATCTACCTCAATTTTATTGAAATAGTTTGCGTCTTCCTCACTTGTTTCATGCCCTGCAGCTGCGCCAACAACATAGTCGTGTTCAATTGAGTTACCAGTTACATCAACAACGCGAACTGTGTATTTGGCTGAATCTTGCCATGTGCCTGTAAGAAGAGGAATGCGCAATGATTTTTGGCCATTATCGTCCACATAAACTGAGCGAGGCATTTTAACTGCTTTGACGGCCATGTTGTAGCCTTCTTTTGCAGTATTTAGCGCTGCATAGCTACCAAAAGAAGGAGCAAATGCAAATAAGAAGCTTGCAACTGCAAATGCCATAAAGCATAAGATTACTTTAAAATACTTTTTTAATGATTTCATTGTGTTCTCCTATATAAGTAAATCTAGAAAATTATATAAAATATGGAATTTTTTGTCAAACGAAAATGCATGTGTTTTTCAAAGTTTACTGCAAATAGTTTAAGAGAGAATTAGAAAAATAACCCAAGAAAAAAAACTAGTTATGTCGAATATGCAATTTTAATGCAAAAATGTTGTTTTTGGTGTGGTTGATAACAAACAAGATACACATGTTTTATAAAAACCACCCTTTGGCACTCGTCAACTGGTACCAGCCTTTTCCATCAACCGCCACCCTAAAAACAATTGTTTTTTAGAAACCCCGTAGGAGACAGGAGAATATAAGAATTGTTTTACAAAAGATACACTCGGCATTAAAATGCCTCGGTATGACGAGGTCGCAACACGCTTTTATGCTTGGTTGCAACGCAAAGCCTTTAAGCGGCTGGCTCCTTAACCCCAACAGACCCATTTCATTAGGCTTTGTCGGGGACGCCGTTGTTCTGTCATCCTGAGCGAAGCGAATGTCCTGAATAATTTTCAATAGAAAATTTTCAGATCCGAGCGAAGTCGAAAGATTTCTAAACTAAAAACAAACCGTTACGAAGCATGATGAAGTTTTGGCTATGCTCTTCATGATAATGTGGTTTTTTATATAAAAAAAATTGGCTCAAAACAGCCAATTTATAATCTTGCAAGTTGTTCAGTGGCGTACTCCTTGGTGATAAAATTAAATTCATCACTGCTTGCCAAAAAGTATTGTTTTTCACGGTGTTTGTTAAGTATGGACAAAAATTCGCTATCCAACTTTTTGTATTGCTCAATTAACAAAGCATTCAATTTTTCAAAATCCAAAGTTTTTGCATCTGCAAGTGTTTTGGCAGTTGTTATAGCCCAATCGTTAGGCTCTTCCCCTTTTAGATTGTCAAATTTGCAAAGAATGTTCATATTTTCAGGCGAAGTGACCAATCTGCATATTACTTTAATTTTTTCCATAATTGTGCGAGGCAATTCTTTAACCGCATTTGCGTCCATATAATAGAATTCGTAAAGCCTGTCAGTTTCCCCCACAATTGCTTTGGCGTGCAACGGACGTTTTAAAATAACTCTGTCGCCATAAACTCCACGACCACGTTTATATTCAACGATTTCGTAAAAATTGTTAATTAAAAAGTCAAGTTGCGCCCAATTTTGAACGTTAACTTTTGTCATAGGCAAATCCTTAATTTAACGCGTCTATAAGCAAAACAATATTCTTTTTGTTTGCGTTGTAAATAGTTTCAAAATCGCTTGGAGATTCCAACTCGCAATCGAATTTAACAGCGCATTCAATTGTTGCACAAAGATATTCTTTTGCTTTAATGAAAGCGTCAACCACTGTTGCACCTTCGGTTACAATGCCCAAATCTTGAATTGAAATTGTATACCAACCAGTGCCAGAGCCTTTTTCATCGTCTTTATATAAAATTGCTGGATAAACTAAATCTTTCATATCTTCCCCTTTGTTAAACAAATTGTGACATACTTTGCGTTAGATTTTGCGCGCAAAAATTCCCATATTAAAATGATTATAATTTATAATAGCACAAAATTCTTTTTAAGTAAAACAAATTTGAGCACTTTTTAAAAAAGAAAAAACCGCTGTGGTTAAGCGGTGAAAGTATCTTCTTGAGCATGGCCCAAATATTTCAAATATTCTTGGTTTTTTGACATTTGTTTAACACGTTTTGCAACTAAATTGCGAAATTCATTTTGTTTTGCAATAATATCTTTTGCTTTTAATGGAGAACTGGGAGTGGCAGTTTTCTCACGTTTTTTTGTAAGTTCATTAACAAGTTTTGTAGTTTCAGCTTTAAACTGTTGCTTGGCATTTTCAATAATTTTTTTGTTTATCATAGCAACGCCTCCTTTAATTTATGACCATATAATATCACAAAATATTTAATTTGTAAATAGTTTTTGGCAAAATTTTTTAATATTTTTAAAAACCCTTAAATTGCCTATAATATAGTATTTTAGCTGGGTTTTTGAATTTTATTAATTAAATATTTTTTTAATTTTAATTGGTTTTAAATTTAACAATTTATTAAATTAGTTTTTTATAATCTAATTAAAATTTGAGAAATAAACTTGTATTTTGATTTAGAGATCCTTCGACTGTGCTAACGCTCCGCTTAGGATGACATTTTAGTTATATTGAAAAAGATACTCTCGGCGTTAAATGTAGAAACCACCATACTACCATGTCGCAATTGTCACTTTTTCAGATTTATTGGTTAAAGAAGCGAAAGTTTTAATACTATCTTATTGAGCGGAGTGTAACGGAGTCGAAATATCTCTATGCTCCGTAACAGCTTGACTTTTTGTTGTGAGATTCTTCGACTACGCTCAAAATGACAATGTGGATAAAGATACATTCGTGTGCCTCTCGGTATAACAAAAAAGGCAACTCTTGAAAGTTGCCCTTTTAAATTTTTAAGTTTTATTAATCTTCTACTTAGATATCGTCAAAATTAATAAAAAAGGCAACTCTTTTGAGTCACCTTTTGCATGAAATTCTTTTAAAATCAAATTATTCCTCATCGTCAATGTCGTCGAATTTCATATCAACATTGTCGTTTGTGAAGTTCAAACTATCTTCTTTAACTTGTTTTGGAAGAATGTTGCGGTACGCTGGAGCACCAGTACCTGCTGGAATCATTTTACCAATAATGATATTTTCTTTCAAACCTTGCAAGTGGTCAACTTTACCCTTCAATGCGGCTTCAGTTAACACATTGCTTGATTCCTGGAAGGATGCAGCAGACAAGAAACTTTCAGTTGTTAAACTTGCTTTTGTGATACCTTGAAGTTCACGCTTAGCAGTTGCAGGAACACCACCTTCAGCCAAAGCTTTTTGGTTGGCTTGTTCGTAAATACGAATATCAACTGTGTCGCCTGGTAACAAATCTGTGTCACCTGCGTTTTCAATTTTAACTTTACGAAGCATTTGACGAATGATAATCTCCAAGTGTTTTGCGTTGATTGCAACAGATTGAGATTTGTACACTTCAAGAACTTCGTTAAGCAAATATTCTTGAACGGCCTTAACACCACGAGTACGAAGCACGTCTTTAGGGTTCAAAGGACCTTCTGTAAGTGCTGTACCTGGAGTGATAACTTCACCTTGTTTAACTTTGATTGTTGAGCCGAATGGGAGAATATAACTTTCTTCTGTTTGACCTTTAACAACAACTTCAAAGCGTTTGTCAATTTGATTGATGCTAACTTTACCACCAATATCGCTGATAACAGCAGCACCTTTAGGGTTACGTGCTTCGAAAATTTCTTCAACACGAGGCAAACCTGAGGTAATATCGTTAGATGCAGTACCACCGCTGTGGAAAGTACGAAGCACCAACTGTGTACCTGGTTCACCGATTGATTGAGCAGCGATTACACCCACCGCTTCACCAATATGAACAAGGTCATTTGTGGACATGTCACGGCCATAGCATTTTGCGCAAACGCCGTTTGCAGCCTTACATGTAAGCAAACTGCGAATGTTAACTTTTGTAACACCGGCATTAACAATAACTTTTGCAAGATCGTCGCCAATGTAGCAATCTGCACCAACAATTTCTTTCTTTGTTTTAGGGTCAATAACTGGCATTGCTGTGTAACGACCAACAATACGAGCCTCAAGAGTTTCAACAACTGTGCCGTTTTGAGTGATTTCTGTTACGTCAATACCCTTAACAGCTTCACCAAGATTTGCGAAACAATCTTCTTCTGTGATAGTTGTGTCTTGAGCGATATCAACCAAACGACGTGTTAAGTAACCAGAGTCAGCAGTTTTAAGCGCAGTATCCATCAATTGTTTACGACTACCACGGGCAGCCATGTAATATTCAAGAGGGTTCAATCCGCGACGATAGTTAGATTTAACAGGCACGTCACTAACTGAACCAGAAGCAACCGCTGTGTTACCCATAACACCGCAAAGTTGTTTTAATGTGTCTTCACCACCACGTGCTTTTGATGTGATGATAACTTTAATTGAATTAAATTTGTCAAGTTCGTTTGAAGTAACTTTAATTACATCGTTAACTGTTTTATCCCAAACTGCCATATTCTTGCTATATTTGTCAGCATAACTCATCAAACCTTGCATATACAAATCGTCGTTTGCTGCAACTTGTTTGTTGGCTTCGTCAATGATTTGTTGACGTTCGTCTGCTTCGCGCAAATCGAAAATTGAAAGTGAAACGCTTGATAATGTACTATATTTGTAGCCCATGTTTTTAATGTTATCAATCATGGTTACTGTTGTGTTCGTGCCATGTTTGCGATAACATGTTTCAATCAATTTGCCATAAGTACCTTTTTTAACGTCTTCTTCAATTTCAAAACGAAGAGCATTTTCTTTAGTGTCACGTTTAACAAAGCCAAGGTCTTGTGGAATAATGCTGTTGAAAATGATTTTACCAAGTGTTGTTTCAATGCGACCTGTTACGATTTCGCCATTGAATTCAACAGAACGACGCAATTTTATTTTTGCTTGTAAACTCAATTTGCCGTTTTCGTGAGCAAGTTGTGCTTCTTCTTCACTGGCAAATGTCATGCCCTCACCCAATGCACCATCGCGAACAACAGTCAAATAGTAGTTACCCAAAATCATATCTTGGCTTGGAACCATGTTAGGGCTGCCGTCACTTGGTTTTAAAACGTTGTTTGAAGCCAACAACAACATACGGGCTTCTGTTCTTGCTTCCACTGAAAGTGGAACGTGCATACTCATTTGGTCACCATCGAAGTCGGCGTTAAAGCCACCGCACGCCAAAGGAGGAAGTCGGATTGCTTTACCTTCTACAAGAATTGGTTCAAATGCTTGAACTGACAACTTGTGAAGTGTTGGTGCACGGTTCAAAAGAACTGGATGACCTTGAACAACTTCTTGCAAAATATCATAAACGATTGGACGTTCTTGGTCAATCATACGAGTTGCTTTTTTGAGGTTGTTTGTTGCATTCATTTCAAGCAAACGCTTGATGATGAAAGGACGGAATAATTCAAGAGCCATCATTTTTGGCAAACCGCATTGATAAATTTTAAGTTCTGGGCCAACAACGATAACTGAACGGCCAGAATAGTCAACACGTTTACCGAGCAAATTTTGACGGAAACGACCATGCTTACCTTTCAAACTTGCGGTTAAAGATTTCAAATCTCTTTGACGGCTGCCTTGCACTGCTCTGCCGCGTTTGCCGTTATCAAACAATGCGTCAACTGCTTCTTGCAACATACGTTTTTCGTTGCGCACAATGATTTCAGGTGCACCGAGTTCAATCAACTTTTTCAAGCGGTTGTTACGGTTAATAACACGACGATATAAGTCGTTCAAGTCACTTGCTGCAAATTTGCCACCATCAATTTGAACCAATGGGCGCAAATCTGGTGGAATAACTGGAATAACGTCCAATATCATCCAACTTGGTTTGTTGCCAGACTTGATAAACGCTTCAATAACTTCCAATTTTTTGGTTGCTTTAAGTTTGCGTTGACCTTTTGTTGTGTGCATGATTTGAGTAAGCTCTTCACGCTCTTTTTCAAGGTCAATATTGTTCAATAATTCCTTAATTGCCTCAGCGCCCATACCAGCGCGGAAACCATTTGGACCATATTTTTCAACTGCGTCGCGATATTCTTTATCTCTAATAACCTGTTTGTAAGCAAACTCTGTGTTTTTAGGGTCAAGAACAACATAACTTACATAGTACAAAACTTCGTCCAAAAGTTTTGGGCTCATGTCAAGTGTTATACCAATACGGCTTGGAACACCTTTGAAAAACCAAATATGGCTAACTGGGCAAGCAAGTTCAATGTGACCCATACGTTCACGACGAACCTTGCTGCGAGTTACTTCAACGCCACATTTATCACAAACAACACCTTTGTAACGAACGCGTTTGTACTTACCGCAATGACATTCCCAGTCCTTTTTAGGTCCAAAAATGCGTTCACAGAAAAGGCCATCTTTTTCAGGCTTTTGTGTACGATAATTGATTGTTTCTGGTTTTGTAACTTCGCCACGTGACCATGACCTTATCATTTCTGGTGAAGCGATAGCCACTCTAATTGAGTCGAAATTGTTTAATTCAAACATCTATTTTTTCTCCTACTAATATTTTAAATGGACAAAATAATTCAATTTAGTCCAAAAGCACAGCCTCTTCCTGCGCGGATAGAGCATATTTATTGCTGTGACTTTTCAATTTTTTTAGGCACTTCATAATGTTGCACCAAATTTTATATTCAACCTTTGTTCCTTGATATGAAGCGTACTCGTTTTTGTTGTTGTCCAACAAAAGCATGTAGTCACACTTTGAAAGGTTTAAAGTAACTAAATTTGAACTATTTTGTTCCATTGTTCACTCCTTAATTATCTAATCTCATTGTTAATTAAGATCTTTATTCGTAATACCATCAAACAATTCATTTCGACAGAGTTTTATTGCAAAACTCTGAACTCGCTGAATTGATTTGGATTATTATTCGTCCAGATCATCAAACAATTCAGACTCGTCAAAAGCAGTAGAATTAACGTCATTTTCATAGTCCTTTTGAATATCGTCAAATTCAAGAGTAATATCTTCAAGGGCTTGTTTATTAACTGGTTCAACTGCACTAACTTCTTCGCCTTCTTCACTAACCTCGTTGATTGTAAGTTCATGATTATCAGCGGTTAAAATCCTAACGTCTAAGCACAAACCTTGCATTTCTTTAACCAAAACTTTGAATGATTCTGGCATGCCAGGTTCTGGGATTGGTTCACCTTTAACAATTGCTTCGTATGTTTTAATACGACCTTCTACGTCATCGGATTTAATTGTAAGCATTTCCTGCAACAATCTTGATGCGCCATATGCTTCCAATGCCCAAACTTCCATTTCACCAAAACGTTGGCCACCAAGTTGGCTACGTCCGCCAAGAGGTTGTTGAGTGATGAGTGCATATGTGCCAATGCCACGAGCGTGGATTTTATCGTCAACCATGTGGTCGAGTTTTAACATATACATAACACCAACTGTTGTTTTGTTTTCAAATGGCAATCCTGTGCGTCCGTCATACAACTGAGTTTTGCCGTCTTCTGGCAAATTGTTTTCACGAAGCAATGCTTTGATATCTTCTTCGCTTGCGCCATCGAATGCAGGAGTTGCAACTTTCCAATCAAGGTGTTTTGCAGCCCAGCCTAAGTGAACTTCAAGCAATTGGCTCAAGTTCATACGAGATGGAATACCCAATGGGTTAAGCACAATATCAACTGTTTCGCCGTTTGGCATGTAAGGCATGTCACATTCTGGAAGAACAACTGACACAACGCCTTTATTACCATAACGACCGGCAAGTTTATCGCCCACTTGAAGCACACGTTTTTGTGCAATGTAAACTTTAACACACATGTTAACGCCTGCGTCAAGTTCGTCTTTGTTTTTGCGAGATAAGATTTCTATGCCAACAACCACACCTTCTTCGCCGTGTTTAACTTTTAAAGAGGTGTTTTTAACTTCTTTTGTTTTCTCACCAAAGATTGCTTTCAACAATCTTTCTTCTGGGGTCAAGTCTGTTTCACCTTTAGGGGTCACTTTACCAACCAATATATCGCCTGGGCGAACTTCTGTACCTATACGAACGATACCATTCTCGTCCAAGTTCTTCAAAGCTTCTTCACCTACACCAGCAATATCACGAGTGATTTCTTCATCGCCAAGTTTGGTTGTTCTAGCCTCTGTTTTAACTTGTTGAATGCTAATTGAAGTGTAAGCATCTTCACGAACTATACGTTGGTTAATCAAGATAGCATCTTCGAAGTTATAACCTTCCCAGTTCATGAATGCAACTGTCATGTTCTTGCCAAGTGCAACTTCACCTTTATCTGTTGATGCGCCATCAGCAAGCACGTCGCCCGTTTTAACCTTTTCACCTTTCTTTACAATTGGCTTTTGATTGAAGCATGCTTTTTCGTTTGTACGTTCAAATTTACGGAGTTTGTGATTTACAATGCTGCCGTCTGCATATTCCATTGTGATATAGTCTGCAGAAACATATTTACAAACACCATCTTGCTCTGCAAGAATAAGTGCACCAGAGTCAACGGCAATTTTGTGTTCAACGCCTGTTCCCACTATAGGGCTTTCTGTACGAATAAGAGGAACTGCTTGACATTGCATGTTACAACCCATCAACGCACGGTTACCTGGGCTGTGTTCAACAAATGGAATGAGGTTTGCAACAATAGACAAACTTTGTTTTGGACTTAATTCCACCAAGTCAATCATTTCGCTGTTAGTGCGCTCTGCTTGACCATTAAAGCGGCATTCAAAAATGCCTTGTTTCAATGTTTTATCTTCATTCAAATCAATTGTTGCTGGAGCGATATAATGACCGCGTTCTTCATCTGCCATCAAGAAAATAATATCATCAGTAACCTTTCTTGTTTTAGGGTCAACTTTTCTAAATGGAGTTTCAATAAAGCCATACCTATTAATACGCGCGTAAGAAGCGATTGAAGTCATCAAACCAATAGGTTGACCTTCTGGTGTTTCAACAAGACAGATACGACCATAATGGCTTGGATTAATATCACGCACTTCAACAGTTGCACGTTCTTTTTTAACACCACCTGGGCCGAATGAACTTAAACGACGTTTATGCCTCAAACTTGCAGCTGGGTTGATTTGGTCCATCAAAGCTGAAAGTTGGCTTGTTGCCATAAATTCTTTGAATGCCTTGTTTATGTGACGAGCATTGACAATTTGGCTTGGAGTAATGTCTGTTAAATCACGACTTTGCAAACTTTCACGCACTTGTGCTTGAAGTTTTGTCATACCGCGACGGAATTCGTCCCTAAGCAATTCACCACAAGTTGCAACACGACGCATTGACAAGTTATCAATTTCGTCTGTTTCGCCTAAACCATCAATAAGGTTCAAGTGATAACTGATTGTTGCAATCATATCGTCCAATGTTACTTGGAAGTCTTCAAGTTTGTGAGCGTTAGCTTTGATTGCTGCTTTCAAACCTTCTTCGTCACCTTTGTTTGTTTTCATAATTTCTTGAAGCAAAGGAAGATACACAAGTTCAGTTATGCCAAATTCAGCTGGGTCAAGTTTTGCATATGCTTTAAGGTCAACACGTTGGTTACCAACAACACGCACAACTTTGTCCCCAACCAAAACGTCAACTGAGTTAATACCTGCATTTTGGATTGCCACAGCGGTGTCATGATCAATATATTCACCTTGGCTTACAAAAACTTTTTTGCCAAGTTTAACGTCTGCTGCTGCAATTTGGTCAGTAATACGATTTGCAACTGACAATTTTTTGTTTATTTTGAAACGACCAACTTTTTCAAGATTATAGTGTTGTTGATTGAAGAAACGGTCGTTAATATAACTCAAAGTGTTATCTGGGTTTGGAATTTCACCTGGACGGGTGCGTCTGCCAAACTCGATAAGAGCATCTTCTTGAGTGATTTGAGGTTCTTTTTCAAGAGTGTTAACAATGAATGGGTGATGACCATAAATTTCAAGCAATTCTTCGTTGGTGTAGCCAAAACATTTAAGCAAAACGCCTGCGCTCATTTTGAATTTACGTTCAACAATAACACGCAATGTGTCGCCTGTTACTTGCTCTGTTTGAACCCACATGCCATAACTTGGTTGAATTGCTCCATTATAGTCCATACGACCATATTTGTTGACTTCACCACCAAACACAACGCCAGGTGACTTAATCAATTGGTTAAGCACTACCCTTTCAACACCATTGCAAATAAAGCCAGCGTCTTTGCTCATGTAAGGAATGTCGCCCATGAAAACTTCTTGGTCCATAATTTGACCAGTTTCCTTAACCAGCAAACGAACGTTAACTTTAAGAGGCACAGTGTAACTCATTTGTTTAACTTTACATTCGTTCCAAGAGTATTTTGGTGTGCGGTCGATAGAATAACCTAAAAAAGACAACTCGGCTTTGTTCGAGTAGTCTATGATTGGGTTGTATTCGTTCAACACTTCACCAATGCCCTCATTTAAGAATTTTTCATAACTCTCTTTTGCAATGCTAAGCAAATCTGGCATAACATAAGGGACGTCCTTTTTGGCAAAACTCATACGTTCAGCCTTGCCTTGTTTTAGTTTTTTGATGTTCAGTGTGTTTGAATTCATCCATTAACTCCTTATTCAGTTGTTTACTCGCCAAAGTTTATACTATGTATAAAGGTGCGCACCACACCTAGCGAGATTTATTCATACTGAGCGATTTTAACACAATAAACAAGTTATGTCAATAGATTTTAACCAATTTTTTACACAAATTAAAAATTAATTTTTACCCAAAATATTAAATTTAAACTCAAATTTGAGTTTTTATTTAATCGTTTGAGTGAAACAAAAAAAGCAAATGAAAATTTTACACTTGCTTTATTGTGTTTATTGATTTATTAAATTTTCTTTTTGCAGGTCAACTTGTTTAATCATTTCCTTTGGGTTTGCCAATTTTACACCATTTTTGTTTGTTTTGGCAGTTTGCTGAGCCAGTTGTGTGAAAGCCTGCCAAGTTAAATTTGGCTCAACTTGCAAGCACAAGGCATACATTCCAATTGCTTGTGGGATTGTCCAAGAATAACAACTGACCTGTTCAAATTTGTAACCATCGTTGCTGCAAAACTCTGGCACAACTTTGCCAGCGCAAACAAAAGAAACCAAAGTTTTTGCCAAATCTAAATGCGAAAGTTGCCAAGATGAAAAATCTATATTGTCCGCCTCACTGCCCTTTTTAAAAATTTTTAAATCGCAGCAGTTGAATGTTTTGCCAAAAATACCAGAGTCAACAACAGCGCAACCAAGTTTTTCAAGTTTGTTTATGCGGTTTTTTATTTTTTGATAGGCTTCAACACTGCCATAAATTTCCAAAATTTGCTTGTCGTTTATGTTTTCGTAAAAGATTGGCCCACTGCGGCTAACTGCCTTGATTTTGATGCCCGAATTAATTTTGTTGATGATGTCGTCAAATGCGGCAACAATTTGGTCGGCTATATCTGACAAATTTTCTTGGTCAATAGAATAAAAATAACACTCAACATCTGGCGCAACACCAATATTTTTGCCCAAAAGGTTTGCCAACGCACACTCACTGTGAAAATGTGCTTCATCATTTGCAAAATCTTTAACATTAATTTTTGCATTTTTAAATTCAATGTGATTTTTGCCTTGAAAGCCATTGTCTATGCAAGCAACCGCAACACCTTTGCCTGTTATACCTTGACTGTGCAAATCCTTTATGCCCAACATTGGGTTTTTGCCGTTTTGCAAAATTTTTGATGGGTTAAAACCTTTTGGCATATGTTTGCTTTCTGGCCAAATTGTGGAAGAATTAAAAGTGAGCATTGACAAATGTTTTGTGTCCAATTGCGATAAATCAAATTTGCTCATATCTTTATAACAAAAACCCCAGCGCCAAATCATTTCCCAATCGCAATCCCATTGATTTTGTGCATTTTGCCATTCGTCAAACATTTTGTCAATCCACTGATTTGTTATCGTTTGTGGAAATTTAATTTTGTTGCAAACTTTTTTTATAAATTCTTCCTTGGTCTCTGCTTTCATTTTAATCCTTTTATTGCAAAATATTGAGTGTTTAATGTTACAAATTGTATTTTTGTTGTTGCTTAAATTTTACCACACTTACATTGTTTAGTCAATTAAAAAGAGAGCGCAGTGCTCTCTTTACATTAAACCACTAATTTTTAAAATTTTCTTTTGTGTGTTACCAATATTTTTGGGCAAACCAACTTAATGGTGTGGCAATTCCTAGCAGCCACAGCCACCATTGTTCTTTCCGCCGCAACCGCAGCCGCAAAGCAACAATAAAATGATAATAAGCAAGCATGGGTCAATGCGGCAGCCACAATTGCAAAGCAACAAAATAAGGATGATAATCCAAGCGAAGTCGCCGCAGCAGCCTGTGTTCATGCCCTCGTTGCAACCACAATCGTTGCCACCAAAGAATTTGTTGAACATAGTTCCTCCTAAAGTATTTGATTATGTATTTACAAAGAATTTCATAAGTGCATTAATTTTCCTTTGTATAGTACATAGTACGCAGAGCGTTAAAAAAAAGTTACGGAAAACAAAAATCTCCGTAAACTTTTATTATATTAGCCCATAAAGCGATTTATTCCAACAATATTCCTTTTAAACGCCCGCATAAGCGCCTAGTTCACATTCGCACGTGGTGACTGGAGAGGTTTAATCAAAGCATTGACCATCCTCTTTTAAATGCCTAGCATAGTCCTGCCAGAGTTTTGACTTTTGTTGCTTTACGTTAACCAATTTCTTGTCAACCATTTTGATGAATGGATTTATATAATTTAAGTTGTCGTCTGGCTCCCAAAAATCGTGTTTGCGTTGCAAGTAACCGCTAAGCAACTCCTCAGTGAACAACCTAAAATGATTTAAGTCGGTTGAAACACACAACCCATATGGATGGTATAAGCCAGCACAAAGGTGCGTGTGACCAAAAAAGTTGCACATATTCTTTTTGCCGTCCTTTATTTGGTGCACCAAATTCACTTTTCTGCCGCAAGCTTCAACAATAAGGCTGTGATACACCTGTTTTATACCATGTTCAAAACAACATTGTTTGAATTTTTCAAAACTATTATTGAAAAAGTATTTAACAACCCTGTCTTCATTATTGCCCATAATAAGAACTAGCTCTGCATTAATTTTTTTTATTTGCTCCAAACCCTTTTTCCATTCGTATGTGTTAGGGCCATTGCAGTCAAGCAGGTCGCCTATAACATAAATGGTGTCGCCCTTCTTGGCAGTTTTGTTAAAGTTGTTAACAATAAACCTGTCATATTCCTTTATGTTTTTGAAAGGACGATTGTCTGTTTGCATTGTGAGTGTGTCACTAAAATGAATATCTGCCGTAAAAAACTTCATTTGTACCCCTATTATTTTTTATTTTAACATATTTAACTATTTTGAACAAATGATTTGTTCTCTATTGCACAAATGTTCATATCAAAAACAATGTCAGGATGTAAATGATCAATTAATGTCATATTATGTGTAACAGCAATAATTGTCCCTTTAAAAGATTCTAGAGCGTTGTATAGAATTTGAGCAGATTCCAAATCTAAATGATTTGTTGGTTCATCTAAAATCAATGTATTTACTTTGTTGATAGCTAATTTTGCTAAATTAATTTTTGTTCTTTGACCTGCACTGAAATCTTTAAAAGGTTTATCTTTTTCTTCATAAGGAACACCAAAGCTATTCAAGATTTGATAAACAAAAGATTTATCAATTTCACTATTACCTTCAACAATATAAGATAGCATGTCAAGATCTAATTTATTATTGGTTAATGTGTTTTGTTCAATATAACCGATTTTAACTCCACGACCAAGATAAATTTCTCCTGCTTTTGGAGATATTTCCCCCATTAAAGTTTTAAGCAATGTCGTTTTCCCGGAACCATTGCTTCCCTTAATTAAAACCCTTGTACCAAAAGGTATGTCTAGCCCAAACTTACATGTTGAAAAACCATCATAACCACAAACCAAATTTTTAAGCATAATATCTTTTGATGATTTTTCTTCTGTTTCATTTATTCTAAAATCAAAAACTGGTTTATCTCTAAATTCGGTGTCTATTTCGATATCATTCAATTGTTTTGTAAGTTTTTTAACCAAGGCACCAGATTTGTTTTCACCTTTTCCAACCTTATAGTCATGTCCTATCTTATCATTGTCTTTTGCCACTTTCTTTTTTGAAGTGTTTGCCGTTACCTTAGCTTCATTAATTTTTGTTTTTAACACATTTTGTTGTTCATTAGCATCTAAGTACTGTCTTTTTCGTTGTTCAAAGGCAAGGTTTTGCATTTCTAAATATTTAGAACAAGAAAAAGGAAATTCTGTCAAACGTCCATTTTTTAATTCAAAAGTTTTAGTTGTTACTTCATCTAGAAATTTTTCATCATGTGACACTACAATATATGATTTTTTGCATGTTTTTAAATAATTTACCAAGAACTCAACGCTCGAAAAATCAAGATTATTAGTTGGTTCATCAAGAAGCAAGATTTCACTAGTGCTTAATAGCACACTCGACAACATTAATTTAATTTTTTCACCACCAGACAATACCCCAACTTTATCTTCTAAAGACTTATTGAGTTTTAATCCTGACAAAATATTTGCAACATTCAAATCAAAATTATATCCATCACAGGCTAGAAACTGATTTAACAAATCTCCGTATAAATCCATGTTTTCATCGGTTAAGTTCTGCTCCAAACCTTGTATCTGTTGTTCAATCTCTCCAACTCCAGATTGACTTTTAAGATAATTAATTATTGACATTTCATACAGAGATGGATTTATCTCTTGCTGCAAAATTGCAACACTTTCAGTATTATTAAATTTAATTTCGCCAGAATCTTGCATTTCCTTTCCTGACAAAATATTTAAAAGAGTTGATTTCCCACAACCATTTATTCCAACTAAACCAATCTTATCGCTTTGATGCAACTCAAAAGAAACATCGTCTAACACTTGTTTGGTTTTAAATGCTTTACACAAATTTTTAACAATCATCCTTTCCTCCTTCAATTTAAGAAAAAGTAGTAACAAAATTTCGTCACATTTAAAAGAATTTAAATCTAATTAAAAACTATAAGATTGCAATTTTTCAACTATCATTTGTTTAAGTTGAACAATGTTTTTGCCTGATTTTGCGCCTATATAACATGTGTCGTATGGGTATGATTTTAAATTTTGCGCCTCTGCGTTGGTTATTTTGTCAATTTTATTATAAACCAAAATTATGCGACCTGGATCAATTTCCATACGTTTAAATTCACGTTCAACAACCGCAATTTGGTCGTAACAATGAGGGTCGCTTGCATCAACAACAAGCAAAAGGACGTTGGAGTCCATTGTTTCTTCCAAAGTGGCAGAGAACGCATACATAAGTTCGTGTGGCAAATTGCTTACAAAGCCAACTGTGTCAATAAGCACATATTCAGTGCCATTGTCCCAAACTTTTTTGCTTAGCACGTCCAAAGTTGCAAACAGCCTATCATCTGCATAAGTGCCCGCCTTTGCAATGGCGTTCATGAGTGTGGATTTGCCGGCATTTGTGTACCCCACCAAAGCAACACTTTTCATGCGTGAAAGGCGCTGCTTACGCTGTGTTTGGCGATTTTTTTGAATTTCTTTGATTTCCTTTTCTAGCCTATTAATATCTTCTTGAATTTTGCGTTTGCTTAAATCTCGCAATTTTTCACCAGCACCCTTGCCTGCCATGCGCTCTTGGTTCAACTCCAAACAACTCAATCTTGGCAAACTATATTTAAGTTGTGCCAATTCAACTTGCAATTTACCCTCGCTGGATTTTGCACGACCGGCAAAAATGTCCAGAATAAGCATTGTTCGGTCAATTGTTTTAACGTCAAAAATTTCACTTAAATTGCGCAACTGGCTGCCTGTTAGCGGGCAATCCAAAATAACAACTGTTGCACCAAGAGCTTTAATATCGTCGCGAATTTCCTCTGCTTTGCCGCTGCCAAAATAAGTGCGAGCGTTCAATTCTTTTGGCTGAAAAATATTGCATTTTACAATTTCATACAACGCACTTTCGGTCAATTGCTCCAATTCTTTTGCGCGATGCTCAACATTTTCAATATTAACATATGGGCAAACCAAATATGCCCTTTCTTTTATAATTTCGTTATTAACAAACATAAATTTCTCCTTTAAACTTAAATTTAGGCAATTTGCGTTTCCGCCACCAATTATACTCAAAAATCAACTGCCGAATTTGGCAATTTTATGTTAAAATCCTGCCTAAAAATTTTAATTTGAGTTTAAAGATTTATGCTCATTTTTTTCACCTCGTATTTTATTTTACTTTTTTTGAAATTTATTGTCAACAAAACTTTTAAATAAATTTAACGCTTTTGCACGCTTTGAATTAAAAAAGTGTGCATGTTTAAGTTTTTTGCGTCTTTATTGCTCTAAAACTTAAATTTTGCACACCAATTTAAAGTCACTAATTGATTGTTTCGTCTGCGGCTTGCTGGTTTTCATTATTTTGTTTTTGCCTGTTAATCAAATCGCTTTTTATGTTATCGTTATTAACTGTAACATCGTTGATAATTGAAATAACCTCCAAAACACTATCCAACTTGCGTCTGTAAAACAACTTTGAAAAAAATTTTCTCTTTTTAATTTCCAGCATTGTCATATAAAACTCTTTATCTTCGCCAAGCCTTTCAATTATCATTTCCAGATAATCTTTTATAGAGTTGATTTTTATCAATCTTTCATCAACGCTCTTTTCAAGCTGAATTTCAGTGTACCACTCGCTAATTTTCTGGCAGATTGCACTTTTGCCGTATTCTTTGTTCAACTGGCTAAAAACATACATTAAATTTAAGTTTTGATTTACTTTATCGTATAAATCTATTTCAAATGCATCTAATTCGTTTAGCATGTCGGTATAGTTGTCCATTACATTTCTCCTTGCTGCGAACAATTATACACCATAGTTGAAATTTGTCAATATATAGTTTGAAGCAATTTTGATTATTTTTACATATTCTTCCAATCAAAAATTAACAATTTTTGTTGCAAATTGTGTGGTTATCTGCTAAAATGCGCATATGCGTATATGCAATTTAGCAAGCGGGAGCAGTGGAAACTGCACATATGTTGAAGGAGATTCTGCCAGAATTTTGATTGACAATGGCAAGACTTTTTCTTACATTTTTAACGCTTTAAACGAATTGCAGATTGCACCTGAAACTATTGATGCAATTTTAATCACCCATGAACATAGCGACCACATTAAGGGCATAGAAAAATTTGTGCGCACTTACGACACTAAAGTTTACGCGCACGCGAATGTTAAAGAAGTGATCATGAGCCAAATTCACATTAACCCTAACAATTTTGTTTTTTTTGACACAGATTTTGATATTGGAGATTTACATATTCAGCCTTTCCCTTTGCCACACGACAGCAAATTTTGCGTTGGATATAGGGTTAATCAAGAAGACGCTATTGTTTCAGTTTGCACCGACTTGGGCGATTTTTCTGCTGAAACCTTTGAGGTTATTAAGTCCAGTGCTCTCGTGTATTTAGAAGCCAATTACGACCCAGAAATGCTTATGGCATACCCGGGATACCCACCATTTTTAAAGCGTAGAATTAACGGCAGTCACGGGCATTTGAGCAATCTTCAATGCGCCAAGGCAATTGAAAAATTGGTGCTGACTGGAACTCGATTGGTGGTTCTCAGCCATATTAGCGAACACAGCAACACCACAAATCTTGCTGTTGGCACAGTTGCAAATTATTTGCAAAACAAAAACATTATTCCAAACCGCGATTTCCGCCTTGACCTCACTCATCACGAGCAACGTGGAACAATTTTTAGAATAACCCCAACCAGCAAAAAATAAATCAGTTTATTTTGCGAGGTCAATTTGGGGTCCCTGACAAAGCCAAATGAAATGGGTTTGTTGGGGAAAAGGAGCAGCCGCTTAAAGGTATATGTTTGCGTTGTAACACATAGCAAACTAACCCATTGGCGTGCTGCGACGCCGCTCATCACGACCAACGCGGCACGATATTTAGGATAAGACCAACCAGCAAAAAATAAATTTGTTTATTTTGCGAGATCAATCTCAATAGGAACCAAAAACGCAAGTTTATTGCGGACACCTAAGGGGACGCGAGATTCTTGCCCATAGGTAAACCTTAACTGAACCAGGCTATTTTGTGGTTTTCTTTTATAAAAAAAATACACTCGTAAACAATGGTTTTGAGTGTATCTATAATTTGAAATAGGGTTTATTATTGATTTGGTTTTGTGCGGTTTTTGCCGTTGCCGATAAGGTTAAAATCAATTCGGTAGTAGCCCTGCTCCATATTGCAAAGCGGGCATTTTTTAGGAGCTTGTTTGTCTTGAATTATTGTGCCGCATTCGTCACATTTAAAGCAAGCGTCACCGCAGTTGCATTTATATAGGCAATTGCATTTTAAACCCTCTGCCAGTTTTTCAAGCGTGCGCTGATGAGTTTTTTCCACTTTGGCAACCATATCAAACAGTTCTGCCACGTCTTTAAAGCCCTCGTCCCTTGCAATTTCGGCAAACGATGGATAAATAGTTTCGGCACTCATTTCCTCATTGTGTGCCTCAAGTTTGAGAGTTTCGCATAGGTCCTCGCCTTGCTTAAATGGGTAGCCAGCTGTAATTTCTATGTTTTGTGCTTCTTGTTCGGCATGTTCGTTAATTTTGTTAAAAAATTGTTGTGCATGTGCCATTTCATTGTGTGCAAGTGTTCGTACAAGATTGCTTAAATACTCATATCCTTGTTGTTGAGCCATTTTTGCCAAAAATTGATATCTTGCACCCTCCATGCATTCGCTGGCAAACGAACGAGCCAAATTTTCTTTTGTTTTACTTTGTTGAAAATCCATATTCCCTCCTTTTCAATTTTTGACAAACTAAAAATTTTAAAACAAAATTGTTTGAAATTCAAAATAAGTTTAAAAATTAACAAATTCACAAATTTTCTGCACAAAAAACAAAATCTTCAAATATTTTTTAAAAAATTTGTAAAAATTTATTGACAAACATTTTTAAAATTGATAATATAAACTTGCATTCGTTGTGAATGCGCTCATAATTTTGGGGGATTAGCTCAGTTGGCTAGAGCACTTGCCTTGCAAGCAAGGGGTCATCGGTTCGAATCCGATATTCTCCACCAAAAAGATTTTGAGATGTGAAAATTTATTTTCAACAGCGAAAAAGATTTTTGGTGGAAAGAATACCTGCCTAAGTTGTTTATCAACTGACAGATATTCTCCACCAGATCTTGAGCTAGCTAGACTCATATTTCAAAACATTCCAACACCTTTTATCAAAGGGGTTCACAAAGGGGAAACTTTGTTGCCACTTTGTAAGAGGAGCAAACGCCTAACAAGCGGACGTTTGCAATTATTAGAAGCAAACTCGCCAAAAGGCGAATTGCGACGAAGAGATGTAGCTCAGCAGGTTAGAGCACCACCCTGATAAGGTGGGGGTCGGTGGTTCGAGTCCACTCATCTCTACCACAAGCGTTTAACGAAAGTTAAACGTTTTTTTGTTTTTGTAGGATTGTTGCAACTCGTTGCTGAACTGGCATAAAAAATAAAAAATAAGTTTGCTGACAAGCAAACCTTGAAGGAAGCAGTAAGGAACAAAGAACCAGACTTTTGAGAACCCTTAGCATATATGTAATATAAGGTGGGGGTCGGTGGTTCGAGTCCACTCATCTCTACCAAATAACACAACATATCGTGTTAAATTGAATTAAGCGCGCTATATTTAGTGTGCTTTTTTCGTGTCTTTTTTTCGGCTAAGTAGAATTTGAGTAGAATTTTATATAATAGTTCATTTTATAAATTCTTAATCTAAAACAAGAAACGTCCTTAAACTTAATAATAAAAAATATTTAAACTCTATTATTGTTTTTAATACTAAAAAAGTGCCACAAATTTGACACTTTTTAAACTTGGTAATTTTTTATTTAATGGTTACATCAAAAGTTATTGTCACCTTTCCACCCACATCAATGTCATCGATTTTAAAACCAACTGTTGGGTTTAAGCCCGCTTGTGAGACATTATCAATCATCACGCTTCCAACAATAAATTCAACATCTTTTGGAAGATTATCATTAAACATTATATCGGTGTGTTTGTAATTACCTTTGTTTTCAATTACATGTTGATATTTCAATGTTTGACCTTTAATTACTGCAGTTTTGTTTGAAGTTTTTGTGATTGTAAGCATGTCAACACCAAGGATTATTGTTATAATATTAGAATCCTCTTCTAAATCTGTGATTTCGTTAACTGAATAGGTAACTGTTGATTTTGTTTCTGCGCTGGTTTGCACCACAGGATCATCAACTATCACAATATATTTAACAACAACGCTGCTGTTTGCAGCAATTGGACTATCAAGCATTATACCCGTGGTTGGGTTTGCATTTTGATTTTCAATGTTGTCAATTGTAACTGAACCTGGTTTGAATGTTAAGCCTTCGCCCAAAGTGTCAACAATATTCACGTCCGTAATTGAATATTCACTAGTATTTGTGAGAGTTAAAGTTTGTTCAATTTCATCGTTTGCTTCGCCAAAATTAACACTTGAACTTCTAACTTTGGCGAATGAGGTTGTCATGTACTCAGTTGCCGACTCATTACTTTCTGCAGTTGCTTGTTTTGTGGATAAGTTTGGCAACACATAATTTGAAGTTACTTGTGATTTGTTTATGATTTTTGACATATTTTCTCCTAAAAAATAATCTGGCATTAGCCTAATTCATTATATGTCAAAATAATTTTTGCGTGTCTTTGGGCTTTCAAAATATAATCCAGTTAATACTTTGTCATGATTAAACATTATGTTCTTGTCAAATTTTGGCTGTTTGATATAAGATTTTTTGAGGCTGGCAAGTCTGTTTCTTTCATCACCAGCATAAGAATACCCGCCAAAGGATTGTTACCAATTAAAGTTAAAATTGCCATGGGTTTAAGTTGTTTTTTTGATTTTGCCGTGTTGAGTTTTTTGATTGCAAACACACCGACCGACCATGTTAAAACGGTGGCATAAATGCAAGTGAGAACCAAAAACACAACTGGCGTGTGCCAAAAAATTGTGGTTAAAACGTTAACAATAATGGTTATTGGGTTAAAAATCATGCTGAAAATGATTGAAAATCTTATCAATTTATACATATAATATATTATACCTTTTATAATAAAAATATTTTAAATTTCACCATTTTAGTTTAATGGGTAAATTTATTTTTTACTTAAACAAAAAAAGCAACGTTTTGTTGCTAATTTTTTTTGTCGCACAAATATGTTAATGGCTGATTGTAAATCTTTTCGTAAATCGTTTTCCAAATTTGGCTGTTTTTCTCTCTCATTTGCTCAATATTTGTTTTTAAATCCAATTTAGTATTTGGGTAGATTGGTTTATTTATGTGCATTGTGTAAATTTGAACAGGGAAGCCGTCTGGTCCAATTTGTTCGCTATCTTCCATTGTCACAAAGCAAGGAATAACCGGAACGTTGTTTTTAACCGCAAAGCGAAAAGCGCCACTTTTAAGTGGCTTTGGCTTGCGATAGTTCCACCACATGCTTTCTTCAGGGTAAAACAGCACAAAATTGCCCTCTTGAAGCAATTCGTTTGTGCAACGCAGGAACTTTTTCATTGTGTCTTTATTCTGGCTTAAAGGCAAAGTGTCGCAATACTTAAAGATTGGCTCAAAGCCTTTTGGAGGGTTTGTGTAGTTCCCCTCTCGAACAACCTTAAACATGCGTTTATGCTTAAACTTTGCAGCCCTGAATGTTTGATCCATAATAAAACTATCTGCCACACCAAAATGGTTGCAAGTTACAATTGCGCCAGTTTTAACTGACTGCATGTTTTCAATGCCAATAATTTTGTCAAACCTCAAAAGACCAGCTAGTTTCAGTTGTTTGAGCATTTTGCCAGCAACTTTATAGGTGAAAAACCTTTTAATTTTGTTAATTAATTTTTTGCGTTTATAGTCAATTTGATTTGGCAAAAGCTCAATTGTTGGAGGGTCATTTTCAACGTCCACGTCGAAAATGCCCTTTGTTTCCAACTCTTCAATTTTTTTAAGCACTTCAAGCCTGTCTGGTGCTTTTTGAATTTCTTCCATTATTTCTCCAAATAATAAGTTTAGCCCCAATTAGCCACGTTGTTTTTGTGGGTTTGAAGCCACAACATTGTCGATTACGTCAAACAAATCTGTTTGTTCCGCTTCATCCACATTGCATGCAACAATATCTTTTTTAACAAGAGGACTTTCATTTTCATCAAAAATTGCATCAACAATCTTTTTAATTCTTGCATTATCCACAACGTCGTTTGCTTGTTTAACAATATTTTCACAAAGTGTTTGTGTTTGTTGTTCTGCCAACTTGATTGATTCTTCTGTTACGCTGTTTTTGATTTTCATAATTTCATCATAATAGCCGCTTGTTTTTGCATATGTCCAGAAAAAATCTTCGTACAAAATGCCGTCTTTCTTCCAAGGTTTTAAGTCAAGATTAAAGTGAAAAATTTTAATATCCTTTTCCTTGATTGTGTTGCTTGGGAATGGTTGTTTGTTCCAAACTAAATTAATCAACTTAACTTTACCGCGACAAATGCAGTTCAAATAATCTTGGTCTTGAGCAACTTCAAACTTAACTTTTCCAAGCAAATCAATAAATTTGCCTTCAAAGTCAATTTCACGCAAACGTCTGCAATTCATAAGCAAAATGCCAGCGTTGAAATATCTTGTGTGTGCACCTTTGCCAAGTGGAATGTGCTTTTCAACATAGTCCCAAGCAAGTGGTGTGCATTGAACAAAATTATCTGGAATTGCACCAACAAAATTGTCTCCAAGTTCAGTGTTATAAAGTTCGCTTATGTCACCTTTGACAATAATATCGCTGTCTAAATACAAAACCTTATCGTAATGCTTGTAAAGGTTTGGAATAAACAACCTATAGTATGTTGCTTTTGAATAATAGTCACGTGTGTGAAGTTTGCTTGCAATCAATTCAACATACGAAGAAATATCTTCAAAACTGATTTTGAACGTCTGATTATTGTATTTTTGTTTGATTATGTTTTGATTTGCTTCACTGATATTGTTTGAATGCAAAATTTTAATGTCGTAAGTGTAGTTTTTTGAAGCATTATCTTCCATAGACTCCAAAGAAACTGCTAAAAATGGAATGTATTTATCGTCACAAGTGAAGACGATTGGAATAATGTTGTTATTGTTTTGATTGTTCATATTAATTTTCCCCTTTTAAAAAATTGTTTTCGTAATATTTTTTTAAATAAATGTATTCGTACAAAATGTCATCAAATTGATAGTATTTAAACACTTTATGCACTTGACTGACATGCCATTGTTTAATGTTGGCAGTGTGTGGATAAGGTGTCCAAAACAAACGTTTGCTAAAATGCCTGATTACTGTTGATTTATGGCAATATTTTTGGTCGTTAAACTTTTGAGGTAATGTTAAATACTTTGTTGTTGCGTGCCAAACTGCATCTTGGTCAGCAAACAGCCATTTCTTTTTCTTAATTAATTCCCTTGCTTTTGCAAACAAACCTGTTTTCTTGATCTCTTTCATGTTAAGCAACAGAACGCCGGCGTTTATGTATCTTGGATTTATTGCAAATTTGCCGTAATGGTCGGTTGCTGCTGCATATTCATAGCCTTCAATATTTTTGTTCCAAAGTTCGGTTATGTCATTATTGAACAACAAGTCAATGTCCAAATACAGCAATTTGTCTGGCACATTTGGAATCAAGTCCGCAAACAAGCGAAGCAATGTGTAAGGTGAGCAATAGCAATTTTCGTTAGGGCTGTTTTCAAATTCTTGTTTATAAAATTCGCCAACGTCAATTTTTTCAACACTGTTTTCAGGGTTATAATCTTTGGCAACTTTGTCCAAAAATGCAATCATTTTATCATCAATGGCAGTGTACTCTGGTTTAATGCGAGTGACGTCCATGGTGTAAATATAAAATTTGAATGGTTCTTTTGTTGTTGTGCGCTTAAAGATTGAAAGCATTGTAGTTAACGCACCATCAAAAACTTTTGAATTGCCCGAAAATAAAATGTTAATCATCATTGTCCTCCTTTCTTACGTATTTCACAAATTCATAACTGCTGAGTTTGCTTCTCTCCACCATTGTTTGATAAACGCGATTGCGCAAATCTTCAATTTGCTGTTTGCTTTGCAAGGCTAAGTTTGGGTAAAATGGCCCATCAACATAAGTTATAATCTGCACTTTGCCGTTTTTACGTTTGTGGTAAGTGTTGGTGAAACAGAATGCTGGCACATTGTATTTAACCGGATACCTGAATGAGGTTGAAACGAATGGTCTAATTTTTGTGTAGTAAGGCCAGATATGAGCTTCCGGATAAATCAATATGGATTTTTTCTTTTTCATTATCTCGTCAACCGCCGCAACAAATTTTTTTGTTTCGTGCACATTGGTTGGCACTGGCAAAGCACCCAAACGCTTAACCAACCAACCCAAACCTTTCAAATTCAAGTTTGTGTGGTTAACCATAACGTACGCCTCATGATATGCAATTCTTTTTGGCATGCTTGCGTCAAAAAATTGTTGAGTGTGGTTACCATAGATAAAATAGCCTGTGTGTTTTGCCTGTTTGAAAACTTTTTTATTTTTAAGTTTCCATTTAAACTTGCACTTGGCATAAATCATTGAAACTGGGTAAGCCACAATTTTGTTCCAAAAGAAATGCTTGATTTGCCAAAATGGATTGTTGCTGTAATAAACAAACTTTTCACTAACTGGTTTGTTGCTAACAATTTCTTCTGCAAAGTCTTCATTCAATTCATCTGTGAAGTAAATTGTTTCTTGCCCTTTCATTTGTCCTCCAACGCAAGCATATTACAATTTGTTTATTCATTTTTGCAAGAGAATTGCCAAATTTCGCTCTAAACCTTATTTTGTCAAATTAGAATTAAAATTCCCTTATATTAGAGTTTGAGGTTTCGTTCTCAACCAGATAGAAAACCTGTCCTTTTAACTCTACTGTGAATAGAATTTGTTTAAAAATGCTTAAAATATCACATATTTTGACCCAATTTTTTGCAATTTCCGCATTATTTTTCAATTTTTAACCATTTTATGTGAAATTTAATAGTTATGGGGAAATATGTAGAATTTGGTTTTGAAATTTTAAAATTTGTGTTAGAATTTAAATATGGAAACAAAAGAAAAAGAAGTTAAATTAAAGCAGAAAAAACAAAAAAAGCCTAAGAAATTTAAGCAAAAACGCAAGGCATGGTTCAGGTTTATGAAAAAACTTATGGTGTGCAGGTATAAGCGCCCTGAGTTTGTTTTCCTTGGTGAAAAACCAACACACAGCAGCATTATCGTAAGTAATCATGAAGGCACAGATGCACCTCTCTCACTTGAAATGTATTGCGATTTTCCAATTCGTTTTTGGGGAACTGGTGAGATGAATTCTGGACTTAGAAAACTTTATCAATATCAAACAAAGGTTTACTATCACGAGAAGAAACACTGGAATTTGTTTTTGGCAAGGTTGTTTTGCTTGATTGCAAGCCCACTGACAAATTTATATTACAAGGGTCTAAATTTGATTTCAACTTATCACGACAGCAGATTCCGCCAAACACTTAAAGATAGTTTACAAGCAGTTCAGGAGGGCAACAATGTGGTTATATTTCCAGAAAAATCCGACAAGGGCTATCTGCCAGAGCTTGAAGGATTTTATAAAGGATTTTTGTCGTTTGCTGACGTTTGCAAGGCAAAAGGTATTGACGTGGACATATATGTTTCATATTTTAAAATAAAAGAAAAAATTTACATTTTTGACGCACCGGTTAAATATAGTGAATTAACAAAAGATGGCGCAACGCGTGACGAAATAGCTGCAAAATTGCTTGCTCGCTGCAACGAATTGGGAAAAATGCAGTTTGAAAGCAAAAAAGAGCGCAAAAAGAAGCTTAAAACTTCATAAAATGCAAATTTTGTAAAATTTAAAATTCAACGTCATATTTCGTTGCTTTTGCTGCCTAATTTAGGTATAATGTAAATAGGAAATGTAAGGAGTATTTATGGAAAAAACAAAATTTAACCACGAAAAACTTTATCGTTTAATTCAAACCATTTCAGTAATCTGCATGTTTGCTTCTGTTGCTTTGGCAATTATGATGAGTTTTGAATTTATCAAGT
The DNA here is from genome assembly GCA_934747385.1 of uncultured Clostridia bacterium. Lineage (GTDB taxonomy): Bacteria > Bacillota > Clostridia > Christensenellales > UBA1242 > Onthoplasma. The sequence goes on along the minus strand of CAKVGK010000002.1, from coordinate 79,743 downwards.
ATAGTGCTGCAATGCTGTCACTTATTTTGATTATTCTGGTTGTCAGTGTGTCCTGCATGATGGTTCTGCCTTGGGTTAAACAACATTCAAAAGGCGAATTTAAAATCCTTTGTTATGTTATGTTCGGGTTAATCGCTTTCAGTTGCATTCTTTGGGCTATTGACATTATTGTCGCTGTTAAAATTGCAGATGCTATTAAGTCAGAGAACGCAGAGCTTTTGCTTGGACAATTGAAATTTTTGAAAATCAGTTTGATTATCACTTTCCAAGTTATTGTAACAAGTTCAATTGCAAGTTGTGTTGTTAAATATCGCAAAACAATGATTGCCTTCCAAGTTATAACATATGTTAGCAATTTTTATATTGACCTTTATGGCACTTATGCCCTCGCTTGTGTGAGAATTGGCAATGACGGATTTGCTTTCACTGGCAATTTAACATTCTTAACGAACAAAATTTCAATTATGTTTGCTGTTATGGCTTTTGCATTTGTGATTATTTCAAACTTTGTTGTTAAAAGAATGGACAAACGCCGTCAACGCGAAGCCCTTGCCCCAATGTTTGATGACGATAAACCTGCAAAACAAAAAGGCGAAAAATCCGTTCAACAAAAAATGAAAGAATTGAAAGAAATGCTTGACAACAATCTCATCAGTGAAGAAGAATACGCAAGGAAGCGTGACGAGTTAATAGACCAACTTTAAACTTTGAAAACCACCATGTTTTGGTGGTTTGTTTATACGCATAAAAGATATGCTCGAAATGTAAACATTTCTCGATATAACAAAACTGAATTTATTATTGATTTTAATGTGACAAAACGAATACTCTTTTAAAATATACTTTAATTAGTTTAGTTATACTAAGTTTAATTTGCTAGACAAAAACTTTATCTTTTGATAAAATATGGAAAGTATTTTACTTGAAAGGATTTTTTTATGGGATTATTTTCTTATTTATTTGCTTCCGACAACAAGCGAAGTCTTAACAAAATTGAAAAAATTGTAAAACAAATTGAAGATAAAGCAGACTTTTATGCCGCCATGAGCGACGAAGAGTTGCAAAATCAAACTCCTGTTTTGAAAGACCGCCTCAAAGCGGGCGAAACAACTGACCAAATTTTGCCAGATGCATTTGCCGTTGTGCGTGAAGCGGCAACTCGTGTGCTTGGCATGCGTCATTTCCATGTTCAACTTATTGGCGGTGTTGTTCTGCACCAAGGTCGTATTGCCGAAATGCGCACTGGTGAAGGTAAAACTTTAACAGCAACCACTGCAGTTTATTTAAACGCCCTTACTGGCAAGAATGTACATGTTATTACTGTCAACGAATATTTAGCAACCACGCAGGCCGAAATGATGGGCAAACTATACAAATTTTTGGGGCTCACAATTGGTTGCACGCTTGCTGGTCAACAAGCACCTGAAAAGAAAAAAGCATATGAATGCGATATTACTTACGGCACAAACAACGAATTTGGCTTTGACTATTTGCGTGATAATATGCAAGTTAGCAAAGACTATAAAGTTCAACGCGGGCACAACTTCTGCATTGTGGACGAAGTGGACTCTATTTTGATTGATGAAGCCCGTACCCCTCTCATTATCTCTGGCGCAGGCGGCAAGTCAACCGACCTTTACACTGTGGCAGACAATTTTGCAAAGCGTTTGAAAGCAGAAGACTACGACATTGACATTAAACATAAACAAATTCGTTTGACTGAAACTGGTGTAAGCAAGGCTGAAACTTTCTTTAAACTGGAAAATTTGAGTGATATTCAAAACCTTGAAATCAACCACCACATTAACAATGCTTTGCGCGCAAACCACATTATGGAACGCGACATTAACTACATTGTTAAAAATGATGAAGTGCTTATTGTTGACGAATTTACTGGACGTATTATGCAGGGCAGACGTTACAGCGATGGTTTGCACCAAGCAATTGAAGCAAAAGAAGGAGTGAAAATTCAAGAAGAAAACAAAACATTGGCAACCATCACCCTTCAAAACTATTTTAAGTTGTATTCTAAACTTAGCGGCATGACCGGTACTGCAAAAACTGAAGAAGGCGAATTTAACAAAATTTACAATTTGGACGTTGTGACCATACCAACAAACAAGCCTGTGCAACGTGTTGATGAACAAGACCTTATATTCTACACTGAACAAGCAAAATACAATGCTATTGTTGAAGAAATTAAGGAAAAATATGAAAAAGGTCAACCTATCTTGGTTGGTACTGCTTCTGTTGATAAATCAGAACGTATAAGCAAGGAAATTAAAAAACTTGGCATTCCTCACAACCTTTTGAACGCTAAAAATCACGAACTTGAAGGTCAAATTATTGCACAATCTGGTCGTGTTGGGCAAGTTACAATTGCAACAAACATGGCTGGTCGTGGTACAGATATTTTGCTTGGCGGCAACCCAGAATTCTTGGCAAAGCAAAAAATGCTCAATGAAAATGTTGAGCCTGCTATTATGGAAAAAATAACCGCATACAATGCTGATTTGACTGACGAAGAAAAGGAATTGAAGGAAAAATATAACAAATATTATGCTGATTTTAAAAAGATAACCGACGAGGAAAAGAAAAAAGTTATCGAACTTGGCGGACTTCACATTTTGGGCACTGAGCGCCACGAATCAAGGCGTATTGACAACCAGTTGCGTGGTCGTGCCGGACGTCAAGGAGACCCAGGTTCAAGCATATTCTTCATTTCTCTTGAAGATGATTTGCCACAACGTTTTGGCGAAAACAGAATGAAGAACTGGTTCTCTATTGCATTCCGCGGCAACGAAGACATGCCTTTGCAATCCCGCATTTTGACTCACTTCTTTGAGTCAGCCCAAAAGAAAGTGGAAGCAATGAACTTTGGCGCGCGTAAAAACGTGCTTGAATACGACGACGTGCTTAATAAACAACGTCAAATTATTTATGGCGAACGTGACAAAGTTTTGGAAGGTGTTGACATTCACCCACAAATTTTGGAAATGCTTAAAGAATTTACTTTTGAAACCTGCAATAATTATTTGGACGAAACAAAACCTTATTATGAATGGGATTTAGAGCCTTTGAATAAGGAATTGGAATCCAAACTTTTAAAACCTGGCACAAATCTTTTGACTGCCGACTTTGTTGAAGGGCTTGATGCGAAACAAGTTGCGCAAAATGTTTACGACAAACTTTTGGAAATTTATGAATCCAAAATTAGCGAAGTTAAAAAATTAAACATTGATTTTAGCATTATTGAACGCAGCGTATTGCTCCGTGTGGTTGACAAATTCTGGACTGACCATATAGACGCAATGAACACTCTTAGAAATGAGATTGGTGTTATGGCTTATGGTCAAAAAGACCCTGTTGTCGCTTACAAAAACGAAGGGTTTGACATGTTTGACAAAATGATTACCGACATTCGCGACTACACCGCTGAAACATTGTTCAAATCTCAACTTAAAATTGAAGTTATGCCACAACGCCCTGTTGGTCCTGTTAATGCAGGAAACACCAATAAAGGTGAAAATGTGCAAGCACGCAACCGAGACGCTCACATTGGCAGAAACGACCTTTGCCCTTGCGGAAGTGGAAAAAAGTATAAGAACTGCTGCATGATTAAAGATATGGCTAACAAATAAGCCTGTCATAAAAAAAAATTGAAAGTTTAGTTTAAAAACATTGCAATAAAAATTTGTTTTGACTTTATTTTAAACTTTCAAATATTCACACATAAAAAAACTCATCGTTATGATGGGTTTTTTGTTCTTTAGATACACTCGCTGCGCTTCCGCTTCTCGGTATGTCATACTAATCCTTAACTTTGTTATACCGAGAGTGTTCAGCGTTCAAGCGTTTCTTTTAGATTACATTTCACGACGAGATTGAAGTGCTTTTGAAAGTGTGATTGCGTCGGTATATTCCAACTCGCTGCCCATGCTGACACCTTGTGCAATGCGTGTTACTTTAACGCCAAGAGGTTTAAGCAAATTTGCAATATACATTGCGGTTGCCTCACCTTCCACGTCCGGGTTAGTTGCAACAATGACTTCGGCAATATTTTCAGCTTGCACGCGTGCTAAAAGCGATTTAATGTTAATGTCGTTTGGACCTTTGCCCTCAAGCGGATTGATTACGCCATGAAGAACATGGTAAGTGCCATTAAATTCGCGCACTTTTTCAAGTGCAGTTACGTCTTTAGGTTCTTTAACAACACAAATTATGTTGTCTTTTTTAGGGCGAGAACAAATGTCACAAATCTCCTTATCTGTGAAATTTGCACAAACCTTGCAGTAATGAATGGTTTGCTTTGCTGCGACCATTGCGTCGGCAAAATCTCTCACTTCCGCTTCGTTAAGGGTAAGCAAAAAATAAGCATACCTTTGGGCTGTTTTTTTGCCCACACCTGGTAAGTGCGAAAATTCATTAACCAACCTTTCCATTGAGTCAATTTGGTTCATTACATTAACCCACCAAGGCCGCCCATTGCACCCATTTTGTCTTTACTCAATTCGTCTGCTTTTGCAATTGCGTCGTTAAAAGCAACAACAAGCAAATCTTCAAGCATTTCAACATCGTCTGGGTCAACCGCATTTTTGTTAAGTTTAACCGACTTTAATTCCTTTTTGCCTGTCATTGTTATTTGAACCATATCGCCGCCGGCTTTGCCAACAACTTCACTAGCTTCCAATTCTTGCTGTGCTTTTTCCATTTGTTCTTGCATTTTGCGAGCCTGTTGCATGAGGGCGTTCATATTCATTCCGCCACCAAAACCACCATATGCCATAATTTTTTCTCCTTAAAATTTATTCTTTAAATTTGATTTTTGACTTAAATGCGCCTTTCAAACTGTCCTTAACGTCTTGAGTGGACACATTTGATTTATCATATTCCACTTCAACTATTTTAATGTTGTCATCAAACAAATTCACCAATTCCAATATTACATTAAGACGTTCTTTATTGTCAATCATTTGGAACGAGCCCAAATCATTTGTGTGAATAATCAAGCAATTTAACTTTTTTTCCACCTTTGTTACATTAATAAGAGCATTTGAAAGCGCAAACAAGTTACGTTCTTTTGCCTTGATTAGCACATTACCCCACACCTTGTCAGTTTCGTTTGAACTAACTGCCGCAGGTTCTTGCTTTTGTTGAACAACTTGCGGTTGAACTGGTGCATTGAATACAACTGGCTGCGCTGGCAACACTGTTGGAGCGGAAACCAAATCCAAGCAGGTTGATTCAAACAAATTTTCTGGGTTTATACTGTATTTTAAATCCAATTCAACACTGGCAAAACGACTAAATGCCATTTTTAAATAATTTATGTCAAACTGCGAAGCAATGTCGTTGTAAGTTGCAAACTCTCCTGGCAAAATGTCCAACACTGCGTAATCCCCCACGCCAACTTTAATCATGATGAGGTTTTTGATAAAATCTGCCATTTCTTTGCAAAGGACTTGAATGTTTTTGCCTGTTCCTAAGGCTTTGCGGATTGCAACAAACAACTTGTTAATGTCTTTGTTTGCAATGCTAGTTAAAATTTCCTTAATGTTATCTTTGCTGGACAAACCTATAACGCTTTCTGTTTGTGCCCATGTGATTTGATTGTTGCAATATGCCGCAACACTATCTGCAATTGAAAGCATATCACGCACACTTCCCTCGCCCGCTTTTGCAATAAGGTGCAAGGATTTTTCGTCATAACTGATGCCACGTTTGTCAAAAACATTTTTTAAGTGCTGACTTAACAAACTTACTGGCAAAAGTTTAAAGTCAAAACGCATGCAGCGACTTAAAATTGTGGCTGGCAGTTTGTGAATTTCTGTTGTTGCCAAAATGAAAATCGCGTGTTGAGGTGGTTCCTCCAATGTTTTAAGCAAAGCGTTGAATGCGCTATCTGTGAGCATGTGCACTTCGTCCACAATATACACTTTATATTTGCCAATCAATGGAGGGAATGCAACTTTTTCACGTAAATCTCTAATTTCCTCAACGCGGTTGTTTGACGCAGCGTCAATTTCAAAAATGTCAGTGTTTGGGTTGCTTAAAGCCACGCATTCAGCACACAAACCGCAAGGGTTGCCATCTGTTGAATGAGTGCAGTTAACCGCACGAGCGAAAATTTTTGCAGTGCTTGTTTTGCCTGTGCCGCGAGGACCGCAGAACAAATACGCATGCGACAAATTGCCCGTTTTAACTTGATTTTTTAAAGTTTGAACAATGTAATCCTGACCGATGACGTCGTCAAAATTTTTTGGTCTAAACTCACGATATAATGCTAAACTCATTGAATTTCTCCTTTTAAAGATTTTAGTATGCGTTTTATTGCTTGCAGATTGTTGTCCACCTGCTTGGTTGAAATGTTTAAAGTTTGTGCCATTTCAGCATAACTTTTGCCGTTTAAAAACATTTTTAAAAGTTTAAATTGTTCGTTTGAAAGCAGAGTTTTGATTTTGCTCATAACAACAACATTGAGTTCACGATTTATATATTTTTGTTCGAAATCACTTTCATCGTCAACCAAAACAAGTTTAAGTTTTTCGTCGTCGTCATCGCGGTCGTCAAACTGACTGATTGGAACATAACTGTTCAACGGACCGTTTTTTTTGCGATTTGCGTTTTTTATTGCCGTTTGAATTTGGCGTTCAATACAAAGGGATGCGTAAGAACTGAAACTGTGATTTTTTTCTGCATTGTAACTATACACCGCTTTGAACAAGCCAATCATGCCCTCCTGAATGATATCATCAAGCCCAGCACCAACAAGGAAATATTCACGTGAAATTGCCGTCACTTTGGCGCGAAAAAGGTTAACAATGTTTTCCATTGCCGTCTCATCGCCTTGTTGAGCTTTTGCTATCAATTCTTCTGTGTTCAAATTCTCTCCTAATTGCGCCTTTGTCTAACAACTTCATAAATAGCAATTGCGCCAGCACATGAAGCGTTAAGGCTGTTAACCAAACCATACATGTCCAACGAAAGCACCTCATCGGCTGTTTCCTTAACCAAACGTGACACCCCCTTGCCCTCGCTGCCAATAATTAATGCGGTTGGGTATGTGAAATCTGCGTCATAAATGCGTTTGCTGCCCGCTTCCAAAGCATATGTCCAAATACCAAGTTGTTTTAAATATTCAATTGTGCGTGTTAAGTTTTTAACAAGAGCAACCTTAATGTGACTAACTGCACCAACGCTGGTTTTGTAAACTGTTTCGTTAACCAAACAAGCGCGATTTTCTGGGATTATAACTCCGTCCACTCCTGCACACTCGCAAGTTCGAATAATTGCACCAACATTGTGTGGGTCAACAATGCTGTCTAAAATAACAATAAATGGGGCTTTGCCCTTTTGTTTTGCAACTTCAAGAATTTCATCAACGTCTGCATAATGAAAATTTGGAACATAAGCCAATACACCCTGAGTTTTGCCCTTGTTGATTTTTTCAAGCAAATCTTTATCCACAATTTCAACTGGAATTTTTAACTTTCTTGCTGCTTCAACAATGTTGTTTATTTCGCTGTTGTTGCATTTTTCTGCCAAAATTTTGTCTATTTGCGAACGTGAACTGATAAGTTCTCTAACAACGTTTATTCCTTCAACTATCATAATTTATTCTCCACAAACCTTTCAAACATATTTTTTAACTTTTCATTTTCTTTCTTTAAATGCCAAAACCCGACTAATGCTTCAAACTGAGTTGCCAAACTATACTCCTCATAACTGCTGTTTTTTGCCTTATTGTTTGGGTGGGCATTTCTTGCACGAAGAACCAAATCCAATTCTTCTCCATTCAATTCCTCTTTGAGTTGCTGCATTATGACTGCTTGATTTTTTGCACAAACTATTTTGTTTGCAATTTTATTAAGCCCGTTTGCTTTAAAATCTGTTTTTGTCACAAGCCAATCTCTAACCATCAAGGTGAACACAGCGTCACCCAAATAAGCCAGAGTTAACGCATTCTTTTGGAACACCAAATCGTTTGCATAATTTATCATGCTAACATGATAACACAAAGTGTTAAATTTGTAAAGAATGTGGAAAACTTTTTTTTAAACAAGGTTTTTTGACATGGAAAACAAAAAAAATTGTCGAAATTGCTTTACAATTACGCAAAAATCTTATATTCTATTTGTATATTATATAACCTTGGTGTGTTAATAACGGGGTTTTTGTTTAGGAGTTATTATGGAATTCATTAAAAAAATGAGAAAGCGTGAATTCATTGAAATGGGGCTTAAAACTGCAATTGCATTTTTTGCTTGTTTTATTGCTGTTGTTTTAATGTGCGGAATGATTTATTCAATTGGCATTAGTTCTTACATGAAATATGGTCAAGGTTCAATTTCAACCTCAACTGAAACAACCGCTTATTGCATTGAAGTGAAAAAAGACCAGTATTTCGTTTTGTACTACAATCCAAATAGTGACGGCACAAAATTAACAGCAAACGCCATTACAGACAGCAATTTAAAAACAAAGGCTGAATGTGAGGCTCTTACAAGCGTTAAAGACAGAGTTTATGGTGCCCCAAAAGCTTCAATTGTTTTAAATGAATTTGTGGAAGGCTGGCACATTGCAATTATTGCAATCATCATTGCCGGTGTTATGGGCTATTTTGTTTACAGATTTGTTAAACTTGGCATTGACTACAAAAAAGTTATAGAAAAATTCGAAAAAACTGGTGCAATTGAAATTGCAAACGTCTAAACATAGTTTAATTAAAAAACCACTATTCGATAGTGGTTTTTTGTTGCGATAATTTAAGTTCGATTTTTATTGCATTATTGTGCGCTTGTCCGCAATTTTAACATCGGCTTGCTTTATTAATGGTAAATATTCGTCCCACATGTACTCCCTAATTGGAATTGGTTTGCTAGTGTCAAAATAAAGCACCATGGCTGGGTATATATGGTGATAATTATCAAAAATTGTGACTGCCAATAAATGATTAGTTTTAATTAAATTTTTTGCTTTCGCGTGGTAATTAAAATAGCTCATAATTTATTATGAGCATAAAAATTTTAATTACTCTCACCGCTTCCTCGAACTACTTTCATGTGAGCTAATTATAATAGCTCATAATTTATTATGAGCATAATAATTTTAATTACTCTCACCGCTTCCTCGCAATCACTTTTATATACAATAAATCGACGACTCCAGATTTTTGAATTTTAAACAAGTTCGCCGGTGTTGATTGAATAAATGTACATATGCTCAACTTTTTTGTTGAAGGCTTTTTCAACAGCCAATTTGTACAACTGCAATTGCTCGGCATATTTTTGTTTTAAAATGTTAGCTTTTAAATTAGAAAATTTATAGTCCACAATGTCAAAATGGTCTTCAAATTCAATGAGCATATCAAGCACACCTTGCACGAGAACTTTTTCTGCAACGCTGGAAGATTTAACCAATTCGTTATACGGCAAATAACTCATAAAATCCGCTTCTTTTTTTATTGTTTTTGCCCCAACAACAAGTTTTGATAAATTTTGGTGTGCTCGTTTAATTTTTTGATAGTCAACGTCTTCAAAATTTGTGTTTTGCTGATATTCTTTTGTTAAATCCAACAATTCCAAAGCCTTGTGATAGTGAGTGCCTATCAATGCTTTGTCTTCTTCCGCCAAATACTGGGTTTTTGGGGTCATCCATGCTTTGGTTTCAAATTTTAAGTTTTCGCTTTGTTTTGAATTCAAACCAGTAACCGAGTTTTTGATTGAAATTGAAAATTGGTCTGTGTTTTTATACTCAAAATTTTCGCCTTTAAAATCAATTACTGGCACAACCATGTTTGAACTTACTGTGTTGTGTTCCACGTCGTCAAAAAATTCAAATTGGCATAATTCAAAGTCAGTTTTTCCTGTCAAAATTGCCTGCTGATAGCAAGACAAAATCATGTTGAGGTAACTTGTTTTTTTAACCTCTTTTTCAAACTGTTTTTTTGAGTACTGACCTGTTATAATCAACTTGTTTTTTGCTCGTGTCAGCGCAACATAAAGCAGACGCAACTCTTCCTTATAACCCTTGCTTGAATTTAAAACCTTAATTGCATATTTTGGCAAACTATATTGTTTAGTTCGGTTAACAAAATCGTAATCATTGACCCCAAGACCAACGGACGCGTTGAACGAAATGTCGTCATGGTCACGAAGGTAAGAAAACTGTTTGTTTGCGTTGAACAATATAACAACTGGATATTCCAAGCCTTTGCTTTTGTGGATTGTTTGAAATGTTACACTATCTTCTTTATCCATATCCATATAGTCATTTCCGCGGCTAATGTTGGTTTCAACAACAGCAATGAATTCAGCCAAAGAAAGCGAATTTTCAACTGACAGCGAGTTCAAAAATTGTTCAATTAAGTCAATTTCTTTGTTGCCAAACTGGGTTGCATATAGGTAATTTTTAACACCTAAATTTAAAATGTAACGCACAAGTTGAGAATTTGTGCAGACTTTTGATTGCAGACCAATTTGATTTAATTTTTCAAACCCTGTGGCAATTTTTGGGTTTTGAATGTTTAAATTAAAATCTTCCAACAAACTATTTTTGGTGTTGCGGAAAACCAAAATTTCATCAAGTTGAATGTCAGTTAAGGCCATAAAAGTTGCCAAATAATCCACGTCATCAGCAGTGTGTGCAACGCATTTTAAAATGGACAAAATCAGTTTAACGCCCTCACTTGCCTTTGTTTCCAGTTTATTATTCATATTTAATGGCACGCAATTCTGCCTCAGCATTTCAACCAACGCTTGAGAAGCATCATCGTCTGTTGAACGGGACAGAATTGCAATGTCGGCATAAGTCAACATTCTTTCTTGCTTCAAATTTGCGTCATAAAATTTTGTTCCAATCAACTCAGTTATTGTTTTCAACACAAGTGCGCATTGATAGGTTAATGGGTTGTTGGTGTTTGAAATTATGTCTTCTTTAACGCTATAAACGCCAGTTGCAACCTGCTTTTCATTGTCGGTGTTCACAAGCAGAATTTTTGGTTTTTCGTCCAAAATATCTTCTCGCCTTGGCTCAATTTGTGAACTGCCTTTATAGTCAATGTCGGCTGACGAAACTGTCATCAATTGCTCAAAAATTTGGTTGATAAATTGCAAAATTAATGGATTGCTGCGGTAATTAATGTTCATGTCAAAAGCTGTGCCAGTCTGTTCGTTTTTCTTATAATTGTTATATTTTTGCAAAAACCATTCTGGGCTTGAACCGCGGAAACCGTAAATTGATTGCTTAACATCGCCTACCATGAACACTTTTGTGTTTGCTCCGGCAAGGCACATAAGAATTTTGTCTTGCAAAGGGTTTACGTCTTGATATTCGTCAATAAAAATATAAGCAAATTTCTGTTGTAATTCTTCCCTCACCCTGTCGTTTGCCAAAAGTTCAAGCATTTTGCGGGACATATCGTTAAAATCCATTAAATTGTTTTTTCGTTTTATGTTTTCGTAGTTCTGCATAAAAAGTTCAAGCAAATCCAAAACATAGGAAAAATATGTTGCAATTTTTTCATTTTGCAAATCATAGTTTTTGTTTATGCCCGCTTCTTCAAGTTGTTTTGCAACCTCCAAAAACTCTTTAATTTTTCCATTTAAGAATGAAAGAGCGTCATACTCTTTGACTTGTTTTGGAGTGAAAGTTGCCAAATTAACAGTTTCCAACGCAACCAAATTGGCTTTTAGCCCAACTGCCGCATTCAATTTTTGCAATTCCAACAAATTTGCATCAATTTTTTGCTTAATATCGGCTGGGTAAGCGAAATTATCTTCAATTAAAGCACGGTTTAAATTGTTTGCCTTTTGCAAAATGAATTTGTTAACAATCTGCTCACTTTTTTCGTTTGTTATATATTCATTTTTGGCGTCAAGCAGGAATGCAACATAGTCTTCCAAATTAATAATGTTGTTGTAAATATCAATTATTTGCTGCTGAAGAGTGGTCAAATTGCGTGCATTTCCGCCATACAAATCCAGCAGCACGTTAATTTTGTTGCTATCTTTACTTATGGTTTCAATGGCACGTTTCATGGCACGATTAATGTAATAATCTTTAGTTGTGTCAGAAATGATTTGAATATTAGGGTTAATGTTCAGTTCATAAAAATATTTTTTTATTGTTTTTGAATTAAAGCCATCAATTGTGTCTATGCTGGCGGTTTGAATTTGGTCAAGTTTGTTTAAGATTTTGCGCTTTTTTTCTTCAATTATGTCAGTTGAAACAGGCAAATTGTCGCACTCTGCAAGTTTTTGCTTTAACTTGTTTTCAAGGCGCTGTTTCATTTCCGTTGCCGCCAAAACGGTGAAGGTCACAACCAAAAGAGATGAAATTGGCACGTCTTGATTTATTATCAAATTGGCAATTTTTTCAATCATGACAGTGGTTTTGCCGCTGCCTGCCCCTGCACTAACCAATTGATTTTTGTTCAAATCGTCGATAATTTTTAATTGTATTGGTTCAAAATTCATTGTTCACCTCCAAAACTTGCAATGTCCACCTGCTTTGGTTTGCGTTGAACAACGGCGTTGCTGTCTTTCAAACAGATTTGGTTGTATGGGCAACTTTCGCAAGGCGAGTTAACACCTGTTGGCGTTGGCAAAATGTAGCCTGATTCAATTTCGTGAATTGCTTGCTTTGAAACTGTTTGTGCATAATTTTTAAGAAGTTCCATTTGAGAAGTAGTTAACTCTTTGTCGCTATATTTTCTTGCCAAATTTTCTTTGGAAAGTGTGATATTGACAATGTCGCTCTTATCTCCCGCGGTTAGACGATTGTCCAAATTTTTGACATTATCTTCTGTGTTTTCAAAAAAGCCTTTTAATGAATAGTTGTTCTTTTCAGTTGTATAATTATTGTGCAACGGCAAATAGAATTCTCCAACCACTTTGCGGCGGAAATTTTTTTCCATTGCGCAGGCGTACAAAAATAATTGCAGTTTGTTGCCGTAATAAAGTTCCTTTAAACTTGCTTCCGCTCTGCCTGTTTTGTAGTCTATAATACGGAGGTTTGTTCCGTCGCTGTCAATTCTGTCCACCTTTCCAACAAGTTTTGCACTGCCAAGGTTTAACGAACTGCTGCCATTGAAGGCGTATTCAAATTTTTCTGGTTTAAAATTGGAGTTTGCATCGATATAGTCCACACCGTTTAATACGCGCAATGTTTCGTCAATCAAATTGACAAGCACTGGACTATTGATATTAACTTTTAAACGCTCGTCCGCCTCAACAATCTTAAAAATTTGAGATTTTGCAAATTCGTACTTTTCGCCAACCTGTTTGTTCTTGCTGTAATACTCAAACAAAATTTCATGCAAAATGTTACCTGTGTCAAGCGGCATTATGTCTGTTTTTAAGCGTTCACGCACCTTTAAGGTGTAATTCAAAAAATGATGAAATGGGCATTTGAAATAATCTTCCAGCCTACTTGCGGAAATTGTGTCTATTTTTAAACCATCACATTTTGAAACATGAGATAAATTTTTGCTTGCAACAAATTTTTTTGCAGAATTTGTGCTATATATCAAATTTTTTTCAATAAAATCCTGTTTTGAAATTGCAACATATTGCCCAAGCAAATTCAAACTTGGCTGCAGCTTTTGTGCGTTTTTGTTTGTAAGCCTTGCGCAAAACTCTTTAACCAACTCGCTTTGTGTGCGAGAATAAGCTAGGGTGAGAGTTTGCCTGAAATTTAAACAGGAGTTCAACAAGCGCAAACGTGCAAGTTTGTTGATATGTGCAATTGTTGGTGAAAGTTTGTGTTTAAAGTTAAGTTCTGCAATTTCATCGTCCACGATAATGCCGCAATCCGCTTTAAAACTTGGGGCATTATCTGCACTGCACCCTAAAACATACAAATTGTTAAATCTTTCACAAAAATTGTTTGCGTCAACAATTTTGATTGCGTCCAAAGTTAGTGGCAAATTGCTTATTTTGCACACCTCACCTACGTGGAAAAACACGTCTGCAACCACGTCTAAACATGCACCAGAATAGAACTTTTCAATTTCGTCAAAAACATTTTCAATTGTTTCAATTGATTTCGACAGCAAAATTTGTTTACTAAAAATTTCAGTTTTTTCACATAAATTTTGCAAAATTGCTTCAAATTCCAGCGTTTTAAACGCGTATTTCAGTTGTTGATTAACATTTTCAATTGTTTTTTCTTTAAAATCAAAATAATTTAAAAATTCTATTAATTTTTCTTTTGCTGCGCTAAGTTCGCCCAAATCCAGTTTTGTGGTTAAATTGCCTTTAAAATTGATTTGCAAAAGTTTTAAAATTAACGCTTGTTTAGTCTGCTCGTCCAACACAAAAAATGGTGAATTTATAATGTCAATATAATGCACTACCTCATATGACTCAAGGTTTAGTCGCAAAACGTCGCACACAAATTTGTAAAGTGTGCTTTGATTGATTTCCATTTCGCCATCAAGATAAAAGTTTAATTCATATTTAGTGAAAATTTCGTTGAGTTGTTCGTTTAAATTGTCCTTATTAAAAACTGCAACACCAAACTGAGAAAACTTTGCACCATCAAGGACTTTCATGCGAATGTCACGTGCAACTTGGTCAATTTCTTCGTAACTATCTTTACAGGCAAAAATTTTAACCCTTTCTTGTTCATCGCAAAAAGTTGAAGGTTTTATGCCAAAAATGTTCTTTGAAATGTATGATTTAAGCGTGTCAGTAACTTGCTCAAAAGTTGAAAATTCAATTGGGAGTTGATTTATGTATGCAATTTGTTTAAGTTGAGAAGCAATTTCGTCGTTATACAAGTGTTGGTTGTTTGATTTGCATGAATAATTTAAAACAATGACCTCATTGCTTGTTGCCAATTGTTCAATGGCTGTGTATTCCACTGCGGTGAAATCGTCAAACCCAACAAACAAAAAGTTTTGATTTGTGTGTATTTTGTTGAGGTTTAAGCAGCACATTAAGAATTGGTCAGTTGCGTCCAACAAGCCTGCTTTTAAGGTTTCATATTGTTCAAAAACGATTGCCAAATCGTGAATTTTGTTTTGCAGTTGGGTGTTAGAATGTGTGAATTTAAGCATTTCTTCAACTAAAATTTTCGAAGCCTTTAATTGCCCGATTGTGTTTAAAATTTCTTCCGCATAGCCAAACGAATATGCCCTATTTTTTAAAACTGACAAATTTTGGCTGTTGTCCATTAAAATTTTGTGAACCAAAACAATGCTGCCAAGTTTGCTTATTTGTTTTGTTTTTGGCAAATCCATATTTTTTTTGACAAGTCTATCTAATGTCACTACCCTAAGGTTAAAACTTGCACTGATATTAAGGCTTTCAAACAAGTGCTTTTCCATGAACAAACTGAGTTTGTCTGGCACAATTATGTTTATATCTTGCATTAATTTGTCCGAACAAAAACTTGGCACAAACTCAAGTGCCTGGTCAAACGAAACTAAATTAACCAATTTTATCATATGCTAATATTAGCATATATTAAAATATTTGGCAATCTTTTGAGTTTGGCAGATTTTTAAGATTTATTTGCCAAAATTTGTTAGTGTCTGTTTTGAATAACCACCATGAACATGCACAAAATACAAATGGAGGTGCTAGATGTCTAAAACAAAGCAATGGAAACCTGGTGAAACAGTCCCACAATCTGGTTCATATGTAGCATATGACAGTGAAGGACATAATGGCGGCAGCCTTTACCTTGAAAAAGGCAAAAGATTCCCTGCCACTCAACACTCAGGCAGCTATTACACTTTAGGTGAATAGAACTCTACCCTAAACTAGGGGTAAAAAAACAGGCATATCAGTGCCTGTTTTTTTAATTGTTATTAACAAACTGGATTTATGCGTAAATCAAATAAATTGGTTTATTGCAAGTTTAGAAAATATCTTCAAGGGTGATTACTTCATAATCTTCAAGTTCAACTTCTGTTGGAACTTGTGATTCATCAAATGTTGACAATGAGATTGACAAATTCAAACTCATAGAGCTCACTTGAATGCCTGCAGTGGAAACAGTTGATTTGAAACTGATTGTCATGCTGCCATTGTTGCCAACATAAATTTTAAGTTCATTTGAAGTTGTGGTTGACGCAAGGCCTGTGCCTTCTGTTATTGATTGGCTGATGATAAGTGCACTGCCGTTTGCGTCTGTTGAAGAAGAAATTGAGGCGTCCATTTCAGCAATCAATGCCTTAAATTGGTCATAGTTTTGAATGTTTTTAATTGAAGAGATAATTGAACTGATTTGTTGAGTGTCAACAATGTCTGTTGTAGCATCTTCGTCGCCTGTTGTTGGAAGCATGTCTTTAACTGTTTCAATTGGAAGACTGATTGAATATTTGCCATCTTCAATATTTGCAATCAACACATCCGCAATGGCTTCTGGCAAAGAAGTTTTTAATGCATAAGTGTTATTTGCTTCAAATGTCGTGTTTGTGTTAGAAACATATGCTGGAACTTGAACATAGTATGATTCATAATTTGTTTCCCAATCTGCTGGCTTTTCTTCCAACAAATGATAATCATCATCTGTTGTACTAAATGTGTAGTATATACCTGCTTCAAAATCTGGATTTGTGTTACTCTGATAGTTGTATCCTAATTTATAATATTTTTTGTAATTTAAATTCCAATCTGCTGGTTCAGTGGCAAGCAATTCATAGCTAACAAACTCTGAAACATTTGTGTTCAAGTAAGCGTAAACCATGTCACTTAATTTGTAATATTCTGTTGCAGCGTCGAAAGTTTGATTTGTGTTTTGAACATATTGTGGCTTTAAAACGTAATATGTTTGATAGTTTGTGTCCCAATCTTCTGGTTGAACAAAAATCGGTTGATATTGGTCTTCCTCTCCTTCAACTTTTTTATAAATTTGCGCTTCGCCAAAATTTGCTGAAGTGTTCAATTCATAACTTGTGGTCTCTGTGTAATAGCTTGTGAATGTTGTTTCCCAATCCTCTGGCTGAGTGTTCATGTAACAACGAACAAACACGTCATCGTCTTGCTTTGTTGTGAAATATGCGTGCATTAAATTTGCCAATTGATTGTCTAAATTCTTGGCGTTAATGTAAGCATACATTTGGTTTTCTGCGCCAGTTTTTGCACCAAAAGCCGCATTAAAATTCATTGACATAATTGATTTTAACTGAGTGGAAGTTAATTCGTCTGTTGACATATCTAACGTCTTCATATCAAAATCAAAGCCAATTTTGAATTCAAAATTTTTGCTTTCAGTTGAGTTTTTTCCCAACGCTGCCAAATTTGCACTGTAATTTGAAATTGCGGCATACACTTTGCCGAACGCTTTTCTGTTTGCTGCCTCAATTTTTGAGCCGTCATTTCCACAA
Organism: uncultured Clostridia bacterium; assembly: GCA_934747385.1. GTDB lineage: Bacteria > Bacillota > Clostridia > Christensenellales > UBA1242 > Onthoplasma. The sequence continues at coordinate 62,405 of CAKVGK010000002.1, read as the reverse complement.
CCAACAAAACTTAAGCACGCTGCACCAGCCAAACTTAAAGCCATTGCGCTTCTTAATATTTTTTTCATAAATCCTCCCTTTTAACCTAATAAAATAATAATAAAAAATATTCTATTTGTCCACTTATTTTGCCACATTTTTTCACTTTTACAAATTTAGACAAATTTTTTCGTTTTAAAATTCTAGTTAGTTTAAACCCGTTTTTCTTTAACAAAATGTGTAAAATATGATTGACACAACTTTTTTGTTGTGCTATACTGAAAATGTTTTTCACATAAGTAATTACAAAATTATTTTAATATTATCGGTGGTTCGATGAGGAGAGTTACTCAAGAGGTCGAAGAGGCGTCCCTGCTAAGGATGTAGGCGTCGAAAGGCGCGCGAGGGTTCAAATCCCTCACTCTCCGCCAAACACCGCAATATGTTGTGATTTAACATTATAAGCGCACTAAATACAGTGTGCTTTTTTAGTCATTTTTTTGACTGAGTATAATTTAACAAGATTTTGATAGAAAAACATATTGCATTATGAAAACCTAAACCTAGAATCAAAAAAACTAAGCCAAAAATGCTTATAAAACAAATTATAGTATAAAGATATATCACGTTAAACTTAAGTTCAAAATTATACTATATTGAGCTGTTTTAGGGTTATTATTATAAAAATCTCGCCAAATCTATTGACGAGATTTTTTGATTAAACTGGGCACAAAAACCAAATTTTACAATTCAATATCTCCTCTGTATTAACAAATTTTTTATTAAATCTTGAACCTACATATTCGTTATATCTATTAATAACATTTAAGTCATTTGTTACCAAGTAAAAATTATCAGCATTATTTAACAAATCATAAAATGAAGAATATTTTAATTCTTTCATTAAAGAATTGTAAAAGGTTGAAAACACATTCCAATCCGACACATACTGGTTTGTTACTACTTTTGTTGACTTTAACAAATAAGCATTCAAAGGAATTGTTATGTCTTTTTCGACAAAATATATATTTTCAGGTCGATTTATTAATTCATTTTCAAGCCCCTGATAAAAATTACAATAAGATTTTATTCCTCTACTATAATTATATGTTTTGACAATAGAATGAACAAACATGCTAAACATTAATATTCCCATAATGCAAAACAGAATTTTGCTTGTTTTTGTTTTTATCGGCGAATTTTCGAAACTTGTTAATTGTGCAATTAAAAAGTAAAAATTAAATAACAGTAAGCATTCTGCAATACGAACTGGGAATTTCATTTTATAAGCAATAAATGCAGACATAATTAAAGTTCCAATAACCAATAGTAAAATAGAGAATAAAATTCTCTTATCTTTATTTTTTATGCCACAGAAACAATTTGTGACTATGAGAATAATTATTAAGCTGGACAATACTTTTGAACCATTAAAACCCTCATATACTGTTTTGATAATAAATCTATTTGATTTTGTTGAATTTTCTAACTGATAGTCCCTAATAACCCTCATGTTTTCCAAACTTGCTTCAGGGATATCAAAAACATAATGTGTTAATAATTCATAAGCTGATTTATCAATTGATAAGCTTTCATAAAATTCTCTGTTGCTATCATAATCAGGGAATCCATAATAATCATATAAATCAGACCTTACAATGTTGTATTCGTTAAAATTTTTATAATTCTCATCATTTGACAAAATTATTTTGTTCAAACCAAGATTAAATAAAAAAACAACAGTCATTAAAACTATTAACAGTGTTGATATAAATGATTTTTTATCTTTTGAGAGCCCAAGTACAACTCCTAAACCAACAAACGGTACCGACATTAAGAAGACTTGATATCTAATTCCAACGGATAAAAACGCGAACAAGGCAAATAAAACCGAATAAACTATTTTTTCTTTTTTACTGAATTTATTAAAATAAACACTTATTATAACAAGAGGAAAACATAATATTGCCGTAACAAATGTAAATTGAGTTAAAACCAAAAATGGTAATAATGTTAAATATGTTATTGTAATAAACAGTGCTTTTATTTTAATATTCTGTTGAACTTTGCTTAAAACAAAAAATGTAATAAACCATAAAACTAAAAACATTTCTACAACATAAGCAAAGCCATACACTGGGAAATTTGGGAATAGTTTATAAAGAAAATATAGTGGATAAGAAAACAAAGTTGAAATAAAGATAGCATAAGGTGTTGCATTGGAAAATTTTCCACACACTATCTCCATAATTTGCCTGTCATCATTTATGCTGAACATGAAATTAAAAATGAGCAACAACAAAGCAAAGTAAACCAGTACAATTGCAAAAGAAATCCAAATCTTCTTTCTTGCCTGATTTGGGTTGCTAAGGTTTTTATTCTCTGAAGAACTAAGCGTTGTTGTCGTTGACATATTCACCACTTACAATATTTTCCAACCAATTTTTGTTGTTTAAATACCATGTCAGAGTTTCGTCCATTGCTTGGTTAAAATTATACATTGGACTATATCCTAATTCTTTCGTCAATTTCGAACAATCAATAGCATATCTTCTATCATGTCCCTTTCTGTCTGTAACATAAGTTATCAATTCTTCTGTTATTTTAGCGTCGTATTTATGCAAAAAATTAATAATCTTTTTAACTATGGCTATATTTGGTTGCTCAACACCGCCACCAATATTATAAATTTCGCCTATTTTGCCTTTATGCAAAACTAAATCAATAGCTCTACAGTGGTCTTCAACAAATAACCAATCTCTAACATTTAACCCATCACCATATACTGGTAAAGATTGTTTTTTTAGACATTTTGTAAATATTAAAGGTATTAATTTTTCTGGAAATTGAAATGGTCCATAATTATTTGAACATCTTGTTATGTTAATTGGCATTTTGTGCGTATCATAGAAAGATTTAACAAGCATATCTGCGCTTGCTTTTGACGCCGAATAAGGAGAATGCGGATTAATGTTAGTTTGCTCATTAAACTTTTCTACGGAATCTAATTCCAAGCTCCCATATACTTCATCTGTTGAAATTTGAAGAAATTTTTTATTTGGCAAATAGCCTTCGCCATCACTCCAAAATTTTCTTGCTTGTTCAATCAAATTTAAGCACCCCATAACATTTGTTTCAAAAAAAGGGAATGCAGATTTTATACTATTGTCAACATGACTTTCCGCTGCAAAATTTACAACATAATCAATATTATTTTGTTTGAATATGTTTTCTACCACTTGTTTATCGCAAATATCTCCTCTTACGAAGCTATATCTTTCATCGGTTTCACAAGTTCTTAAATTGTTAATATTTCCAGCATATGTTAATTTGTCCAGATTGATAATTTTAATTTCTTTATATGTTTTTAGCATGTATTTTATAAAGTTTGAACCAATGAAACCTGCACCACCGGTAATTAAATAAGTTTGCATTAATTTTTCTCCTTTAAAGATAGAATATATTTTCCATATTCTGATTTGTAAGTTTTGCCTAGATTAATTAACTGTTGATAGTTTATAAATCCTTGATTATAAGCAACTTCTTCAAGACAAGCAATATAAGCAGACTGAGAATCTTGTATTGTTCTCACAAAATTGCTAGCGTCGTTAAGTCCAGAAGGTTCCCCAGTGTCAAGCCATGCTAAACCTCTACCAACAACCGCGCACTTTAATTTGTTTTCATTTAGGTATTGATTTAAGATTGAAACAATCTCATATTCACCTCTTGCAGATTTCTTACAATTCTTTGTTTTTTCAATAACTGAATTATCAAAAAAATACAATCCAGGTATTGCATACTCAGATTTTGGAATCAAAGGCTTTTCTTCAATGGAAACAACTTTTTTTGTTTCATCAAATTCAACAACCCCATATTTTGTTGGGTCTTTTACTTTATATGCTAGGACGTATGCTCCACCTACTTGATCTATTGTTTTGCATTCTTTTAAGAAATCTGAAAATCCATGACCATAAAAGAAATTGTCGCCCAGAATTAAGCACACATTATCCTTCCCTATAAAATCCTTACCTATTAAGAACGCTTCAGCAATTCCATTTGCATTCTCTTGAATTTTATACTGAATATTTATTCCTAATTGACTTCCATCGCCAAGCAATTCTTTAAACATTGGGATATCTCTAGGTGTTGAAATTATTAAATATTCCTTAATGTTTGCAAGCATTAATACCGACAACGGATAAAAAATCATAGGTTTATCATAAATTGGAATAATTTGCTTGCTTATAGATTTGGTTATTGGCCACAACCTTGTTCCTTTGCCACCTGCTAAAATTATACCTTTCATTATTTCACCTCATAAAAAGTTTTGATTGAATTAACAATAAATTCCAATTCATTCAAACTGATATCAGCATACATTGGCAAACGCAGTAACCTCTGTGAATACTCTACGGTTACTGGCAGTTTTGGAATTTTGTTGTTTAAAAGTTTGATTGCAAAAGGTGAATTATGCAGCGGAACATAATGGAAAACTGCACTGATTCCGCATTGCTTTAAATATGCAGTTAATTTATCACGTTCTTGGATATCTTTAGTCAAAATATAAAACATGTGTGCGTTATGTTGGTAGTTTTCAACTTTGCTGCCCTGTAATTCTATCAATCCTTGTTCTTCAAGAATTTTAAGATTTTGATAATAATAATTCCATGCTGACATACGCTTATTAAAAATTTCATCAAATCTTTCTAATTGAGCGTACAATATTGCAGACAAAATGTCTGATGGCAAGAATGAGGAGCCACAATCCTGCCAGGTGTATTTGTCAACTTGTCCACGCAAAAACTTACTTCTGTCAGTTCCTTTTTCACGAATAATTTCAGCCCTTTCTACAAATTTTGGGTTGTTAATTATTAAAGCACCACCTTCACCCATTACATAATTTTTTGTTTCATGAAAAGAATAACAACCCATATCTCCTATTGTGCCAGCAACTTTACCATTATAGAGAGAACCAACTGCTTGCGCTGCATCCTCAACGACATATAAATCATGAGATCTTGCGATACTCATAATTTTGTCCATATCACAAACATGACCAGCATAGTGCACGACGTATATTGCTTTTGTTCTTGTTGTAATCAATTCTTCAATTTTATTAGGGTCGATATTCATAGTTTCTTTGCAAACATCACAAAAAACAGGAGTTGCTCCACGTAAAACTATCGAATTAGCAGTTGAAACGAATGTATATGACGGAACAATTACTTCGTCTCCTTTTTGCAAATCCAACAAAATTGCAGACATGTCCAAAGCAGAACTGCAAGAGGTTGTTAACATAAAATTATCAACATTAAATTTTTTTTTAAAAAATTCATTAACCTTTTTAGTAAACCCTCCATCTCCACATATTTTTCCAGATTCAATGGCCTGTAACATATATTTTTTTTCTAGCTCTGTTAAACTAGGTTTGTTAAATGGTATCATAATTTTCCCTTTTAATTGTTTAACTATTATAAAACCACAAGAAAAATAAGTCAAAGCATTATACAAAGAACTTTTTATTTTATTTTTCAACAATAAATATAATCATTTGACAAAATATCAAAAAAAATGCTAATATTGAGGACATGAGTCAAAAAATAAAAAAATTAGCGATTATTGGCGCAAGTTATTTGCAATTACCATTAATTAAAAAAGCAAAGATATTAGGTTATGAAACACATGTGTTTGCATGGAAAACTGGGGCCACAGGTTTTGATTTTATTGATAAATTTTATGATATAGACATTAAAAATATTTCAAAAATTTTGGAAATATTAAAACAAATCCACCCATGCGGTATTTGTACTATTGCAAGTGACTTAGCAAATATCACTGTTAATAAGTTGGCAAAAGAATTAAATTTGCCAGGCAACAGCGTAGAGTGTACAACAAACAGCACAAACAAATATTTAATGAGATCATGTTTTTCTAGACATGGTATTGAATGCCCTAAATTTGAAGTTGTTTCAAACATTCAGGAAGTGAATATTTCAAATTTTAAATTTCCACTTATTGTAAAACCAACCGACAGGTCTGGAAGTAGAGCGATTACAAAAATATTCAGCACAGAAGAACTTGACACCGCATTAGAAAATGCTTTTGAACAATCCTTTGAAAAAAAGGCTATTATTGAAGAATTTTTGGAAGGAGATGAATTTTCAGCCGAGTGTATTTCACAAAATGGAAAGCATACAATGCTTGCTGTGACAAAAAAATTCACAACTGGTGCACCAAACTTTATTGAAACCGGACATATCGAACCATCTGGTTTTAACAAAGCAGAATTAAAAATTATTGAAAAGTCAATCTATGAAGCATTAAACGCCTTGAATATTAAACAGGGTTGCTCTCATAGCGAATTTAAGTGGGACACTGCAAGCAGAACGATTAAAATTATTGAAATTGGAAGTAGAATGGGTGGCGATTTTATTGGAAGTGACCTAGTTAAATATTCCACCGGCCATGATTTTGTAAAATATTGTATTGATTGCGCGGTTGGCAATCCTTTGAATTTGCAAGCAGATTTTAAGCCAGTTTATAAAAACGTTGGAATAAAATACATATTCAATCAAACCGATCTGGATATTGTTAAAAAAATACGTAAAAGAAATATAATTCAAATGGATTTGCCAGAAACAATAAATGAAAACGAAGTTGTGGATAGTTCATCTAGACTTGGTTATGCAATCATGCATTTTGATGATAGAAAAAAATTGTTGGAGGTTTTAAACAAATGATATTAGTTTTGGGAGCAAGTGGCTTTATTGGTAGCTATATGGTTAAAAAGCTTCTTGACGAAAACGAACAAGTTGTTGGAACTTATTTTTCAAAGAAACCAAGTTTTGAACATAAAAATTTGACTTGGGTTCAATTAGACATTAATAAAAAAGAAGATTTTAGCAAATTGCCAACTTCAAACGTAGAAGCAATTATTATGTTTGCTGGCAGACTGCCTGCAAATATTAAATATGATGATTCAAATTTTGATGATTCTGAAGACTATGTAAAGACAAACGTATTAGGTACAATTTATGCCCTAGAATATTGTGTAAAAAACAAAATACCTAACTTTTTGTATACTTCATCTTATTCTGATATCCTTGCCAACGGAATTAATGGTCAGCCCATCAAAGAAAATGCCGAAAGAAAAATAAAATATACAGGTGATCACAGTGCCTACATTATAAGCAAACTTGCAGCAATAGATTATATATTTCACTACGCCTCAACCTTTAACTTCAAACCAATTATATTTAGGCTTCCTCCTGTATATGGCGTTGGTCCACATGGCACTATTTATGTTGATGGCAAAGCATATAAGTCTGGAATTCAAACATTTATTGAGAAAGCACAGAATGGTGAAGATATAGAACTTTGGGGAAATGAAAATTTATATCGTGATATAATTTATGTAAAAGACCTTGTTGACGCATGTTGCGATGCAATAAAAAGTGACAAGGCATATGGTGTATACAATATTTCTAATGGCAACAAGTTATATTTAAAAGACCAGATTCAAACAATTATAGACGTCTTTGGTAAGGATAAAAAATCAAAAATAGTTTTAAGACCTGAAAAACCAAATAATTCTCCAAGTTATTTCTTAGACATTTCTAAATCTATTAATGACTTTGGATTTGCTCCAAAATTTACAAATTACAAAGATATGATGATTGACTTTAAAAATGAAATGGAAAATAATTTTTACAACGATTGGTTTAAATATAGGAAAAACAAGTAATGGAAGAAAACAATTCAAATCAAACAAATAAACCTGTAACAAACGAAACAAATGTAACATCTTTATCAACTAAAAAGAAAGTTGTTTTATATTTAGTGTTGATAGCCTCAATATTTTTATCCTCTTTGTCTGGGGTATGTGCAAAATTTGCTTCAGGCGAAGCCTTCTTGTCTTTTAAATTTTGTTTATTTTATGGTTTAGAAATTTTAATTTTAGGGGCTTATGCAATTATTTGGCAACAAATTATAAAGCATCTCAACTTATCAATTTCTTACGCTTTCAAAGCAACTGCCCTAATTTGGACTCTAATTTGGGGAGCAACAATATTTAATGAATCTTTTTCTGCAACTAAATTAATAGGAGTAGCAATAGTTATTGTAGGAATAATTGTTGTAAACATTAAAAAATGATGTATTATTTTATTATGATTTTATCTGTCTTTATAGCATCTATTTCTCAATTGCTTTTAAAGATAAGTGCAAACAAACCCCACAAAACAATAAAGCAAGAATACCTCAATCCTTTGGTTATTGGAGGATATTTACTTTTGATTGTTTCAACTCTACTCACAATTTTGGCATATCGAGGCATTGCATACACAAGTGGCCCTATTATTGAAACTCTAGGATATGTTTTTATTTTAATTTTTAGTTGGCTTATTCTAAAAGAAAAACTTTCATGGAATGTTATTCTTGGAAACCTTATTATCATTGTGGGAATTATTATATTTTATATTTAGGAGATTATTATGGAGATATCAGTTGTTGTGCCTGTTTACGGCTGTCCAGCAGCAATACAACCTTTGTGCGAACGCTTAACTCAAACCTTGTCAGAACTGACAAATGACTATGAAATTATTTTAGTCAATGACCACTGCCCTAAGAATTCTTGGGCAGAAATTAAGAAACAATGTAATAACAACAATAAAATCATTGGTTTAGACTTGTCTAAAAATTTCGGTCAACAAAAAGCAATTTTGGCAGGTCTTGATGCGTCATCTGGCAATTATGTTGTGGTTATGGACTGTGATTTACAAGATAAGCCAGAAGATATTATGCTGTTATATCAAACAATAAAACAAAATGATTACGACTATGTCTTGGCTCAAATTAAAAATGTAAAATTAAAGAAGTTAACCTCAAAATTGTTTTATAGCACCTATTCAAAAATTATGGGAATAAAAATTGATAACAATATAAGCAATTTTGGAATATATAGCCGAATTGTTATTGATTCTGTTATTTCAAACCGCGAAAATAGTAGAGGGTTTGTGTGCTATGTTAATTCATTAGGCTTTAAACAGGGTTGTGTTCAAGTTGTTCGAGAAAACAGATTTGAAGGAAAGTCTGGTTATAACTTTAAAAAGAGACTAAAAAGTGCTGAGGATATTATATTTTCCCAGTCAAGTCTCCCTATTGATTTATTGTTTAAATCTGGATTGTTTTTAGGGATTTTATCATTCTTTGGTTTGATTATTTCAATAATAGCGTGCGTCGCCACAAAACACTTCAATTTGCTTGGTACTTTATCAATTATCTTTACTATTTTGATATGTACGAATGTTATTATCGTATGTTTATCATTGATTGGTAATTATGTTTATCGCACTTTTGTTGAATCAAAACACAAGCCTTTATATTATGTCCGTGAAAGAATAAACTAGTTTATCAACAATAATGTTTAAATAACGATTCTCAATAAATACAAAAACACTGCTTCATGCAGTGCTTTTTTGCTATAATTAAGATTTGATTGAATATTCTTTTTCTCTACTTAATTTAATAACTGAATTTTGGGTGATGATTAGGTGCATGGGTTGGTCGAATTGATTGGGTTCAAGTTTTTCAACGCACTGAAAGTTGAAGCAAATTGCTATGTTAATTGAGTGTTTATTGGCCAAAAATCTGTCGTAATAGCCGCCACCATAGCCCAACCTATTGCCGAAACTATCAACCGCCAAGCAAGGAGCCAAACAAACAAAATCATCAATCTGCTCAGCCTTGCCAACTGGCTCCATTATTCCATAGTTGCTGATTGCAAATTGAGTGTTTTGCTGAACTTGCACTGCCACCATTTGCTTGCCTTCAACGCGAGGCATATAAACTTTTTTGCCCCCTTTAAGCAAAAATTCAACAATCTCATTTGTGCGCACTTCTTTGCCAAAACTGTTATAAACAAAAAAAGTGTTACAACCTAAATTTTTTAATTCTTTTTTAAAATTTTCAAAAATTTGATGAGAAAATTTTTCAACCTCAAAAGTTGAAAGTTTATTCCTTTTCTGCTTCATTTGTTCGCGCAATGTCTTTTTCATTTTAATTATTATATAATTTTCAAATCAGCAAGTCAAACTTAAAAAATTGTTGTAAATCGCAAAAAAAAGTTTAGCATTTGCTAAACTGTTTTTGTGTTGTTATTAACCAAATCTTCAAAAATTGCAATTTCACGTTGAGCTGCTTCCACACTGTCTGAAGAATGAACAACGTTTTCAGTAACCCTTATTGGAAGGTTCAACATTTTTGGAACTTCATATCTAATTGTTCCTTCTTCAGGATTTTTTGTTGCTCCAGCCATTGCGCGAATTGTTGAGATTGCGTTTTCACCAGTAACAATCATTCCATATGCTGGACTACTTGTTATATATTGTTCCAATTCAGGATAAAAAGATTTTAAAACATGATCAACATAGTGTTGTTTTGCGTGGCTTTCATCGTAGCAAATGTAAGACTCTTCATTGATTGTTAATCCTGCCTGTTTTAACCTTTGTTTAACATACTTGATAACTTGTGGATTATCTGCAAATCCTGGTTTAACCATAACATAAGTTTTTTCTTTCATAATAACCTACCTTTTTGTTTGTATGCTGGATTATACAACACAATTTTAAATTTGTCAATCGTAATCGTTCAAATAAGAGTCAACAATCAACTGATTTTGTTTGGTTTCGTAAACAATAGCGTCTTCCAAATTGCCTTTAAAACTTTCAACCATTTTTGCCAAATTGTGTTTGTGAATGGCGTATTTATCTGCGCTTTGCTCTACCCAATGCGTGTGTGGCAACAACAAAACATATTCGTTTTCAGCCTGTTGATAAAATGCAAAAAGTGTGTCCTTTATTGCGAAATCCGCAAAGCCTTTCATAATATCAAGCCAAGTTTTTGGAGTATATTGTGTGTCAACTGTGTGATATTGTGAAATTCTTTTCGTTAAAAGTGCAACCAACTTTTGGTGAGAACCTGGCTTTTCCTTGCTGTAAGGTGAGGTTGCAAATTCAACTTGTTTGCCGTCGTATTTAATAAATCTAGGAAAAGCAAGAATAATGGTTGGAAAATTGTTTATTTGCCCCACGCCAAATTTATGATAATCGTAATTCAAGACATTGTCTATTGTGCAAGACTCTGTGCTTAAACCCATGTAGTTAAGTGTTCCGTCCGCTGAGCTATATTTATAAGCATTTAAACCTTTTGTTAAAATAGAATTTAATTTAATTTGAGGATTACGCTCCCCCACTGACTGCCTAAAATTATTAATTTGATGCGCAAACAGAACAAACTCATCCGTTTTGTTGATTTTTGAAATGTATTTATTAATCGCTCTTTCAAAATCGGCTTTTGACTTGAAAGTGGTTTTTTCAATGTTGACAGTGTCTTCCATAATCTCCTTTTACTCTGCGATATTCATTCGTTATTTATTTGATATCGCGAAAATTCATGATATCATTCAGCAGAAAACTTGTCAAGCAGGATGTACCGACATATGCAAAAATTTGCTTATTTTAAGCATTATTTATTGTTAAGAAGTGTCAAAATTGAAATTGGAATTTCGCTTGCAATTTGTTGCCAATTGTTTTAAAGGTTTAAAAGAGTCTTTTCACACTTGATTAATTTAAAGCATTAAAATATATATCACAAGATGTAAGAGGTGACATATGAAATTTAAAACTTGCACCGCTTTGGCAACCCCATTTAACAAAAAAAATGAAATTGATTATTCCTCCTTGGAAAAAATGATTGAATTTCAAATTGCAAATCAAATTGACGCCATTTTAATTTTGGGAACAACTGGTGAATCTCCCACTATTTTACCAAAAGAGCGCAAACAGATAATTCAATTTTGTGTGCAACAAATTCATGGGCGTTGCTTTCTGCTTGTTGGCACAGGTTGCAATTCCACTTTGCAGGCTGTTAAAAACACAAAGCAGGCAAAAAAACTTGGTGCTGATGGTGCGGTGGTTGTAAGCCCATATTACAACAAATGCACACAACTTGGATTGATTGAACATTACAAAGAAATTAACAAAGTCAAATTCCCTTTTATTGTTTACAATGTTCCAAGCCGAACAGGATTAAACATTCAACCTCAAACCATTTTGGAGTTGGAAAAATTGAATTACATGATAGGAACAAAAGAAGCCAGTGGAGATATTGACCAAATTTTGAAATTGCTAAATAATCATCACAAGCCAGTTTACAGCGGCAACGACAAATTCAATCATTTATTCTTTAGTCATGGCGGAGATGGCTGCATAAGCGTGACAAGCAATATATTCCCAAACCTTGTTTGCAACCAATGGCAAAACCAAGAATGCAGCAAAAATTTGCACAATGCGTTGTTTGAAATTAATAGTTTATTGTTTTGTGAAGTTAACCCTATTCCTGTTAAATTAGCATTGAGTGAATTTGGTCTTTGCAAAAACATTGTTAGAAAACCATTAACAATTCTAACTGAAGAAAATAAAAATAAAATTAAAAAATCTTTAAAAGAAATTATAAAAAAATTTAATTAAAATTAATATATTTTTAAAAAATTTCAATTTTTTGCGCGTTTTTCTTAATATTTTAAACATTTTTTTAATTATTTTTAAAATTTTATATCAATGAGGTTTTAATGAAAATTCTATTAATTGGTGCAAATGGACGAATGGGAACACAAATGCAAAAATATATGACAAACAAAAATATTGATTTTTTTGCGGTCGATAAACAAAATTTTGAACAGGCAAATAAAGAGCAATTTGATGTTATTGTGGACTTCTCTTCCCCTCAGGCTTTAGAACAAAATTTACAACTTGCCAAGGCAAAGAAAAAGCCAATTTTGATTGCCTGCACAAATCATGATAAAAACAATTTAAAGTTAATGAAACTTGCAAGCAAAAATATTGCCATTGCCTTATGCCCCAATTTGAGTGTTGGCGTTATGGCTTTTTCAAAAATGCTTGAGTGCATGGCTGCCGTAAAAGATTACGATTTTGTTTTGACTGAAATTCACCACAAACAAAAGAAAGACGCACCAAGCGGAACAGCAAAACAAATTATTTATAAGCTTGACAAACTAAACATACGTCCAGAAACCTTTGCCGTGCGTGCTGGAAGCATTATTGGAGAGCATTCTTTAGTGGCTTTTGGCGAGAATGAGGTTGTTGAAATAAAACACACCGCTTTAAGCCGAAATTGCTTTTGCGAGGGTGCAATAAAAGTTTGCGAAAAGTTAACAAACTCACCCGCTGGATTTTATTCAATTGAGGAACTGCTATGATAGTGTGCAAATTTGGAGGCAAAGCAACAACCGGCAAACAGGCAATAAAAAATGTTGCAAGTCTAAACAACAATGAAAGGACAATTTGGGTTTTTTCCGCAATTGGAAAAGAAAATGACAAAGATAAAAAACTAACTGACTTACTTATCGCCTACACCCATAAAAACACAAATAAAAGTAAAATTAAAAAGTGTATTGCTGAAAAACTGCAAAGGCTTTGCCATAACACAAATGTCAAATTAAATATTAATGAAATCATTGAGCATTATTGCAAAAAATTTGACCAAGATAACGATAAAGATTTTTTCATTTCGCGTGGAGAATTTTTAACCTCAATGATAATGTCAAAATATTTAAAAATTAAATTAATTCCCGCAGAAAATGTAATATTTTTTGAAAAAAATAAAATAAATTATAAAAAAACTGAAAAAAATTTAAAAAAATATGTGCTAAAATATAAAAAAATAATTATTCCTGGGTTTTACGCTTGCTACGAAGAATATTTTATTGACAATAAAAATATTTCTCAACAAGAATCTGTTACAAAAAACATAAAAACTAAAGTTAAAAAAATCAAACTTTTCAGCCGAGGTGGAAGTGACCTGACTGGCAGCATTATTGCCAAATGTTTGGGTGTCAACATTTACGAAAACTGGACTGACGTTAATGGCGTGTTCCCTATCAATCCAAACATATGTAAAACGAAATCATTTGATGAACTTTCCTACGCCAATCTTGATATAATGACACAATATGACGCCAAAGTTGTTCACAAGGACTGTGCAAAACTTTTAAATGGAACTGGAACTGTTTTGATTGTTAAAAATATTTTTAATCTGGCAAAACCTGGCACAAAAATTAGTTCTTTTTGTGATACTAAACAAAATTTTTTGGTTTGTAAAAATGGGAAAGAGAACTGCAATCTTATGCTAAGTTTAAAAGACAAAATTAAAATTGGTCTTTCTTGCAGCAAATGTGACTTCAATCTAGCACTCAACTCTCTCAAAATTATTAAAAACCGACTCTCAAAATCTTAGATTGTTTGATAATTGCTCTAATTTGAAGAGAATAGTTCAAATCGTTTGCAATATTTTTTCCAATATTGTAAAATATTTATATTATTATGAGGTAAATATGACAAACGAAGATATAAACCTGATAATTGGGCAAAATTTGCAAAAGCTAAGAAGAAGCAAAAAACTCACACAACTTGAATTGGCTGAAAAATTTAATTATTCCGACAAATCCATTTCAAAATGGGAAAAAGGTGAATCTTTGCCAAGCATTGACATTCTTTTCCAATTGGCCAGTTTTTATGGCGTAACTTTGGACGATTTAACGCAGAAAAATGACTCTTTGTGTGCAGAAGAAGAGACAAAAGTGCCTATAAGAGATAGATTGTTCCCAACAAAATTGATTATCTCCCTTTTGGCTGTTTGTACTGTTTGGATTGCCGCAACAATTTGGTATGTTTCCAATAAAATTGTTTCAGGCGGAAACCTTTACATGTTATTTTTATGGTCTGTGCCCACTTCGTTCATTGTTTTGATTGTGTTCAACTCAATTTGGGGCAAACGCCAGTGGTTATTTTGGATTTTATCTTTCTTGTTGTGGTCAACACTGGTGTGCTTGCATGTTCAATTGATTCAATACAATGTTTGGATTATTTACTTTGTTGGCATTCCACTGCAAATTGCATTTATTCTTTGGGGAGCACTTTTACGCAAGCCAAAAAAAGAGCACCTGAAAGAGAAAAAGAAAAAGGCTGAAAAGCACAAAAAGTTTAAAAATGAAAAAGAGGTTGAAAATACCATAAAAACTCAAGAAGAGTCCACCTCCACAACTGCTCCAGTCCAAGAGAAACAAGAAAAAAGTGAAACTATTAGTGTTAGTTTAAAATAAAAAAAGTGAGATTCATTCTCGCTTTTTTTGTTTTTAATTTATGTCAATACTAATTTTTTTTATTTTTAATGAAAGACACAAACCAATATCAAACATTTTTGCGATTTTTATGTATTTTGTTTTTAAAATTGAAATTTTTGTTGTATAATTCAAATATATAGGGGTCAATTATGAAATTAGTTTACGTGGTTGATAGCGTTAGCAATATCAAAAGCAAGGTTGATATGATGCAAGCAAGGTTTGGCAACGATATTTACTTTGTTGTCAAAAGTCCATTTCAAACACTTTTTAAATCTTTCGGTTATAATATTACCGCCATTTACTCAAAAAATTTGGCAAAAGTTTTGCACGCTATGCTTATGAAATGCCCTATGGACGATGTTTTACTCTGCTATTCCAGCTTGGAACTAAACAACCACATGCTCAACAATTTTTTAAGCAAGATTGGCGACGGAAGCAAAATTGTTAATCTCATGCCTAAATATAACTTTTTTGAACAATTTAGCAATGGCTCTTATAATATTTACGTTAAAGCAATGTTTAAGAACAAAGACGGATTGGCAAGCCCCAAATTGCAATATATTCCTAAGGATTTTATGCTTGAACTATTAAATTCTCACATTGCAAATAGATTGTTTGAAATTGACCCAAGGTTTGTTACAAACATTTATATTGAAGATAAAGAAATTAATAAATCTGCAAAAATTAAGACAAAGTTCAACAAATTCAGTTTAATCCCTGTTATTGTTGCACTTTTGTTGGCCGTTGCGGTTATAACCACCCTTGCGTTTGTTCGCCCTGGTTATGTGTTCTGGTTGGTTATGGTTTTCTTGCTGTTGTTGGACATTGTGATTGCCATTATCTTCGCTTGTAAAAATAAGTTTGACGCGAGATTTTTAAATTGAGCGTTCTCAATGCGTTAGCGTTGAGTCGCGTATTTTTAAATTGAGTGTTCTCAATGCGCTAGCGTTGAGTCGCGTATTTTTAAATTGAGTGTTCTCAATGCGTCAGCGTTGAGTCGCGTATTTTTAAATTGAGTGTTCTCAATGCGTCAGCGTTGAGTCGCGTATTTTTAAATTGAGCGTTCTCAATGCGTTAGCGTTGAGTCGCAGCTCTTTAGATGAACATTAAAAGAAATACACTCGATGCTATTGCATTTCGGTATGACAAATATTGCAGAAAGAAAATATATTCTCAATTAAACAATCATTTCCGCATACAAAAGACAAAAAGAAAAGATACACTCAATCGAGTAATCGGTTTCAAAGTGGCACGTGAGATTAGAATTAAAAAAAGGACTTTGCTGAAAGTCCTTTTTTGATATTTATAATTAATTAGATTTTTGCTTCTACAGTGGCAATTTTTCTGCCCCTAGCGTCACGTTTAAAACGAACAACGCCGTCAATTAAAGCAAACAATGTGTAATCTTTGCCGCAACCAACATTTGTTGATGGGTAGATTTTTGTTCCTCTTTGGCGAACAATAATTGAACCAGCGTGAACAAATTGACCATCGCCAGTTTTAACACCAAGACGTTTTGATTCACTATCTCGACCGTTCTTTGTGCTGCCGCCGCCTTTTTTATGGGCAAACAATTGAATATTGAACTTAATCATAGTTACTCCTTTATTTTAATGTAGTCTTTGTAATCATCTGCAATTTGTTTAACAGCCAGATATGCGCTTTGCATTAAAATTTGTGCTTGCTTATCGTCCTCTTTCACGCTAATGCGCATAAAAGGGATTTCCTCATTGATTTCGTAATCAACGTCCGCTTTCACCACTTCAAGCAAACCATTCAAAGTCGTTTGCATGATTGTTGAAACCGCGCTGCACACAATATCTTGCCCAGCCACCGCATAGCCAGAATGACCTTTGGCCTGAATGGTTGTTATTGCATTGTTACTTTTTAAAATTGTTAAGTTAATCATCTATTAACCTATGCTTTCGATTGTAATTTTTGTGTATGGTTGTCTGTGACCTTGTTTCTTACGTTCGTTCTTTTTAGCTTTGTATTTATAAACTGTGATTTTCTTATCCAAAACGTGTTCAACAACTTTTGCACTAACAACAATATCTTTTACAACAGGGTTGCCAACTTTTGATTTGCTGCCGTCAACAATCATAAGAACTGGGAATGTTACAACTTCGCCAGCTTCAGCGTTAAGACGATCAACAACAAGAGTATTACCGGCTTCAACTTTAAATTGTTTACCTGAAATATTTGCTATCGCGTACATACTAGTTACCTCCTATAAAGACTCACTTTTAAGGCACTCTAAGAGATTTTAAAGCCTGTTCAATGTGGTACTACGTTTTGTATTATAACAAACACCAACAAAATTGTCAACAGTTTAGTTAATATTTTTACAAGTAAAAATGTCGTCATTTGCTATAAGCAAAGCGATTTGAATTATTTCACAAGAACAAACACACTCGCTGCCATCTTGAACAAAGTGTCCTGCCATCCTAAGCGCAGTCGAAGGATTTCTAAACAATATACAAACCTTTGCGGTTAATTGATTTCTTTTATTGTAGTGCTGAGCGGAAATTTAAGGGAAAGAGAAACAATTGTGTCTTCGTCGTAATATTTTTTGGGTGTGTCTGCGCAATAAAATATGGTGTAATGGTGGGAGTTTATCATTTTCAGCAGACCAAAAAGGTTTTCTTCTTTAGAAACTTTCAGCATAACAATTTTTTCAAACTTGTGCGGCTTTTTGGATTTAAACAGGTTAAAATTTGGCTGGTTGCTTGGCCTGCTGAGCGCAAAAAACAAGGCAAATACAAAGAAAAACCAGTTTATTGATTGTAAATTGATTTGTTGTATCCCTGCGTTGGCTGCATTGATAAATGAACATATGAACAAAGTTAAAAACATGATTGTTAAGCCAGCACGAACGAACAGGTCTGCACACTTATACGCCTTATTCGTTTTAAAAATACTTTTAAAAATTTTGCCACCATCAAGTGGAGTTACTGGCAAAAGATTGAAAAATGATAACACCAAATTGCAGACACAAAAGTTGTTTAAAATTTTGCTTGTGGCAGGAAAGACGCTGTAACAAGCCAAACACAAAATGCATAAAACAAGGTTGCACATAGGGCCCGCAATGTTAATTGCAAATGCATCCTTGTTGTCAATTTCATCTGTCAATTCCACAGCCAAACCAAACATTGAAAGGCGAACATATTTGACTTTATAACCACGCTTTGTTGCAGCAAAAACATGTGCCAATTCGTGAAAAATTAAAGCAAGCAGATAGTTGACAAGCAGCAATAATTTGTGACAAATAAAACACGTGCCTGTCAACAAAAACAAACTTGCCCCAACCTTAAACTTTTTCATAAATTAAGATATTTATTCGCCTTATTATTTAGTACTTAATTGGGCAAAGTACGTAACAATTTAATTCGATCCCCCACGCACAAGATTGTGATTTCATAATCTGTTTTGTTTGCCTCTATGTTTACTTTTATATCGTCAAAAGCAACCTCAAAATAATTGCTTATTAAATAAAAGAAATCCGATTTTATTACTTCACTTAAAAATTTTGGATTATTTTGTTTGTCTTTTTCAATCATCGCCGACAATCTATTTTTTAAGTCCATAATTCTCCTTTTTGCCAAAATTAATAAAAATTTAATAAAAAATTGTAAAATTGAGGCTATTTTTTAATTATTTTGCCAATTATTTGAATTTTTAATTATTTTTTCAATGCCAACACTCAACAACTCCGCTTTAATATCTTTTTTATCTTCCCTAACAATCCGCGATATTTGTATGTAAATTATCTTGGATTGTTATCAATTTTATTCATTCTATGTTTAATCATTTTTCAACAACTCCGCTTTAATATCTTTTTTATCTTCCCTAACAATCCGCGATATTTGTATGTAAATTATCTTGGATTGTTATCAATTTTATTCATTCTATGTTTAATCATTTTTCAACAACTCCGCTTTAATATCTTTTTTATCTTCCCTAACAATCCGCGATATTTGTATGTACAATCAAACAACTTTTTTTCGCCTGTTAAAATGTTATCTGCCAAAATACTGAATGACCTATTTAATGCAATGCGCTGATCACCACTATTTTCGCTGCTGCTTGTTATAACACTGTCGTCATCAGGAATAACCCCACCAAAATCGATTTTAAGCGATTTGCCAACGTCGTAAACGTCGAACATGAGCTTGTCCTGAATGAGGTCACCGCGCGCACGATTAATAACAAACCTTTTTGATGAAATGTTGTAACTGGAAAGAATGGTCACAACTTTATCAGCGTCACGAATGCTGCTTAAATGTGGAGTTGTCACAACCAGTGCTTCGTCTGCACAATAGACTGCACGCTTAAAGCCTGCGTCAATGCCTGCTGGGCAATCAATCAGCACAAAATCAAATGCCTTGCCAAGTTCGTTTATAACCATTTTTATGTCAGCAATTGAAATGGACAAGTTTTGATTCAACCCACCTGTTGAAAGCAAATATAGAAGCGGAAAATAATCGTCTTGAACAATTGCCTCTTTTAGGCGGCATTTACCTTCTAAAACGTCCAATAAAGTGTAAACAATTCGGTCTTCCATATTCATAACCACGTCAAGATTATTTAGACCAATATCCATATCAATCAAACAAACTCTCATATTGCGTTTTGCAAGTTGTCTGCCAAGGTTTGCTGTTATAGTTGTTTTGCCTACCCCACCTTTGCCAGACGTTATAACAATTACACGTGCCATTTTTGCCTCCTAAATACGAAAAGAATTTAGCACAACAGCAAAAAAAAGCAAAGGCGAATTTTGTTCTTTTTTACCTTTGCTAATTTATTTTTTATTTAGTCAAATTAATTAAAAATTCACCAAATAATGCAAATTTTTTAATTTTTTGTTAAAATATAACATCTTTTAATGATTTTTTGCAATTTTTTCAAATTTTTAAAATTATAATGTTATTTTTAAAAATTCTTTATCTGCGGTTAAAAGTTTGCCAAGCCCAACAATGACAGCATTTGAAGGGTCGTCCGCAACAACAACTGGAAAATCAAATTTATTTTTTGCGTACTCATAAAGCCCTGCAATCTTGCTGCCGCCACCAACAAACACTATGCCAGTGCTATAAATCTCTTTAACCAACTCTGCTGGCAAATTTTTAAGCACTTCGTTAACTCGCTCAAAGATAGCATCATAAACATTTGTTATTGCCAGTCTTACGTCGTTTGCAGTGATTGTTGCACGCACCATATTGCCATTTTCATTTGTGCCAACAAAGTCACAAGCGTACATGTCTCGATTATAAAGAGAAGCAACTTCATTCTTAATGTTTTCAGCAGACAATTCACTAATTTTAAGTCCGTAATTGTCCGCAACAAAAGTAACAATACTTTTGTCCATATCCTCACCGCCAAGGAAATACATTCTGCCAAAACTGAAATTAAACTCATTAAGAATTGAAATGTCGGTTACATTTTTGCCAATATCAACCACCATAACATGGCTTTGAGCGTCAAAGCCCGAACTTGTTTGAACACAAACGCTGTTGAACACAAACTCCACTTTGTTAATGCCCGCCTCGTGCAGAACTTTTTTGATTAAAAGCAATTGTCGTTCGTTTAACGCACTTGGCACTGCAACAAGAGCATATGTGAACATGGCAAAATTATTGTCTTCCACAACATTTTTAATTATTTTTTCAAGAAGAAGGCGTGCCATTTTCTCGTTTACTATTTCGCCATTTTCAATTGGACGAAACACTTGATAATTTGTTGCTTTGATGTTGAAAAGTTTTTCCGCTTTTTTGCCTATTGCGTGAACCTTATAAGACTTGCCTGCTTTGGTTACCGCAAGATAGGCTGGTTCTTTTGCAACAATGCCGCTGCCCTTTTTAAACACAATAATTTCGTTACTGCCAAACTTCAAGCCCAAATCTATTCTAAACATAACTCCCCCTTTGTATGTTTACAAAATCTGCAAATTTTTGCCGTATACTTTTTTAAAATCACCAGCAATGGACATTGCTTGAGAAATTTCAAGAGTTGCTTCGTGTTCGACTTCTGTTTTTAAAATAACAGTGTCGCCAAGCACGTCGCAAGCAATATCTTTAACAGTGTTAGAACCAGTTATGTTGAGCATGGTTGCAAGTTTGATTATAACTGCAAGTTTTTTAACTGCGTCTAAATCTTCATCTGTAACCAAGTCTTTATACCTAATCCATTCTGTCAAACTAAAATCGTCTATATTTTGGCTGCTGGCAACAAATGCTGCAAGCAAAATGTCTTTATGAGAAGCGCCATAAATGTTGCTGTTTAAAATCACTGGGAAATTGTTTTTTGTGTAATTTTCAAAAGCAATGCGTTTGCCAGACATACACATGCTTGCCGCAATACGCAGAACTTTAACATAAGGACGAGATAATTTGTGCAAAACTTTAAGTTGTTTATATAAAATCACCGCCAAAGAATAATTGCTGTCTAAATTGGCATTTGTTGGATAGAATTCGTTAATTGCACTCAATGAATAGCCAAGAATGTCAAGCAAAGGTTTTTCACCCGTTTGAGCAAGCAAATTTTTTGCAACAATGCCATACATTTCGCCATTTGTGGAAATATGAATGTCGCCACGAATGAATTCATTATGAATGGCTTTAACAATTGCAATTCCAACCGCGATAACGTCTGCACGTTTTTCGCTTATGCCTTTGAGTTTTTTGGCTTTGTCCAAATCCAAGCCTCGAATTAAGTTGTAAATGCCTGCAAAACTATCGCTTGTAACTTGATAGTTATGTGCAACGTCCAAAGGGTATCTTGAAGCCTTGCGAGAGAGTTTGCCAATTGACAAGAATACTTCACCCACACCGAAAAATTCGCAGTCTTCATCTAAATTATATAACCAATCATATTTTTTAAGTTCTTTGCTCATGAACTCAACAACCTTGTCCATGCGTTCAGCCAAAGGACAATTTTCAAACTGCTCCAAAAGTGTGAGGCTGCCAAAAGGCAATGAAACGCTATTTGCAATCACCCTGCGATTGAATTTGACAATTTCAGTTGAATAGTCCCCAACCTGAACAAGCACGCCTCGAGTCATGGCGAATGAATACATAACCGCGCTGTGCAAAGCAGAAATTTGCTCATCTGTGGTTAAAATTTTAAAGTAAAGAGAAACTGTTTTGTAAACCTCATCTAAAAACGCTATTTGATTGCGCGCAGTTGCGATAACTGGATTTGCGTAACAAATGTGGTTTTCAATTTTTGCGTTGTCAACAATTTTGCGGAAATTTTTAAGCACGCAAATTGTTTCTTGAATGCGCGCTGGTTTAATGTATCCATCGCGTTCCATGTCTTGAATTAATTTGACAGGTTCAACAATTTGTTGTTCTATTGTGAAAAAACCTGTTTGAGTGCAATTAAAGATTGTGAGTTTAATGTCGTTAACACCCAACTCAAACACTGCTAATTTATTGTTCATAATTTTCTCCTTATAACTTGTTTTGCAGTTGCAATATAATTTTTTATAACGCTTTTTTAAACTTAAATTATGATTGGATTTTGCTTTAAAGTTACCATTGTTGTACCACTAATTTGAGTTATAGTCAATAGGTTTTTTAAAAATTTTTTCAACTTTTTTTGCCAAATTTTAGTGCACAATTTCAAGCAAGAAACACAATTAAAATTGAATTAATTTAAAGATTTTAAAAAATTAATTAAAATTACAAAAAAAATACGCAAAAATACGTATTTTTAGGTGTTTTTTAATATTAAATTAATTTTTCTATTTTATTTTTGAAATTATTAAAAATTGAATTTTCGTAATCTGGTTCAACTTTAAAAACCATATTTTGTTTTGTTGTTGGATGAATAAATTCCAATTTGTATGCCCACAATGCAAGATTGCCTTTATGAGTTTTGTCGCCATACTTAAAATCTGCATAAATTGGAGCGTTTAATTGCTTGGACATTTGAACGCGGATTTGGTGGCTTCTGCCTGTTATTAAATCTATTTCCAACAAACTTAATGTTGTGTCTTGCCCATTTTCTGTGAACTCTTTAGATCCCAAAACTTGATAATTTAAAATTGCTTGTTTTGCACCATCTTCCGTTTTTGGTGCAATGAAAACAGTGTTTGTTTTTTCATCTTTTTTAAGATAGGTTACAAGCTGGTCATTTGCAATTTGTGGTTTGCCACAAATAACAGTTAAATAAGTTTTTTGCATTTGTTTTGATTTTAATTCAGCACTCAGCCTTGCTGCTGCTTTGCTTGTTTTTGCAAAAACCATAACGCCACCAGTTGGTCTATCCAACCTGTGAACCAAACCTAAAAACACGTTGCCTGGCTTTTTATCGCGCTCTTTGATAAAATTTTTAATGATTGTGAGCATATCAATATCTTTACTTTCATCTTCTTGAACAGAGATATTATGTGGCTTAACCACAACAATGATATGATTATCTTCGTATAAAATTTTTGGTTCGATTTGCATTTGTATTCCTTTTTTATTGTGTTTTTTGCATTATTGCTAAAAAAGTTAAGATTTTCAGCATTTTTTACTTAAATTTTAAAGTTTTTTAAAATTTTTACTTGTTTTTATTTTCAAATGTTTTTATTGCACTGCAACCGCAAGGCAACACCACGCCTGATTGTTCTGTTGGCAAGCCAACTTCGTAAGCGTCAGTTTTCCCACCAGAAATTGTCAAGTTTAAAATGTTAGACATAACTGTTGGTTGCAAGCCTGTGGTGTAACTGTTGATAAGCACAAAGAGTGGATTTTGAGAAAGCACTTTACTGCACAAACGGACAAAATCAAAAATATTGTCTTCTATTTTCCAAGTTTCACCTTTTGGACCGCGTCCAAATGATGGAGGGTCCATAATGATTGCATCATAAAAATTGCCGCGTCTAATTTCACGCTCAACAAACTTGGCACAATCATCCATAATGTAACGAATGTTTGTTATATTGTTCAATCTTGCATTTTCTTTGGCAATTTCAATCATACTTTTACTTGCGTCAACATGAGTAACTTGTGCGCCAGCCAAAGCACATTCAATGCTAGCCCCACCAGTGTACGCAAACAAATTAAGGACCTTGATTGGGCGGTTTGCGGCTTTGATTAATTTGGTCATAATGTCCCAATTGACGGCTTGTTCTGGAAACAAACAAATATGTTTAAAACTCATTGGCTCTATGTGAAATTTTACGCCTTTGCGCTCTATTACGAAACTTTTTGGCATTTTAGAATTAATTTTCCACTCGCCTGACTTATTTTCTGTGCGAGTGTAATGTGCGTCAACTTTTTGTTTAATTGGTGTATCATTGTTCCAAATCACTTGTGGGTCTGGGCGTAAAAAAGTAAAACCGCCAATTTGCTCCAACTTTTCGCCTTTTGCGGTTTTTAAAACTTTATAATCTTTCCAATCTGTTGCTATTTTCATATTTTAATAATATATCTAAATTGTTAGTTTGTCAATATAACATTAATCTTAATAAACGTCTAAGATTTTTTTCATATCAATAATGTCTGCTTGCGTAATGATGCAATTTGGACGGCTTGTGTCCTTACCTTCCTTAGTGATGATTATTATGAGTAATTTGCGATTGCTTTCAAAATAATTCATTGCGGCATCAATAGTGAGTTTATCATCTGCCAAAATGTAGTAGTAGTCTTCTCCCATTTGAGCAATAATCTCAGACACTGTTGTGTTGTCAATATACTCTTGTAAATTAACACCTTCGCCAACTTTTGCACCCAACACGCCAAGCAATTTGCGGGCATTAAGCACACCGATCAATTTATTTCCATTGTAAACAGGCAAATTTGAATACCCTGTGCGTGAAATAATTTCCATTGACTCTGCAATTTTCATCTCTTGCTCAATAACAATAACATCTTTGTTGCCAACGCGGTCAATTGCACGTGGTGGCTCGGCAATGATTTCAGAAAGTTTTTCAATCTTTTCCACAATATCATCGTGTGGCTCGGCAATGATAAATTTGTTGTTGCCTGTATGCACAATTGCGTTGCGAAGTCTGCCAAAATCAATCAAATCTTCTTCGTATTTACGCACTACAGAGTTCAACAAAACTGCACGGCGCACAACGTCACTGAAAGACATGCTGCGCTTGAAATCGTAAATTGCACGCAAATTGTAGTCAATTTGATTGTAGGCGGTTATAAAACGCTCTGCATTGGATTTTTTCATACTTCCTCCCTTTAATTGAAGTAATTTGTTTATATATTAAAATCTGTTAAAACTTAATTTTAATTTTATTATGTTTAATTATACCATATTGTCAAAAACAATTCAAACAATTGGCTGTAAAATTGTTGCATTTTGCCCTTTCAAACTTTGATTTTTGTTGAAAATTTTAAAATTTTGTTGAAATTAACTGCAAAATTTAAAAAATGTGTTGAGTTTTTGTGTGCGTTTGTGTATAATAACAATGAGTTGTACTAGGCGGGGAGCTAGTGGTGCCCTGTAACCTGCAATCCACTACAGCAGGGCTGATGTGCATTATGCGGGGCAAACTTGGCTGTGTTGAGTAGGCTTTGTGCATGTTGAAATTAAGGTCTTATACAATATTGCCCCTCGAAACATGTCAGGGCCGGAAGGCAGCAGCATTAAGAAGGATACAGTATGTGCTGTAAGGTTGCTTTGATGGAGTGCAAAAGGTTTATGCCAGCAGGCAATTTGTTTCAAGAATGCATGTGCAACTTACCAAAAAAAGTTCGTAATTAATACGAACTTTTTTTTAATCTTTTTTGCTTTCTTTTTGTTTGTTTAGATATGTGGTGCGGCGCAAAATTGCGTCTTGCTCGCTTTGCTTGATAAGTTTTGCTTTGCTGGTTTTGTTGACTTTGCTTAAAATTGCAAAGCGGTTTTCACTTTCAACATATTCGGAGTATGGCATGGTTGGGTCGTAACTGTCAACTTGCATTGGTTGTTTTGCGGTAGGATTATAGCGGAACAATGTGTTATAACCACTCTTTACTGAATTCCAACTGTGGATTTGGCTTTGTTTCATATCATAGCCATGGTTAATACATGGCGCATAAGCAATTATCACACTAGGTCCATCATATTGCTCTGCCTCCACAAAGGCTTGCACGCATTGGTCTGGGTTTGCACCCATTGCAACTTGGGCAACATAAACGTCTTTGTAAGTCATGAGCATGGAAGCCAAATCTTTCTTTTTGGTGGTTTTGCCTGTCATATTAAATTTGGCTGTTGCGCCTCTTGGAGTTGACTTGCTGGTTTGACCGCCTGTGTTGGAATAAACTTCGGTATCCAACACCAAAATGTTGACATTTTCGCCACTGGCAACAACATGGTCAAGTCCGCCAAAGCCGATATCATAAGCCCAACCATCACCGCCAAAAATCCACACGCTTGGGCTGACAATCAAATGAATGTTGTCAAACAAATATTGGTCTTGCGGTTCAATAATATGCCCTTTTTGATAGTCTTTAAGTTTGATGGTTAAAGCCTTGTTGTTTTCGTGATTTTCTGGGTTTAACAAAAACTCTTTAACCATATTGGCTAGTTTGCGAGAGAGTTTGATTGACCTTAATTTTTCAATAAAATTGTTGCGTTCATTGCGGCGGGCAATTGAAATGCCAAAGCCAAATTCGGCGTTATCTTCAAACAAACTGTTTGCCCAACTTGGGCCAAAGCCATCCTTATCCTTGCTGTATGGGCAAGTTGGATAAGTGCCGCCATAAATTGATGAGCAACCTGTTGCGTTGGCAATAAGCATTCGGTCGCCAAACAATTGAGTGGCTAGTTTAATGTAAGGTGTTTCTCCACAACCGGCGCACGCACCGCTGAACTCAAAATATGGTTTTTTGAATTGCACGCCTTTTGCTGTGTTTGGTGTGAAAGGTGTGTTTTGTGGCAAAGTGAGCATAAATTCATAGTTAGCAATTTCTTTATCTCTAATTTTTTCTGCCTTTTCCATAATAAGTGCTTTAACTGGGCAAATGCTCGCACAAACGCCACAGCCAGTGCAATCCAAGGTGTTGACTTGCATGCGATAATTACCATCACAAATAAATGCTTTTTTGCCTTCAAAAGTTTTTGGCACTTTGCGTTTTTCACTAAAAATCACTGGGCGAATTGCTGCGTGTGGGCACATCATTGTGCACCTGCCGCATTGAATGCATTTTTCGCTTATCCAATTAGGCAAAAGTTCGGCCAAAGCACGCTTTTCAAACTTTGAAGTGTCGGTTGGCATACGACCAGAAACGTCAAATTTGCTGACAGGAATATCATTGCCTTGCTGGTTGGAAGTTGGCACGATGATATCTTCGTAATACTCACTTTGAGTCACTTTGCACGTCAAATTGTGGTTGATTGTAAGTTGATTTGTTTTGATTGTTTGCAAGTTGTCAACTGCTTGTTGAATTGCTTTCAAATTCGCATCAACAACTGCTTGACCTTTGCGTGAATATGTTTTTTCAATGGTTTGCTTGATATTTGACATTGCAACGTCAAAAGGTAACAAACCAGAAACGTAGAACAATGCAGTTTGCATGATGGTGTTAATCTTGCCACCAAGAGCGTTGTCCATAGCAATTTTACTGGCATTGATTGAATAAACACGTGTGTGTTTCTCTATTAAATCTTGTTTCATTTTGTCTGGCATAATTTTGTTAAGAGCATCAAAATCGTACGGACAATTGATGAGCATAATGCCGTTATTTTTTAGGCAATCAGTCATGTCATATTTCTCAATAAAACCTGCATTGTTGCACATAAGCAAATCCACTTGTTGTGGGTTGAAAGGCGCAATGATTGGTTGAAAACTTGCACGCATATGTGAAATAGTTAGGCTGCCCGATTTTTTGCTGTCGTAATCGAAATAGCCTTGCACATAACTTGTGGTTTCCTCCCCCAAAATTTTGATTGTGTTTTTAACTGAACTTACACTGCCGTCGCTGCCCAAGCCATAAACTCGCATGCTAAAATCGGCAATTTTGTCTTGGTATTTTGGAGCAACTTCCAAACTTGTTCCGGAAATATCGTCATACACACCAACGGTGAAAAATTGCTTTTTGCGTTTGAACATATTTTCAAACACTGCAAGCGCCATATCTGGCGTGAACTCTTTGCCCCCCAAGCCAAAGCAACCGGAATATGTGTTGCAATTGATTTTGTTCTTTTGAAGTGCGGACAAAACATAGCCTGTGAGTGTGTCGGTGCCATTTACGTCCAAATTGCGTTCCAAGATGGTTATATTTCGCACATTTTTTGGCAATTTGCTGATAAATGTTTGTTCATCAAAAGGTTTTAACAAACGGATTTTTAAAATACCAACATTTTTGCCATATTGTTTTTGGGCAAGGCGTAAAACATCCGCTGAACTGCCAATAGAAACAACCACGTCACGAGCATATTTATCGCCAAAATATTCAACTGTGTCATAATGTCGATTTGTGATTTCTGCCTGCTTGTTTAAACAGTATTTTACATTTTCAATCACTTTGCTATATTTATCTATTGCCTTAACTCGATTTTGCATAAAAACGTCTGGGTTTTGGTTTGTGCCTGCGCTGAAACTGTTGTAATTGTTGAGGGCTCGTTGCTTGAATGCTTTAATGTCTGCAAAATCCACAATTTTTTTGAGGTCTTCGAGGTTACTTACATACACAGTGTTATATTCGTGGCTGGTTCTAAACCCGTCAAAAAAACAAATGAAAGGTGTGCCAGTTTTTTGCGCAGCAAGTTCGGCTGCAATGGCAATGTCGTTAACCTCTTGCACAGACGAACAATTGATAATGTTAAAACCTGTTTTCATGCAAGCGTAAATGTCGCTATAATCGCAAAAAATGCTCAATGCATGGGTCGCCACAGTTCGGGCTGCAACATAAAAAACTGTTGGCAAACACTCGCCTGCAATTTTATACATGTTTGGGAGCATAAGCATAAGCCCCTGGCTGGAAGTGAAAGTTGTGGTTTTTGCGCCTGCCATCAAACTGCCATGAACTGCTCCTGCAACACCGGCTTCGCTTTGCATTTGAGCAATGCGCAGTGTGTTGCCAAAAATATTTTTGCGGCTTTCTGTCATAAAAGTGTCGCAATTTTCTGCCATTGGGCTTGAAGGCGTGATTGGATAAATAACCGCAACATCATTCATCATGTAAGCAATGTTGCTTGCGCAATAATTTCCATCAACTGTAAGTTTTTGCATAATACCCCTTTAAATATTTACGTTTTTTTAATCATGTTGGTGTCAATTTTGATTTGTTTAAAACCCAAAATATGCGGTTTATTTTTAAAAAGTTTTCAGCAAATCAAAATTGAATTTGTTAATTATAGTATAAAAAAAATTTTGCGTTATTGCAAACAATTGCAAAGATTTTTAAGTTTTGTTAAAATAAAATAAGGAGCAAATATGCGATATTTAATGATTGTGACTTACGATGGAAAAAATTATTCTGGCTTTCAAAAGCAAAAATCGACCAACAAAACCATCCAGTTTGAATTGGAAAAAGCCATTGAAACAATAACAAAACAACATGTGGAATGCGTGGCAAGTGGCAGAACAGACGCTGGTGTTTCAGCGTACCGTCAACCTGTTCATTTTGATATTGACTTTGCATTGAATGAACAAAAGTTTTTAAAATCAATCAACGCACTTTTACCGGTTGAAATAAAAGTGTTGTCCATTGCCCCAACCACAATCCATGCCAGATTTAGTGCAAAAAGAAAAACATATATTTACAAAATGCATATTTCAAACATAGACCTGCCACTTGAAAAGGATAAATTGATTGTTAAGTCAACCTTAAATTTTAAGGCTATGAAAAAGTTTTGTTCTCTCATCGCTGGCACGCACGATTTTTCTGGATTTAAGGCCGCTGGCGGTCAAACGGAAAATGACGTGCGAACAATTTATTGTGCAACACTGCTACGCAAAGGCAATGACTTGACTTTTGCAGTTACTGGCAATGGATTTTTGTATAAAATGGTTCGAAATCTTGTTGGCACAATGCTTAAAATTGGCGAATGCAAAATTGATTTAAAACAACTCAAACCAACACTTTTTAATGGCTTTAAATCCACTTTCACAGCAAAACCTGAGTATTTGTTTTTATATAATGTGAAATACAACTAACAAAAATCTTGCGTCAACTTTTGATTTAAAAATAGCAATACACAAAAAAATCACCCTAATAAGGTGATTTTTTTTAAATTACTCTTCACTATTTTCTTCTTTATTTGTTGTGTCTTTTGAATTTTCAACAACGCCAACAACAGCCTTTGCTTGCTTATCTGCTTTTGCGTTAATTTCGTCCAAACTCATGTTTGCTGTGTGAACAATTGGCTTCCATGTAACTTTTTTAAACATTGCAGCAACTGAAATTGGCAAATATGTAAACATAAAAATTGGGAAAGTAAACAGATGAAGTATTTTTTTATACCATGGACATTTGATTTTTTTCCATTCTGTAATGCAGACCAAACTTGCAATAACAAACATCAAACCATACATTTGACCAATTGTCATCAATAATTCTTTAAGCGCAAACCAAGCAAGTGTCCCGCTGCCCATGCAAAGCCCAACAATTGAACATGTTGGAAGCACAATACACATTGTAAGAGAAATAACCAATGCTGGGAACAATGTTGTTAAAATGTCCCAACAAGAGAAATTTGTGAATGAATGTTTTATCAAACTCCAGCCTCGGCGACCAAACACTTGATAAAAACCTTTTGCCCAACGTTCACGTTGACGCCAAGATTGTTTGAATGTTTCTGGTTGTTCATCATAAAGTTCTGCTGTGCCGCAATAACCAACTTTTCTGCCTGTGATGGCATATTCTGTTGAACATTGAATATCTTCTGTAAGAGTGAAGAAATTCCAGTTACCAAATTCCTTGACCACACTTGTGTCAATAAGAAACCCTGTGCCAGAAATTGCACAAGATGATTTAATCATCATACGTGAGTTGTTTAAATGTCTTGCTTCATGCAAGAACCAATATCCATAGCCCGCTGTAATCCAGTTTTTGCCAAAGTTTTTGCTGTTACGATAAGATGTAACCATTTTATAACCTTTATCGTAAACCTTGTTCATCTCTGTGATGAAATTTGGTTTAAGCACATTGTCCGCATCCACAATTATGTACGCTTCTGGAACTAAATTTGCATATTGTTCTTCTGTGTGAAGTTGAGTGAAGAACCAATTTAAAGCATAACCCTTGCCAATTTTTTCTTGGTCAAAACGCTCAAACACAATGCAACCCAAATCACGACAAATTTGCGCGGTGTTGTCTGTGCAGTTGTCTGCAATAACAAAGATTTTCAACAAATCTTGAGGATAGTCGTTTGCTTGAATACTTTTGATAAGATTGCCAATAACTTTGCTTTCATTCCTTGCTGAAATAACAATGCCATAGGTGTGCTTTTTAAAATCACTGCCCTTAATTTTAGTGTGGTGCAATGTTCCAATTATTAAATACACAAACTGGTGGAAATACATTAAAAAGAAAATTAATCCAATAACTTGTGTGAACCAATAGATAAACCCATGAAATGCTGACTCCAATGGTATGTTGCCATGATATTTTATTAAATCAGAAATAAGTGACATAAAAATTAAAACCTCTTTGTTGATTGATAATTATTTGTTCAATGATAATACCACATAAAAATAAATTTGTAAACAAAAAGTTTGATTTCTTTTTACAAAATAATTGCTTATTTGCAAAATTGAATTTTGTTTTTCCAAAAAATGTAAAAATCCATCAAATTGCCTAGAGGTTTTGCTGTAAATAAAAAAGACACACTCAACCAACAAGTTGGTTTCGGTATGACAGCGTTCAAACTCTCGCTTTTGCGAATTTGCTAAACGCAAATGTTCGCCTTATGCTCGGTTTTTACTTTTCCCCTTCCACAATGAATTGTGGAGGGGACCCCTATTAGGTTCTCGCCCTTTCATTTTAAAATAAAAACAAAAAAACTCGATACACCTAATTATTAAATAGGGCTCCCACAAAAGCTAGCGAAGTGCCTTTGAAGGGAAAGAGGAGCAACAGGCTAAAAGTCAGTGGTTGTTTTTTTCGCAAAAAAAACAACCCGACTATAAAGCCGAGTTGTGACGATGGCGCCCCGAGTAGGGCTCGAACCTACAACCTATCGGTTAACAGCCGAGTGCTCCACCATTGAGCTATCGAGGCAAATATTGTTGACTGCCAGCATTTTTCAACTGACAATGCTCTCATTATATCATCTAAAAGCATGTTTGTCAACAATTTTTTTAACTATTTTTATAAAAATTGATTGTTTGTTAATCTGTTAAATAGCCCATAAAAATCCAACATATAAATATAGTTCAATTTTGTCAAAATATTAGAACATTCGGCCTTGAAAAGCGAAATAACATTTTCGTCGACATATTCATTTTGAGGGTGGAATGTTTTCAAATCGTCTGTTTTAACGTCTATATTATAAATACCACCAGTGTTTGAGTAATACACAAACATTTCTTTCATTTCACCGTTAAGTTCGTAAACATATTCTGCCGGCTGAAACAATGAATGTCCTATGTAAAGATTTTCGTTATAACTTATTCCAAGCAAATCAAGCAAAGTTGGAACAATGTCGTAAGCTGAACAGAAGCGAGTGTTAAAGGTAAGTTTGTTTGTTAAAGTTTTGTTTAATTCTTTAACGCCAGGGCTGGACAAAATCATTGGAATGAAATGTTGTTCAGTGTTATGGATGTCTGTATAACTTATATTTTTTACTCGATTTGACATATTTAAATAATAAGAATAATGGTCAGAATAAAGCAGAATAGTGGTTTTATCAAACAGGTTTGTGCCGTTTGAATACGTTTTTGATTTTAATTCTGCAACAATTTTACCAACAGCCTCATCAAGCCCACATATACCGCATTGATAATATGTCAATTCGCTAACCAAATTTGGGTCACTTTCTTTATAATTGTTAAGAATATTTTGATACCAGATTGTGTAGGTTGCATCTTCTTCAGGCTTGTTTAAAACGTACCTGTTGTTTGAATCCAAAACGCAATCATCTGAGCCATATTTAACATAGTTGATATATTTTAATACATCCCCATCTTTTTTATTAGCCTTGTCTGTGTATGCTCCGTGAGATGAAACGTTTAAATAGAAAGTGTAAAAAGGTTTTTCCTCAAAATTTTCCGGCACAATATATTTCATTGCATGCGTAACAATGTCTCCTTCTGGTGCCCAATTGTCCCAAACCAAATCATCGCCGGTGTAAATTTGATTTCCATATTCGTCCAACAAACACTCTTTGCCTATAACATTTTCAAAGCCAATATTTCCATGAGTTATGTTTCTATTGTAGAAAGTTGAACGATTAGAATGCAAGTAGGTTGTGGTGTAACCTTTTGATTTTAAAATGTTAGGGAGAGTGAAACCTAAAGCGTTGGATTCTTTATTGTAGGTTTTGCCAGCATAGTCCAAAACATTTAATCCGTTTGGATAACTGCCCATGATGCCAATACCTTCCGATATGTTCGTTTTTGCCTTACCAATGAAGTTTTGTGCAACAATGCTTTCGTAACTTGTGCTGGAAGTGCTGCCAAAAATTAAGGAATATATATTTGGAGTTAACTCGTTTGAAAGATTTTGAAGCGTTCTATCATAATTGCCATCACCAAAAGCAAACCATTCTGTTGACTCCATCATAATACTGATAATATTATTGCCTTTGTCCACCCCAAAAGTGGTTTTGTCTGTTCCTGCCAAAGTTGAGCCAGTGTAACGATTACCTTTATCAAAATATTCAATTGCCAGGTTTTGCTTGATAACGTCTGCACTGTTTTCATGTGAGGCAAACACAGTGTTGATGAGCATATTCACAAAATAACCATAAGAGCCAAATTTTGCATAACTTTTGCGTTTTAAAAAGTTTGTGTCCATCAAAAATGCGTCGCTGTTAACATATTCAGAAGTTGAAGCATTTTTAACAGAAGCCTGAATTTTATTGCGGCACAAGAAATAGCCTGTAACAGAAAAACATTGTGTGAACAAAATCATAAACACACACAAAAGTGAAAAGTGTTGTTTTAAATTTATTTTATTCCTTTTTGCAACAAACAAAAGCACTCCACCGATTGTTGCGCATGTTAAATATAAACTAATCAGCTGCAAAATCACTCCCCAATACACAAAGCCAGAAGTTGCAGCCTCAGTTGCTTCCACCAAAGCGGAAAGCATGTCAAAAGTGAACATGTCGCCATAAATAGTGTATAGAGTGTAATTAGTGTAAATCAAAATGCCCTGCAAAAGCAAAACAATGGTTGCAAAAACAAATTGCGCTGTATAGTTTGGTGTGGTAAAAATCAGCATACCAATGAACACAATAATTGCAAAATTATAAACAAAATGTTCAGGCATAAAACCAAGGTTTAGAATATGAAAAGAAAATGCTTCTAAAACCAAAGCACTAACCACGTAATAGAAAAACATTAGGAATTTGCTGAAAACTGTTTTTACCATAGTTTTAATTATAATTTATAATCTGCATTTAGTCAAGAAAAAATCAAATTTGTTGCAAAATATGAAATTTAATGATAGAATAAGGCATATATGTTTAATTGGTTAAAAAGGCTTTTGAAGCCAAATAAATTACTTCCAAAAGATGTTAACGATGGTTTGATGACGTCTATGTTTTGCACCGCTCAAATTGGAGACAAATTGGTTGTTCCTGAAAACTGCATTTGTTTTTTGTCGTTTAAGGACAAAATTTATGCCGAGTTCCCTGCTGGTGAACACACTTTGGAAGAAAAGACTGTTGAAAATTTGATTATCAAACAATTTGGCAAAGACTTTTCAAAAAACAAAAAGTTAAAGTTTGATTTGTTTTTTGTTAACATGAACAAATTCACATTCAGCACCAGCCAAAACGAAAAAGTACCTGTAAACAAGCGCTTAAATAAGGTTGAATTGAAAACTAATTTTACTTGCCAAGTTTTTGAACCTAACAAATTTCAACAAACCGCTTTGGGCTTTTATGGTTTAATTCGCCCTATTGATGCTCAACATTTAGTGCAAAATTTTGTTGTGGAAAACTTAAACAAGTTCTATCTGAAGCGTTCATTCACAATCCCGATTGATTGCTTTGCTGAAAGTGAAACAGTAAAAGTGTTTTTAAACAAAAAGGCAGCAAAAATAGGATTGGAATTTGTTCGTTTTGATTTAACAATTTGGGTCAAAAGCAAAAACAACAGCGTTCAAAACACCGAAAAATCATTTTTTTGCAATGCTGAAAACGCAAACCTTTCACAAACCTCAAGCAAAAGCATTGACAATGAACCAAAAAAGGAATATTCTTTAAATATTGAACCAAATGTTCATCAAACACAGCAACAAGAAACAAATGTTTGTCCAAATTGCCAATGCAAACGCATTGCAAATGCAACATATTGCCACAAATGTGGGTTTAAATTTTAGGAGGAAAAATGAAATTCAAAAAAACAGATATAATTGCCACAGTGCTTGAAAATCACCCAAAGGCTGAAGAAATTTTAACAAAATTCGGCTTCCACTGCATTTACTGCCCTTGCAGCCAAATGGAAACACTTGAAGAAGCATGTCAGGTTCATGAAATTAATGTGGACGAATTGTTAAAAGCATTGAACGCATAGCAAACAAAAAAAGCACTCGTTTTGAGTGCTTTTTTTATTGTTGATAGCAACTAAGTTGTGAGTGTTAAGAAAATAAATTAGTTTATTTCTTTTTCTTTATTTTTGCATTCTTTTCAAGTTGAATTTTTGAAGCTTCCAATTTTGCGTTTTCTTTGGCAATTTCATCATCAATTTCTTTTAAGAATGCGTCAATATCGTTGATTTGTGTTGGTTTAGTTTCCTTTTTTGGTCTGCCAACTGGTTTCTTAATTTCTTCCTCAACTTTTTCTTTTCTTGGTCTGCCTGCTTTGCGCTTTTCTTGTTGAACAGGTTGTTCAGCCACAACTTTGCGTGGACGACCTGGCTTGCCTTTAGGTTGTTCGGTTTGAGATTGTTCAACAATCTTTTTTGGTCTGCCAACAGATTTCTTTGCTGGTTGACTTGCTGCTTCAACTTGTTTTTTTGGTCTGCCTGCTTTACGTTTTACAGGTTCTACCACAGCGGTTTCAACCTTACGAGGGCGACCAGCTTTACGTTTTTCAGGCTCAGCAACTGGAAGCTCTACTTTGCGTGGGCGACCTGGTTTGCCCTTAGGTTTTTGAGGACCTTCAACTTGCTTTTTTGGTCTGCCAGCTTTGCGCTTTTCTTGTTGAACTGGTTGTTCTGTCACAACTTTGCGTGGGCGACCTGGTTTCTTCTTTTCAACCGGTTCGGTTACAATTTTGCGTGGGCGGCCTGGCTTGCCTTTTGGTTTGCTTTCTTCCGTTTGAACAGTGGATTCTTCAACTGGAGAATTGTCTTCTTCAGTTTCCTCGTCGGCATTTTCCCCCGAATCTGCCGCGGTCTGTTCTGTTTGTTCTTCTTTAGAAGGCTGTTCTTCAGCCTGTTCTGGTTTTACTTGGTTTGCACCTTCGTCTTCTTCGTCCAAATAATTGAATGTGTAGTCATGATTTTCTTGTTTTGGCTGTTCTTGTTTTGGAGTTTGTTCCTCGTCGTCTAAATAGTTGAAAGTGTAACCTTGTTGATTTTGCTCACGTTTTTCGTCCTCATATTCTTTGTTATAATCATAAGGAATTGTATCGTCAGCGTCATCATGCTTAGGTTCTTGAGCACTCTCTTGCTCTGGCTGTTGCTCTGGCTGATTGTAGTCTTCATCGTCAAACGAATAGGTTTGAGTTTCGTCTTGTGCGTTGTCGTCGTAATTATAATCTTGTTGCTGAGCGTCGTCGTATTGTTGATTGTAGTCGTAATCAGTGTTGTCAGCATAGTTATAATCGTAATTATCATCTTGAGCAGGTTGTTCTTGCTGAGGCTCAACTTTTTCTTGTTTTGACTTTTTGTTTTTACCAGTTGCGCGGTTAACTTCGTCCGACACGCGTGAAATTATTTGCTCGCGCTCCTGAATTTTTTGTTGATAGTCTGCATCAATTGTGGAAATTTGCTCTTTAAGTTGCTCATTTTCGTCATAAAGACCATTGACCTCTTCTTCTTTATGCTTCAACTTTTCTTCCAAATTTTTGATGTTGTTTTGAACTTTGTTATATTTATCTGCCTCACGTTCTTCGACTGTGCGCAATGCTTCGTCATAAACTTTGCCACTGTAAGTGTCGAACTCGCTCATCATGGATTTTTCAAGCACATTTCTTGCTTTTTTGATTTGATTTTCAACGTCTGTGATTTCAGCCTGATAGGTTTCCAAAACTTTTTTATGCCTATCGGTTGCTGTGTCGTAATCGCGTTCCAAATTGCGTTGGCGGTCAAGTTCTTGTTGTTGTTGCTTTTTCAAATAGTTGGCTTCAATGCTGGAAGTAACGTCGTCCATTTGTTGTTTAAAGTTTTCAAATGTTTCTTTACTAACTTGCATTTGACGCTGATATTCTTTTGTTGTTTCGCGGAACTGATTTTCCTCTTGATAGATTTCGTTGTTGATTTGTTCCATGTCTTGCATCAACTTTTTGCGTTCTGCAATGTAGTTTTCTGCTTCGGTCATGGCACGTTCAAGCACAAGTGAACGCTCAACGCCTGCCTCATCAAAGTTGAATTTTTCATGTTCAACGTTACGCAAACGAGCGCGCTCCAATTCTTTCTTTTCTTCTTCTGCACGCTTTTGAAGATATGCGTACAAAATTGGAATGCCGCGTTTGATTTCGTTTTTGTCAAACAACACTTCGTAGTCAACATAATCTGGCAATGTTTCAGTTGCTTTATCTATATTAACTTCAAAATATTGATAGTTGGAATACAAGTCACTAATAATCGCGTTATGCCTAATGTTAAAGAAAATTGTAACCAATCTGTTAAGCATCAAAATCAAGATTGGGCAAAGCAAGCAGTGCTGCAAAACGTCGATAATTCTCTCTTCATATGAACAATAAAGGTTCAAAAGCAGACATGCGCCTGCCAAAATGTATGCTAAAATGTTCATTGTTTGAACGTCGCGTGTGTAGGTGCTGTTTTTAACAGGAATAGAAACGCAATTTTCAAAAGACATGTATTTGCTTGCCTTTTCTTCCCTATAAAGCACATATTGCTGCCATTGTTTGCGCAATTGCTTTGGCACGCGATTAGATTTCATTTTGTTGTTAAATGCAATTAAATTATCTTCCGTTATTTGTGGATTGTCCAAAAAATAATTGTTAAACATATCAATTGCTTTTATCAAACGAGATTCGTAAGAATGAGAAGTTGAAAGAATAACACATAAGATTGTGAAAAGGAACAATGCACTAAAAATTATAAAGTAAAGATTATAATTTGCATAGTTTGCAAATGACGAAAAGAATTTGTCAACTGCTTCAAATATCTTAGTCATAAAAACCCCTTTTTAATTAAAAACTAATTCAATTAATTAATTGTATTATAACACAAGAATTGATTAATTACTAATATTTTTAGATATTTTTTTATAATTTTTTTAATTTTTTAACAATTTTTTAATTTGGCTTAAAATGCTTAAAAATGGTATTTTAAAGCAATTTTGTGATTTTTGATTTGAATTTTTATTAAATATCAATTAATTATTTATTATAAATCTATACCTATTTATATATATGGGCAAATTTTTGAAATAAAAAATTGGTTAAAAATTTTTTGAAAAATAATTGTAAAAACAAAAAAGTTTTTGTATAATAGACAAAAGGAATTTAAAATAATGAGGAATAAATTATGATGGCATATTGGTTATATTACATTTTGGGCGCTGTGATGCTTCCTGGCATTGCATTAGGCATTTGGGCACAGATTAAAGTTCAAACAACATTCAATGAATATAATAGGGTTGAAACTAAACACGGAAAACCTGCCAACGTCGTTGCAAGGTACATGCTTGACGGTGGCGGCTGCATAGACACAAAAATTGCACAAGTGAGAGGCAGTTTGACGGACAATTATAACCCAACAAACGACACAATTTCCCTTTCTCAAGACGTTTATAACAACAGCACAGTTGCCGCAATTGGTGTTACAGCGCACGAAATCGGTCATGTTTTTCAGCACAAAAGCAATTACGCTCCTGTTAAACTTCGCTCTGTTCTTGTGCCAATTGTTAACATTGCTGGCTATTTGGTTTGGCCTCTTATTATTATTGGCTTGATTTTGGAACTTGGCTTTTACATAACAAATGCACAATGGTTGATTGTGACCGGAATTGTTTTGTATGGCTTAAACATTGTGTTCTGCTTGGTTACCCTTCCTGTTGAATTGAACGCCAGCAAGCGTGCTTACAAAATGCTTGTTTCCACTGGAGAAATGGATCAACAAGAGGCAGAGGGTGTTAAAAAAGTGCTTAACGCTGCCGCTTGGACTTACGTTGCCGCGCTTATAACTTCAATTTTGTCTTTATTGCGTTTGGTTCTGTTTGTGTTTGCAATGCAAAAAAGGGATTAATTTTCAACCAACCTATCAGCACGCAAATTTCCGAATTTACACATAACCTCATATTCGCTGGTTGACGAATAATTGGCATATAAACTCAAAGGGTTGGCAGAATTTAAAATTGAAATTCTGTCACCTTTTTTTAAGTTTGTTTTGGTTATGTCCAACATAAAACAATCCATGCAAATATTCAAAACTTTGCACAATGAACCAGAAATATTCAACTTTAATCCCAAATATCGCATGTCAAAACCATCGGCATAACCTAAGGGCAAAACTGCCACAACCCTGCGGGTTGAGGCAACAAAACGCCTGTCGTAACCAACCAATTGACCTTTTTTAACAATGTTGGTTTGCACTATTTGGGTTTTTATTTCAACAACGGGTTTGTAGTTTAATTCACTACTGTTATATAAATTAAAACCTATGCGCACCATTTGGAAGTTGTGATTGAATTTGTCAAAAACATGGCTGTTATCTGCATGAAAAATTGGGTTAAACCCCATTTTTTGTGTTAACGCAACATATTTATGGAAAGTTTTAAGTTGAACAGAAACATATTCGTCCGTTGTGGCAAAATGGGTGTACACTCCTTCTAAAATCAACTTACTTTCTGCAATTTTTTGCAAGCACTGCTTTGCCTCTTCAATTGATGAAATGCCAAATCGATTCATGCCTGAATTGATTTTTAGATGAATATTTATTTTTTTGTTCAAATTTGCAAGGGATTCAATGTCTTGCAGACTATTGCAAGTGTAAGAAAAACGCTTGTTAATGTGAGTAATATCTAACGCTGAAGTTATTAAAATTTTTTTATTTGTAAGGTTTTTGATTTTTAAAGCCTCAACATAGTTAGCAACACCAAAAAAATCCACATACTTATTCAAAATTTTGACCACTTGTTGCTCGCCAACCCCATAAGCGTTTGCTTTGACCATGGCACAAATCTTAGTTTGTGAATTTTTTGCCTTGATTTGATTTATGTTATTGATTAAATTCTTTTTATATATAACAAATTTATTGAACATAAATTTTTATATGACTTGATTTTTTAGAATGTTAATTTTGGCAAAGCCAGCAAGAAAAAACACGCCAAAGCGTGTTAGTCCTTATTATTTTTTGAAAATTCGCAACCGCAATAGTCCTGCCTATAAATCTGCTTTTCTTTGCATATTTGAATTGACCTGAGATAGCCATCTTCCTTTTTGAAATCAGCATGAAGAAATTTTATGCCATACTTTTTTTCATTTATTTCTCCAAGTTGGTTGATGAATTGTGCGTCTTTGTGCGGACTGATTGAAAGTGTTGTGGTCACAATGTCAAAATTGTTTGCAATGGCATAATTAAATGCTTTGTCCAGCCTATCCGCAATGCAAATTCGGCAGCGGGCACCACCTTCAGGCTCTGCTTCCAAGCCATGTACCAAATCAACAAATTCTTGGTGGTTATAACCAATGTCCACAACCTGAACACCAAGTTTTTCAAACTGGCTTTTGCGCAAATCAAATTCCTGCTTTGGGAATATATTGGGATTGTAAAAGAAAAATGTTATTTCAAAATGCTTTGCAAGTTTTTCAATAACTGCTGTTGAACAAGGCGCACAACAACAATGCAAAAGTAGTTTTGGCTTTATTGAACCAAAACTACTTATTTCTTCGTGCATTAATTTGTTGTAGTCAATCTTCATGCAAATATTATATACCATGTGCAAAATTTGTCAACTTGAACATCAAAATTTATGAGATTTGCCACAATTTTGTGTTATCGTTGTCGCGAACAAACTTATAGGTTTTTTCATCTTCTGCGTCTGTTAACATTGTGCTTAAATCTGCCAAATCTATAGAACTCAAATTTATGTTTGTCAAATATTTATCGTCCTTTGACATTTTGAAGAAGTTGCCAGTTGATTTTTTGATATACACAACTGAATTTGTTTCATTGGCAACGATGCTTGCCATAACTGCTTGCGAAGAATCCTCACCACCCGAAGCACGAACTATTGCAAAGCATTCGTTTGTGTATCCAGTGTTGTAAAGCCACAAATCGAAACTTGAAACTTTTGCACCGACTGCAAACAACACCACTGAATTTTGAGTGAACTTTTCTGGCAACTGATAGTTGTTGATTATATTCATCAAACCAAACCAAATGGCTTTGTTGTTTATTGTGTAATTCGATTTAACTGCGCCAATGCCGTTTATATTGTACGAGCCGTTGAAAATGAGTTGATTGTTAACAGTGTTGTAGCCGTAAACAATGTCATAATCATCGCCCTTGTCGGTTACGCCAACAGCCAAGCCAAGCACTTTCTTTGCAATAATGTTAACTTGTTTTGTGCTTGTGTCTTCTTTGAAAGTGTAATATGACGCTGAATTTAAAATAAAATTGTCAACACATTGCTTAGATAATGCCATATTTTTGAAATATTCATTTTCTTTGAAGTTTATAAATGTGGTTTTTGTTAAATCTTCAAGCGTTGACCTGTTGATGCGTATTGCACCTGTACCGCCAGAAATTGACCTGTTAACAAAGGTTGTTATGTCATAATCTGCGCCAACAATGCCTCCAACAAGATAACCGCTGAACAAGCCGTCAACTGAAACATTGCTGATATAACCTTTTAAGTTCCTACCAACCAAACCTGCAACAATTGATTGATTTGTTTTTAAAATTTCCGCATAAACGGTTACATTATCAATCAAACCATTCAAATTCAAACCCACCGCACCTGCTGAAACTGCAGGCGAATTTTTGAACAAATCCGCACTTTTCAATTCAACTTGAGCCTGACTTATTACGCCATGGTTTTCACCAACCAGACCGGCTGAATATTGAGAGCCCGCGAAATTGCCCGATGCGATTGTTGACTTTGAATTTGTGAGCACAACATTTTTTCCAACCAAGCCAACGAGTGCACCAACAGTTTCACCAGAAAGGATTATGTTTAACTCAACTTGAACATGCCTTACAAATTGCATGTCTTGATGAATTTGCCAGTTAAGCAAGGTTTTGTTATCTTGAATGCTTGAATCCAAAATGCCAAACGCACTGCCTGCATAATAAACTGAACTAAGGTTGCTTGAAATGTAGTCATAATGCTGATATTTTGACAAGAAAATGCTGTAATTATTGTCTTGCTGCGAGCGGCTTGAATAAGCGCCAACGTTTGAGTAAATGCCGTCTATATCGAACTTGCCGCGAACAAAACCAGCCACACCTCCAACTGCATTTCCGCCCACAATGGTTAAATCTTGTGCGTTAACTTGAATGTTGTAAAGGTTGAAGTTTTCTGCCAAACCTGTAAGCACACCAACTGCCTGCGTTCTTGAAGCGGTTACGCTTGTTGGAAGCAAGTGAATGTTGCGCACTACTGAATCAAAAGCCGCGTCGTTAAGCGACTTAACAGCTGAGAACAAACCAATGTTTGTTAAGTTTTGTGAGGAATAAATTTTGAAGTTGGAAACGTCCATGTTGTTGCCTTGCAAATTGCCGTTAAACTCACAAACGCTTGAAGTAGGGTTTTCGTAAACTGAACTAAAGTCAATATCGTTAACCAGCCTGAAATAATATTTTGTGTTTTGATAGTAAGAATTAGACTGCTCTGTTTGACCTAAATAATAGTTCCAAGTTGCAAGATTATAAATTAAAATTGGGTTTTGTTTATCTCCAAAATTGTTTGCAATGGTTTTATATTTATATTCTTTCCTTATAATATTGCCTAAATCATCAAGGATGTCTTTAACTTCAAGATTTAATGTTTTAAGCCCATAATAATATTCTGGATATTCCTTATTCTTATCTTCATCTTTCAAAGCCTCGCCGCTAAATTCAACCTTTTCTTGTGTTGAAACAAGTTTTGGCAAATCTTGTGGAGATTTTGTCCACACTGCACTAATGTTGTTGCCAAACATTAATGAAGGGTAACTCTCTTTTTGAGTGCGGTTGAGTGAAGATATTGTTGTTAAACCCTCAACATTGTTTTTGTAACCGGCAACGTCCTGTTTAATTTCGTAACAATTTGTGATTCCTGTGGTTTTTTCAGGTGCAAACATGCTGATGAGGTTGGTCTTTTTGCCATTGTTAACAAACGAATAACAATTTTCAACTTCGCCAGTGTTATTGTAAACAAAGCCTGCAATATCGTTGTTGCTGGATTCGCCAATCAATTCGATATCTGCATAACAATCCACTATGCTGCCTGAGTTTGTGTAAACAAAGCCAGAAGAATAGTCTTTTGCTGAAATATTGCCGATATTTGAGCCGTTGCGCACGTGTGTGCCAGACTCAACATAGCACATTGAAATTTCGCCGTCAGTTTCGTTGTTAAGCGCAAAGCCTGCAACTTGAATTAAATATGGAACAGTAACGTTATTGTTGTAAGCGTAAATTCTGCCCTTACCATTATTTGCATTGAAATAGGTTGAGGCAATTTTGCCGCTGTTTGAACATACCACGCCTGCAATGTTTGCTTTTGCAGTGATTTGAAGTTCACTTACTGAGTTTGTGATGCGACCAGTTCCCAAGTTTTTGCAAACCAAGCCAGCAATGTTGAAACTGATTTCGTCGTCCTCAATTGCTTGTTCAACAACGGACGCACACAAATATATTTCACCCAAAGTTTTGCAATTTGTGATTACGCCGCTATTATTGGCAGTTATGCCTCCGAAACTTGCATCAACATAATCCACATTTGCTGAGTTGTTGCACAAATCGTAAGGGGTTGACCTCATGATTTTATATTCAACATTCAGGTTCATAACAACCATATTTTCATAAACTTGTTTGAACAAACCTGCGCTGATATTTGCCTCTTCAAACAAACCAAAACTATTGATTGTGATTTTGTGACCATTGCCGTCAAAACTATTTAATTTAACATCAATTGGAGTGTATACGTCAAAGTTCAAGTCTTTTGCCAAAATGTAATCGCCGCCGCTGGACATATTCAAGAAATCTTCTTCACTTCTCACTGCAATTGGCTCTAAGAATGAACTTTCTTCAATAAAATCCAACTGATAAACAAATTTGCG
This sequence comes from uncultured Clostridia bacterium, assembly GCA_934747385.1. Lineage (GTDB taxonomy): Bacteria > Bacillota > Clostridia > Christensenellales > UBA1242 > Onthoplasma. The sequence continues at coordinate 17,728 of CAKVGK010000002.1, read as the reverse complement.
TGTTATTGTTGCGTCTTCATTGCTGGTTATAACAAAATTGTTGTCCTTAGTTTTTAATGGCAAAGTTAGTGTCAAATCAATGTCAAAATCTCTGGACATATTAACTTTGATTGTTTTTGCTGTGCCGTCAAACCAAACACTTGCAATAGTTTCAGTTCTCTCCTCGCTTGTGCCTTTATTGTTTGTGAAATTGAGTTTTATTGAATCATTATCTGCTAGTTGTGCAAGTATTTTGTCATCATCAAGTTCAACTCGCGAGAAATCAAATGATAGATAGTTTAAAACTTCTTTACTATTCAGCGTGCTAAGAAAGTTTCTAATACCTAATTTTGCCTTATCTGTTTCGGTTTCGTCATAGGTATCTGCCTTATATTCAAATCGTTCGTCCTCAAAAGTTAAGTCCACATTTTTAAAGTAAAATTCAATTGGAACGTCTGCACCCAAGTTGCCGTAAATTTTTGTTATGTTTTTGCCGTCAACCACATTGGTTGTGCTGTGGGTTACGCTTATGTTGTTGATTACATAATTTTCAATTCCATATTCTTGAGTGGTTGAACTTTCTTCAATGTTGCCATTGTTCAAAGTGAGTTGCGTGGTTGCCTTAATTTCCAACTTGTTGCCAGCGTTTGCACCGAGTGCGATTGAATAATAGCCATTGCCCTCGTTTGTTATTGATTGAATGGCACTTCCAATTTTTGCCTCTACAATAGGCTCAATATCATCACTATTTTTGGTTTCAACTTTAAAGCGAACAGTTGTGTTTTGCGCAACGTAATTGTTTTCAACCGTGTTGCGGTTAACAGTGCCGTCTTTATTAACCAAATAAATGTTAACTTCTGGCAGCATTTTGACGTCAATTTGCAATGTGGTGGATTTAATTTCAATTCCGTCAACATATGCGCGAACTTGAACAATGTGTTTGCGGTTTGTGAAGTTTGCGTCAATCATGGTTGCAACATAAACTTTGCCGCCACCACTTAAAGATTGCAGCCTTATGCCTTTTTGGTCAGTTGACTTTTCAACATTATCCAAAATTCGTTTGCCATGAACACCCTCTGTTTGAACGAACACAATTTCTTCCGCGCCTGTGATGTCGCTTATTTCAAGATAATCAAAATTGCCGTTTAATGGAGCAATGTCGATTGTAATCAAGCCCTCACCAATTGGGCGAAGAATGTTGTTTTCGTAATATTTGGTGTAATCAAAATCTCCATTTGTGAGGCGCTCATAAATATAGTTACGCACAACAATTTCATCAATGCGTTGTTTAAGAATGTTGAATTTTATGCTGCTTTCTGCTCCTGTGCCAAGAGAACCTGATGCCTTAAAGTTAATATACATTGTGTTTGTTTGATTGTCTTTCATTATTTTTTGAATTGCTTCAGTTACAACAAAATTGAATTTAACAATTTGAGAGTGTCTTTCTTCATCAAACGTACCAACTTCTTTAACACTCAAACAGCCTTTTACTTCACTAGAATCACTTCCAAAAGTTGTGTCATTAATTTTAATGTAATTAATTAACTTAGATAGTTCTTCTTTGGTTTTAAGTTCTTTGTCCGTGGTTAAAATTGCTGTTATTGTGGTTGTGTCGTTAGGGTAAAGAATTATGTTTTCGCTATCCAAAGCCATTGCAGAAACGCCGCTTACTGTTTCAACATTGAAAACCACAGGTTTATCGTAATTCTTTGTGTATTGGTAATTATCTCCTCCACCGATATTTATGAATGGAGTGACTGTGAATTTGAATTCAACATTTTCAATCTTTCTAATTGCCTTTATGCTGAATGGTGTGTTGTAATTCAACACAATAGAATAATTATCGCTATTATCTTTGTTCAAATTGAAGCCACTGACCAATAAATAGTCACTGATTGTTTTGCGATCTTCCAAATTTCCGCTGGCCACTTCAACATTAACGCGCAAATTCACTTTTTCGTTTGTTAAGTATCTATAATTGCCTCCACCAATATCTGGAGCGGTTCCGCCAATTGCAATGTAGTTCAACAACACTGCTTCGCCTTGGGTTAAACTGATTGTTGAGTTGCCTGTGCTGTCAGCGTAGAAAGTTTCGTCATCGCGGGAAAGGTAGAATTGCACTTTTTCACCAAATGGTTTTGAAACGTCAACATTAACTTTTGATTTAACATTTTGGTTTAAAACTGAGGTGAAGTTGATTTGAGCAACACCAGTTGAGCGAGCAATTAAGTTTCCGTTAGAAATCATTAAAATAGAAGAATTGGTTGAGTCAACTTTTAAGCGAACCTCGCTAAGCAAATCCGCTGGCTGTGCTTTGATTGTGAATATATCTGCAATAATGCTATGTGTGTTTTTCTTTGTTTGAGAGGTGTAATATTCAATTGCGTCGTTGGAATTCAAATTGTAGTCCAACAAATCAATACGAATTAAATTGTTGACATAATTACTCTCTTCATCTTTTACGCCAAATTCTTTCGCTGCAGTGTCTTTTAATTTCAAAGTTATGCTTGTTGGGGCAACGTCAAAGGTTGGTTTGATTGTTTCATTTTTTTGCAAAACATATGGCTGGTTGCTGTTTAAATTTTCATTTTTGCTCCAACCTGTTCTTGCAACACTCCCATCAGCATTAGTTATTGTTCCATTTTTTATATTAATTGTTTCATTAACCAAACTTCTTATAACATACGCATAGTTTACGTTTGCGTTTTCGCTTGCACCATTGTTGGAACCCTTAAAGCCTGCTGTGTTGCCCTCGCCAGTTTTAATGCCGCCAAGGAAATAACAATCCAAAACAGCATTTGGTTTATCATTACGCTGACCAATGAGAGCATGAGCAGTTGTTGTGCCAAGCACGTAGGCATTGACGCTTGAATTTTTGATTACAACATTTTGTAAATCAACACCTGCCACAATTGTGTCATTTGTTGAATTTGCAAAGCCAATTAAGCCCGAAACGGCAGAATCTGCGCTGATATCTGCCAATTCTGTTGTTTGGCTTTCAATGGTTTCGAGATTAGAATAGTCCCAACGATAACTATATGTTGAGCAATATTCAAGCGCAGTGTTGTTTGCATATCCCACAATGCCGCCAACATTGCTGTTTGCTTGAATGCCAAACTTTGAACCTGCAAAAATTTGGTATTTGCATTGTGAATATATGCCAAATGTGTCCACGCCCGTTATGCCCCCAACATTATTGTTTGCCTTGATTTGAACAGAGGATTTTAATTTGGTTAAATATGTTTTTTCATTTGTCAAAGTTATCTTTTCTATTTCGCTACCATTAAGTTCAAACTGAACTTTGGCTTCTGCTTGATTGTTTTCACCAATCACGCCACCAACATTGTTCAATATTTTTTCTGCAGGGGTTAAGATTGTGCCTGTTGCGTAAACACAGGAAATTTTGCCTTTGTTCAAGCCAACAACACCGCCCAATGCACCATATTCAAAGCCAGAAGCAACTATGCTAACGCTAGAAACAGCGCCTTGGTCTTCCACAAAACTTGTGAACTTAATTTCTTGTCCACCACCGCTTGCAGTGGTTTGGTTGTTGTCGTTTTTGCCAACAATTTCGCCATTGTTTAATCCCACAAGCCCACCAAAGTACAAATTGTTGCCCCGAATTGCAATGCTTGAATTTGAACCGATTATTGTTTCTTTTGTATACTTGATTGTGCCATTATTTACGCCCACCAAAACGCCAAAGTAAACATAATTTTTAACGCCGCCAGAAACCAGCCCATTAATAACCAAGCCATTACCAGTTGTTGCTGTTACGCAAACGTTTGCAAGTGTTGCACCCTCGTCAACAATGTCTATAAGTCCCAAATTGTTTTGTTCTTTCTCCTGATTAGTTGCTTGATAGTTGATATAACCAAAATTGACTTCAAAATTGACATTTGTGATTTTGCCTTTTAAACCAACAAACAAGTTTTTAACAGAGTTGTTAAGTTTTAAGCCATAAATTGTGAATAAAGAACTGCCATAACTATCAATTCCCCCTTCAAAGCCATCAATAGATTTGGTTGAACTAACATGAATGTTATTCATAAGCCTATAGAACTTTGTTTTTGACAAGTTTGAATCACCAATCTGCCAAAAGTCTTTTTCGTTAAAAATTGCATAAGGGTTTTGCTCTGTGCCGTTTGAAACAACCAAATCTATGATTTGATAAGCAGTTTTGTGCTCTTTCATGAGATATTTGAACAAATTGCTTAAATCGTATTGTGAATAAGAAAGTTTTTCACTCAATGCGTCCTTTGCAAAAATGATTACGCTTAAGTCAGTTGACAATGTGAAATTGTCCCTCACAATAAGTTTGTTCCCGTCCACACTTACAACACTGTTGTGAACATTGCCAAATTTATCAACCACAAGCATAACAATGCCTGGGTTTGTTATTCTGCGCTCATTCACTGGCAAAGTTTCAAATTTATTGGAATAATATTCCACTTCCATCAAGTATTCTTGCCCTGCGGTCAAACTGATGACGCGCTTGCTGTCGCTGCCCGAAACAACCTTTGTTTCGCTTGTTATGTAAACATTGTCTGTTATAACAGGTTCGCTAACTTCAACATGGCATTTTAATGTTAATGCTGGCAAATTGAATTGCTGAACTTGCGCAAACAGGTCAAAACTTACACTGTTTTGCTTTCCAACAAATTCAAGTTTTATGCCATTGTCTGTTTGTTCCAATTTTTTAACAACTTCAGCATTGTCGTTAACAAACCAAATTGTGTTATAACTGTTTTCTTCGTCTTGCTTTTGTGGTTGAACATACTTCCAAAGTGTGTTATCTCTCAAAAGCACTTCAACGCTCATTTGTGACAAGTTTTCGCTGCCTTCCTTGTAATAAGGACTCAACATGCTTGCCCAATAGCCATTCACATTGGTTTTCGTAAGGCTAATATCGTCTTTTGTTATTTCCTCGTACGCAAAGAATGTTTTTAAAATGTTGTTGTTAATTTCAGTGTCACCTTTTTGCAAAATGTTGCTGAATTTTTGAGTTATAATGCCAATTTGCAGTTGGATTTGTCCAATTTTGTCTTCCAAAATTGTGCCTTTAACAAAGGTTAATTCAATTTTGTTGTTTGCCACAAGTTTAAGCACATAATTGTTTATGTCTACTTCTTCTTGAATCTGGTTATCATTGTTGCAGTAAACGAGGTTATATGTGAAACCTGTAATGTAGTCGTTTGTGAATTGTTCTGGCAAATTAATTGTGACGGTTGTTTTGCTTTGGCTGTCAACTTTAACAATATAATCTGCGTTGTAACCTGCATACTTATAGGTTTTTTGACCAGCAGCGTCAAAACTAGAATTTGCAATAAGGCTTGAATCTCCTGCAACGTTTAGTGAAATTTGTTCACTTTTCAAACTTTCGTAAACCAAGCAGTTTATTCTGTAAATTTCCTCATCGGCATATGTAAACACAATTGAATAATTGCCGACGTCTGTGATTGGCTTGCCATTCTCGTCAAAACTCAACCTTAAAACAATTGAATTGAAAGGTGGGTTTGTGGACTGATTGCCATATTCGTACTTAATTTCAGTTTTTCCTGCGCCAATTGTTGCATCCGTGGTGTTTTGCACAATTTTAAGCGGATTGTTCTTGCCTCCAATCACTTTAACGTTTATGTCTGCCCTATTTATAACCTTGTTTTTATCACCCAAAATTTGGTTTACATACACAACATAATTTATTGTTGAATTGTTGCGGTCAAGGTACAAATTTTCAACCTTAACGCGATTGTTATTTTCGTCTGTGATTGTTGAAACGCTATCTGTGCCCGTGCTGCCCTTTGTTAAACTGCCCGCATACATGGTGAGTTCTTTAATACCCTCTTTGTGGTTAAACTGAATAGTTGCAACAGTTGAGCCAACTTTTTTTAAGTATTCCAAATCACCAGAATAGCAAGTTTGAATTTTGCATTCAAGGGATTTTGTGTCTTGTTCAGTAATCATGTCGGTGTATTTAATTTGCACGCGACGCAAATAGTCTCTGTAAGTTATTTGCTTTGAAACTGCCATGCCAGTTTGTTGGGAATAGTCAAATTCCAAAGGTTTGCCGTCTGCGTAAAATTGAAGCAAATATCTGTTGCTTGCCATGTCAAGAAGGGTTTCACCCTCTATGTCATTGAGTGTGTTTGTTCCAATTTGTTTGCCATTTTCTTGCCTGATTACGTCCAAAATGCTTGGGCTGACAACAATTTGAATGTTTTTAAAATCGGCATAAGAATATTCCATCAATGGTTTGAAAGTGAAACTTGCGCCAAGTGCACTATCTGCTGAATTATAATAGTCATACAAGTCTATGTTATAAACATTTTTAACGCCAGTATTTTGTTGAATTTTGCCCTGAACAGAAATTTCAAACTCGGTTGGCTTAACGTCACACTTGATTTGAACCTGTTTGAATACTTCCTCTAAATTGCCTGCACACTTTGGAACCAAGCCAATTTTTATGTTTGCAATGTCTGCTGCATAATCTTTTGCCTCAATCACAATATTTGTGTACTCATCTTCAAAAACTTCCAACAAATTTCTAAAATCTTCTGGTACAATCCACTTAATTTCGTAATAATCTTTAAGATAGCCAAATTGAGTTTCGTTTATTAAACTAACCAGTTCAGTGTCGCTGCCAAGGTTGAGTTTTAATTCAAATTTGATATTGTTAAATTGATAATTTCCGCCTGTTGCTTGGACAGTGTCTTTTGCTATCAAGTGAAAAACTGTATTATTCAAATTCAAATTGCCGTTTTGCTTATGGTCGGCGTCTGTGTCCAAAACAAAACTTGTGTTTGTCAAGGCTTTAACAAAAGTGAATTTGATTGCCTGAGTTGTGTATTCCGTAACGGCCTCATAACCTTGCATAAAAGAAACTGGGTACAATGTTACAGATGAATTGTGTTCAATATTGTTTGAAAGTTGCAAGCCGGTTGCAGCGTTGTCAAAACTTGAACCAGCAAAACTTAATTCAACGCCAGTTGGCATTTGACCAGAAGCAAGCCTAAAGCCAAGTTTGTCTGTTCCGTCCTGACCAAGCAATTCATCAAAAGGAAATTCAAAAATTTGTGTGCTGTCGGTTTGAGGGATTGCGACAATGTATTCGTCAACAATTTTGTTTAATGATTTTGTTTTCTTGTCAACAACCAAATCAATCGCGCCAGTTTTGCCAGAGGTCAAATGCTTTGCATAAATTTTGCCTGTGCCTTGAATGTTGGCTTGGAGGTTTACAAAATATTTATTGTCCTCAAGATACGTTTCTTCAATAGCAACCAAATCGTTAGGAACAGAATAGATTAAAACGTCGCCAATGTTTTTTTGCTTTATTCCATCAAACTGAACTGCAAATTTAGTTTTGGCACTCTCTTCCCTTTCCTCATCAATAATCATGCGAACTTGGCTTATTGAATTGCCATCACTGGAGCAGAAAGAAATTTTAAGCTTGTTGTAATTAACCTTACAAGCCGAAAAAAGCGCACTAACAAATAGTGTTAAAATTAAACAAATAATTTTTGCAGTTTTTTTCATGTGTTCCCCTAAAATTAATTTAACCTAAACGCACCGAATTATTAAAGTAAAAAAATAAATTAATTAATAATTTAATTATAAATATTATTAGCATAATTTGTCAAATATTTTATCGTTTTAATTTTATTATTTTAATAATTAAATTTAAAGCCTTTTTAACATAATTTTTAAGCGTAAAAAATAAAATAGAAAAAGGAATAATTATGGAACAAAATAAAAATCAAATCTCAAAAGAGCAAACTTTAACACTAAACAATCGAAAAAATTTAAGTTTAACTGGAGTTAACAAAATAGTCAGCCTTAAACCAGACTTAATTCAGTTAGACACAGTTTTTGGCGGCTTGATGATTGTTGGCGCTGGATTGGAATTAATTAAACTTGATAACTCCCTCAACAAAGCAGACATAACGGGTGAAATTGATTGCTTAAAATATGTTGAAGCAAAAAACAAACAACCATTTTTCAGGAAGATTTTTAAATGATTTTTTCAACAATAAATCAACTTAATTGTTTTTTAATATTTTTGGTTTTTGGGTTTTTATGTGCAATAATTTATAATTTGTTTTTTATTATATTTTGCATAAATTTTTCAAAAGATTTTAAAAAAATTATATTTCAAAGCATAATTTTTAGTACTTTTTCAATATTTTTTGTTTTTTTATTAAATTATTTTAATTTTGGCAAAATTTCCATTGCCCTATTTCTTGCCTTTGTTGTTGGATTTTTTTGGTTCAACAAATTGGCTAAAAATTTAGTTGTATTTTTAAGTTTGAAGTGGTATACTATTCTCAAATCTTCAAAAAGGAAAAACACAACAAATGAAAGCAAACTCTAAAGTTAAAATGGTTATCAGCCTTGCAATTATTTTGATTGTTGCGCTTTTTGTAATTTCAGTTTTCCAACTTGTTGCTATAAATAAAAAGCAACGCGAACTCAGTGCCAAGCAAACGGAAGTGGAAAGGTTGACCAACATGCTTGAATATTACAAAGAACATAAAAATAATGAAACTGGTGACGGAAGTGACATTTCTGTGAAAGGTGAAAACTAATGATTATAACTGTAACAGGCAAGCCTTGCAGTGGAAAAGGAACTGTAAGCAAAATATTTTGTGAAAAGTACGGATTTGATTATCTATGCGCAGGAGATATAATGCGCAAAATTGCAGCCGAACAAGGCTACGAAAACGTGTTAGACTTTCAACAACACGCGCCAAATGTTAAAGATGTTGACAAATATATTGACTCCCAAATTGAAGAGATTGGTAAAACCAGAATTGATGACAATCTTTTAATCGACAGTCGCCTTGCATGGCATTTTGCAAAAAAATCTTTTAAAGTCTTTATTGACGTGGACATTGCAACCGCAAGCGAAAGGCTGCTTTATGCCAAACGTGAAAATGAATCTGTTAAAAACATAAAACATGCAGAGCAAATTTTGAAAGACCGCTGGAATGAAGAAAACAAAAGATACTTGGAACTTTACAAAACCAACAATACTCAAATGAAAAATTATGATTTGGTTGTTGACAGCACACTTTACACGCCTGAGCAAATTGCTGAAATCATTTATGAAAATTATGAAAAATATTTAAAAAATGCTAAAAAATAGCATTTTTTTGTTACTTTTTATTAATTTTTTGCATTTTTTATTTTTTATTTTGCTTTTCTTTTATTCCTTCAATGTAAGGATTTTTAAAATTAGTTTTGTTAATTTGTCTTGACCTTGCAATGGCAAATTCGTCCTTTTTTATGTCCTGAGTTATTGTGCTTCCTCCCGCAATATAAACATTGCTTTCAATTGTAACTGGTGCAATCAGGTTTGAATTTGAACCGACAAACACATTATCGCCCAAAGTTGAACGTTGTTTTATTTTGCCATTATAATTGCAAAAAATCACTCCACAGCCAATGTTGCAATTCTCTCCAATTGTTGCGTCACCAATGTAAGCCAAATGTGCCATCTTGCAAAAACTTCCAATTTGAGCATTTTTTATTTCCACAAAATTACCCACCCTGCATTGTTTCCCCAACACTGAATTGCCACGAATGTGAGAAAATGGTCCAATCGTGCATCCCTCACCAATTTTGCAATCTTCCAAATATGAAGATTTTACGCAAACGTTTGCATCAATCTGCGTGTTCTCCAGCACAGAATTAGAGGTTATTTCACAACCTGAGCACACAATGCTTGCAGAGTCAATGCAGACATTTGACCAGATTTTTGTTCCTTCCGCCACCTTAGAGTCCGCTGAAATAAAGATATTGTATTTCTGCAAATCTTTGTTTTGCAAGGTTTTATCGTAAACTATGTATTTCATATTGTTATATATTCCAAACCCTACAAACAGTTGCAAATCCGCAACAAAATTCAATTGCTTTTGATTATGTTTTTTGTTATTATTAAATAACAATGGAAAAAAAGCAAATTAATGTTGTTGATAGTTCAATCAGTTTTGTTGCAAGTTTTGTTTTAAGTCAAATTGCACTTGTTTTTTTTGCCGTTATTGGAATTGTTGTTTACAAACTTAATGGCTATGAATCAAAAGCCTTTTACGACTTTTCAAGCAACAATTTAGGGTTTCTTATTTCTGTTATCGTTATGAACCTTGTGTTTGTTTTGATTTTCTTGTTTTATAAAAGGAAAGCAGAAATCAACTACACCAAGCACCTATCCGCGTTAAAAATCGTATGTTACATTGGCATTGCAGTTATAAGTTACTTTTTGCTTTACCCCGTTGTTTTAAGTTTTAACAAACTTTTTAAGATTGCCCCAACCGCGATTAATATTTCAGGAATAGGCTATCTTTATTCCGCTTTTTCAAGAGTGATTATTCCTGCAATTTGTGAAGAATTGCTTTTCCGCGGAATAATTTACAAAGGGCTTGAAAACAAAAGCAAACAATTGGCAATTTGGGTCAGTGCAATAATGTTTAGCATTTTTCACATGTCAAAAGAACAAATGCTTTACCCTTTATTGATGGGATTGTTGTTTGGTGTAATAATGGCAAAAGAAAACAACATAATATATTGTATTATTGTCCACATAACAAACAACGCACTAGCCCTAACAGGAATTGGCTTTTATTTCAATCACTGGACATTTTACTTGATTGCCGCAGTTGCCTTTGTCTTGTTTTTAACAACAATTTTACTTTATACTTTTAAAAATTCAACTGCATTTAAACTGAGCAAACTAGAGGCAATAAGTTTGCTTGTTAGCCTTGGCGTTATGATTGTGTTTTGGGTTTTAATTAATTTTGTAATATAGATATGAAAAATAAGAATTTAACAAAAATTGGATTTATATATTTTGTTAGCATCACACTTGTTGCCGTGGTGTTTGTTTTGGGCAGTTTTGGAATTGTTACAAACGAATATCTTTCAGCATTTTTAATTCAATGTGTTGTCCTTTTTGGTGTGCCCCTTTTGCTTTACACATTGTTTGTTGGCAAAAATGTAAAACAGACATTTGCAGACGCTGGCTTTAAAGCAATTTCTGGCAAAATGATTATCATTTCAATTTTGCTTGGAATTGTTTTGTATGCTATAAATTCATTTGTTGCGCAAACTTTTGCTTCAATAATAAGCATGCTCGGTTATGAATCAGTTAAACTTGGCGGTTCCAGCCAAACACTCAGTTACTTTTCATTGTTTAAAGAACTTGTGCTCTCTTGCCTGTTGCCCGGCTTTTGCGAGGAATTTTTGCATCGCGGAATTATGCTGCACGCAAACAAAAAATATTCCAATCCTAGATATGCTTTGATAATTTCTTCCATACTGTTTGGATTAATTCACTTGAATATAAATCAATTCTTTTACGCAACTATTTTGGGGGCATTAATGGGCTATATTGCTTTGGTGAGTGACAGCATTTTCCCAAGTATGATTATTCATTTCATGAACAACGCACTTTCAACCTACTTCTACTATGGCGTATATATGAATTGGCCTTTGGCAAGTTTTATTCAAGAATTTGAAACCATGCTTGCTTCAAGCATTTTGCTTTATGTGACCTTTGTTAGCCTTGCCGTAATGCTGCTTATTTGGTGTTACAAACATCTTGCAGGGCAAATGATGCGAGAACGTGCAAAAATGGACATTGAAAAGATTGTTAAATACCTTAAATCCAACACTTTAACAATTGAACAAGCGCAAGAAAAAATCAGCCAAGTAAACATTGTTTTAAAGCAAAGACATTTGCTAAATGCACCACAAAAATCTGGTAATTTTAAAAGTAAAGTGTTTATAATTTCCAGCATAATATTGGGGGCTTTAGTCACGTTATCTTCTTTTATTTGGGGGTTGATTTAATGTTAAAAATAAATTTGATTGCAATTGGTGACATAAAAGAAGGCTATCTGCAACAAGCAATTGCCGAATATTCAAAAAGGATTTCCAGATTTGCAGAACTAAAAATTATTAAATTGAAAGAAAACAACCCAGCTTCAGCAAACGAAAAGGACATTCTTTCTGCTCTTGAAAAAGACGCATTAAACATTGAAAAACACATGAAGGGTTACCCCATCTGTTTAGACATTGATGCACCACAGTTTTCAAGCGAACAATTTTCAGAAAAGATACAAAATTTGTGCTTAAAAACAAGCGAAATTAGTTTTATAATTGGAGCGTCTAACGGCATTGCTAAAAGAATTAAAGATAAGTGCTTGGAAAGAATTTCATTTTCAAAAATGACTTTTCCTCACCAACTTATGAGAGTTATTTTTTTGGAGCAGATTTACCGCGCTTTTACAATTATAAACCACATTGCTTACCACAAATAGGAAATTTCAATCAGGGGTCTTATGCCCCTTTTTATTGCAAAAAACATGCCGAAAGTTAAACAAAATGAAAAACCTTAAACATTTTAAGCGGTTAAATCATAATAAAAATAAAGGATTAGGTGGACTATGACTTATAATGAACTTATCGACCGCATTAAGCAACTTGAAGAGGAAGGTGTGGAACTTTTTAGCATTGGCAAATCCGTGCTTGGTGAAGACATTTTGGCAACACATTTGGGAGACTATTCTGGCACACAAATTTTAATTCAAGCAGGCATTCACGCGCGGGAATACATAACCACTCTTTTGCTTGTTGAATTGGTGCGCGAACTCAGCAACAATAATATGGTAAAAAATGGTGGAATTTACTTTGTTTTTCTAACAAACCCTGATGGAGCACATGTTGTTCTTGATGGATTAGATTTTTTAAATTGCTCAATAACTAAACAATATTTGACTTTGGCAAACAACGGAAGCAATAATTTCAGTCAATACAAGGCAAACATTAATCTTGTTGACTTGAACACAAACTTCAACGCCAACTGGGGAGGCGGAGCGCAAAACGTGAACTGCCCCAACACTGAAAATTTTATAGGTTTTTACCCTGAAAGTGAACGTGAGGTGCAAGATTTAATTAATTTTACGTTAAAAGTTAAACCTAAATTGACAATCTCTTATCACAGCAAGGGAGAAATAATCTATTACGGCTTTGAAGGACAAACCGAACAGAACAGAAACAGAGATTTTGAAATTGGCACAATTTTAAGCAAAGCAACCAGTTACCCAGTTGTTTTGACCGAAAATTCCACAGGAGGCTACAAAGACTGGTGCATTCAAAAGTTGACCATTCCCGCTTGCACAATCGAAGTTGGAAATGAAGATTTGCCCCACCCTTTAACTGAGGAAAGTTTGCCAGAAATTTATGAGCAAAACAAAAATGTTCCAATACTGGCACTTAATGCTGCAAATCAGTTTGCAAATTCAATTGACTTTAATTCCACTTTTGTGCAAAATGTTAAATATGGAAAAGAACGAAGCAATGAAATTGGCAACAATGCTCGCATACACAGCAAAGCGCAAAGGAGAAGTTCCTGTTGGCGCTGTTATTGTCAAAAATAATAAAGTTGTTGCAAAAGCGTACAATTTGAGAGAGCATCACCAAATAGCCACCCACCATGCAGAAATTTTGGCAATTGAAAAGGCTTGCAAAAAATTAAAATCTTGGCGATTGGACGACTGCGATATTTATGTAACTCTTGAGCCCTGCCCAATGTGTGCAGGCGCAATTATGAACGCAAGATTTAAAAATTTGTTTTACGCAGTGACCGATGAACAAAGTGGTGGATTAACAAAATTTAATTTGCAAACATGTTTAAATCACTCTGTAAACATTGAAAAATTTGAAGATTTTGAAAAGGAAAATAAAAATTTAATTCAATCATTTTTTAAAGAAAAACGAAAAAAAGCAAAATAATTTGCTTTTTTTATTGTTTTTGTTGATTTTTTTATGATTTTAATTTTATTTTACACTTCTTTTTAAATTTTCGCTTGCTCTAAAAACTGGTGTTTTTCTTTGCTCTGCCAAATAAGTTTTTCCAGTTTGAAAACTATACATTGGCTTTGCTTTGATTTCGTTCACTTTGAATTTCCCAAAGTTGGAAAGGGTTACACTGTCACCATTTTTAAGAGCGTCCTTAATCACACTGATTATTGTTTCCAAGCAAAGTTTGCAATCCTTTTTTGTCAAACCAGTTTTTGCGTTTATCTCTGTTACAAATTCATTTTTATTCATAGTATCTCCTTAAAAATTATTAATAAGGTTTTTACCAATAAACTTAAAATTAATCACAATATTTCAAATTAACGTTTTATTGTTCCATATTTTAGCATTGCCAAGTCTTTTTTGTTGAAAATTTTGGTTGCGAAAAGCAAAAGCAAATACAATGCGGCAGCAAGCACAAATCCCAACAGAACAACAATTTGAGATTGACTTAAGCCAAACACCAATATGAGAGAAACCAACATAACCGCATTGCACAACAATAATTTGCACATGAACATGTAATCGAATTTCAATGGGAAACTCTCTTCAATTTCCAAATGGTTTAATGCCATGGCAGTTATATAGCATGCCGTGTTTCCAACAGCGAGTGCATAAATATTAACCATTACGCTTGGCATAAATATCAGTTCAATAACAAATTTAACCACAACCGCCATTGTTAAGTTTCTAATGGTCGCCATGCGCTTGTCCACCGCCTGCAAACAACTTGAATATAATTGATTAATGCTTAAAAACACAACACCAAAACCTGAAATTGTGAGAAGCCTATATGCAATGTTTAGCCCTTCAACGCCGAAGCCGGATAGTTTGTCTGCATACAAAAGTTTTATCAATCTATCTGGGAACAAAGTGAAGCAAATAACACAAGGCAAAGTGATAATCAGCACAATTTTTAAGCCCAATGCTAACTTGTGTGTTTTATTGTGAACATGGCTATTCCCTGTTAATGTTGGAAGCAGTACACTTGCAATAGCAAACGAAAATATGGTTGGCAGGCTAACCAATGAAGACACCGCACCAGATTCTACCCCATACATAAAAATTGACATGTTTTTGCTGAAATTTATGCTTAACAGATTAACAACAAGCAGGCTGTCAACAAAACTGCTTATTGGCAAAATAACGTTCGTAATGGTTATTGGCAAAATATCTTTAAACACTTCCTTTATTGAAATGTTTTCTTGAGTTTCTTTGTCTTTTGGAGGATTCTTTTTAAAGAAAATTATAAGTACAAACAAAGCAAACAATTCACTTATAACAATCGCCACCATTGCACCAATAATTGAGGCGAACAGACTTATGTTGATTAACATTAAACTCAACATTAAACCAAAAACCATTTTTGCAAGTTGCTCAATAACGCTTGAAATGGTGCTTGGTGAAAAATAGCCCACACCTTGAAAGTAGCCTCGCAGAACGCTGGTTGCGCTGACCAAAATTATTGTTGGTGCCAAAATTAAATAACAAATCCAAATTTCTTTTGCTCCTTGCAGCGCCGCAAGCGGTTTGCTGCAGACCGACAAAATCAGTGCCAGCAAAAGTGAAATACAACTTGTTATAACAAAACATTTTTTAACAATTTGACTTTTACAATTTTTATGTTTTGAAATTACCTTTGAAATTGCCATTGGAAGCCCTGCAGTTGCAAGCACAACACAAAGTGCATAAAGGGGAAAAATTAACTGATATATTCCAATTCCTTCTCCGCCCAAAATTCGCGTTAAAGCAATTCTATACACCGCGCTGAATATTTTTGCAAGCACACCGCCTATAGATAAAATCAAGGCTCCTGTGAATAAATTATTTTTTTTCATAACCTATTTTTTGCAAATAAAATTAAAATATTTATTAAAAATTTTATAAAAATTAAATAAAATTGCCAAAATTAATGCGAAAATTTAATTTTTTAATTATTTTTTATATTAATTTATATTTTTTGTTTATATCAACAAATTAAAATCATTTTGAAATATTTTTATAATTTTATATACTATTAATATGAAACTTAAATTCAACAAATTTATGATAGCACTTGCGCCAATGGCAGGCGTAACAGATTTTGCTTTTAGAAAAATTTGTGCAGATTTTGGCGCAGACATGGTTGTTACCGAAATGATAAGTTTGAAAGCTTTTGAACACAGCAGCAAACAAACAGAAAAAATGTTGCGAGAAGAAGCAAAAGCAATTTGCGGCTGCCAAGTGTTTTTTCACGACCCAAATATTGCTTATTTAATCAACGACAAAAGGTTTGAAAAATTCGATTTCATCGACCTTAATTGCGGCTGCCCTGCACCTAAAATTGTGAAAAATAAAGATGGCAGCGCCATGATGAGAGATTTGGAAAATTCAAGCAAAGTTATCACTGCCCTGGTTAGCAACACAAGTAAGCCTGTTTCCGTTAAATTTAGGCTTGGAATTGATGACAACATAAACTATATTGAATTCGCCAAAATGTGTGAAAAATGTGGCGCAGCTTTCATAACACTTCATGCCAGAACTCGCGAGCAAGGTTATTCCGGAACAGTTGATAAGTCAGCATATAAAAAACTAATTGAAAGTGTAAGCATTCCAGTTTTTTGGTCTGGCGACATTGCAACAAAACAAGACGTAGATTTTGCAAAATCCATTGGCTGCGCAGGCGTAATGATTGGCAGGCAAGCAATGGGCAATCCAGAGATTTTTTCAAAGTTAAAAGGGACAAATCAACCATACAGCAAGAAGCAGGTCATTTTAACACATTTGGAACTTTTAAAATCTTATTTTAGAACAGAAAAAACTTTGGTTGCTTATTTTAAAAAGCATTTAATGTGGTATGTTAAATCCACTCCTTTGGCAACTGAAACTAAAGTTAAAATAATGCAATTCACAACTCTTGCAGAAATTGAAAATTTGATAAACCAATTATAAAATTTGATAATTTATTAAAATTACGTGAAAAAACATACATTTTTAATTATTATTTTAATATTTATTCATTAATTATTAATTTTTTACTTTGTATAATGAAAATTCTAAATATATTAGAAATAACCAATAAAGATTATTCAGGTCAGCCGATTGCTAACCGTTATTTTGCACAACGCATCGAACAATACGCTACAAACATAGACAAAACTAGAGTTTTTTATTCATATCAACTTCTAAAGGAAAGCTTAAAAATTTTGAGTTTGGATTTGGACAAACTTGTTATAAACACCACTGAAGACGGCAAGCCTTTCTTTGAGGACGAAACATTAAATTTATTTTTTAGTATTACCCACAACAAAAATTATGTTGCAACAATTTTGGCAGATTACCCTGTTGGAATTGACATTCAAATTTTAACAAAGTTAAACACAAAAGTAGCAAACAGATTTTTCTCCGCCAAAGTTTGCAAAAAAATCGCAAAATCAAATTGCCCTGATAAACTTTTCACCGAAGAATGGACAAAATACGAAAGCCGCAAAAAGATTTTTGGCAACAACAGCTCCATGCGAGATTACAACAAAAAAATCAAACTAAAACTTTTTCACATGAAAGACCAAAATAAAAACAAATATTATCTCTGTGTTGCCAGCATTAAAAAGCATTTCGCTTGACAAAACCAGCCATGTGTGCTACATTTATTCAGTCGCAAATCATACTCCCTTAATTTTCAACACAATCCAATTCATGCGCCTGCGCCAATCCTCGCTTAAACTAATTTGTAAAACACTCAACACGCACCATGTTCTCGTAGTAAAACGGATATTACGGAGCCCTCCTAAGGCTTTGTTGTGGGTTCGATTCCCGCCGAGAACACCAAGCCCCCACCTATAATCAGGTGGTTTTTTATTTAACCAAAACAAAAAAGGAAAGGTTATTAGCCTTTCCCTTTTTCTTACGTTAGAGT